>JAGAJY010000141.1 GCA_017848125.1 Oscillospiraceae bacterium
ATAAAAAAATCCTCCGCACCCGAAAGGGTACGGAGGATAAACTTTTTTACAGAGTTCCGATTAAGCCTTGCCTACAGAACCGAAAAGCTCCATCTTTTCCTTAACTGTAGCCTTGATAGCCTCGAAGCCGGGAGCGAGAAGCTTTCTGGGGTCGAAGCCCTTGCCCTGCTGATCCTTGCCTGCTTCAACATACTTTCTTGTCTCAGCAGCGAAAGCGAGCTGGCACTCGGTATTAACGTTGATCTTTGCAACGCCGAGGGAAATAGCCTTCTTGATCATATCCTCGGGGATACCTGTACCGCCGTGGAGTACGAGAGGCATATCGCCAACCTTCTCCTTAACAGCTGCAAGTGTATCGAAGGAAAGACCTGCCCAGTTCTCGGGATACTTGCCGTGGATATTGCCGATGCCTGCTGCCAGCATTGTAACGCCAAGATCAGCGATCATCTTGCACTCGTTGGGATCAGCGCACTCGCCTGCACCTACAACGCCGTCCTCTTCGCCGCCGATAGAACCAACCTCAGCCTCGATGGAGATGCCGAGAACATCGCAAGCGTTTACGAGAGCTGTTGTCTTGGCAATGTTCTCCTCGATGGGATAGTGAGAACCGTCAAACATAATGGAAGAGAAGCCTGCGTTGATGCAAGCCTTTGCGCCCTCGAAAGAGCCGTGGTCAAGGTGGAGAGCAACGGGAACAGTGATGTTGAGCTCCTCGAGCATACCCTCAACCATACCTACAACGGTCTTGTAGCCGCACATATACTTGCCTGCACCCTCGGAAACGCCGAGAATTACGGGGGACTTAAGCTCCTCAGCTGTGAGAAGGATAGCCTTTGTCCACTCCAGGTTGTTGATGTTGAACTGACCTACAGCGTACTTGCCGTCACGAGCCTTGTTAAGCATATCCTTAGCGGAAACTAATCTTGACATTTGAATGTACCTCCATATAATGTGCCTGAGCACACTTTTAATTTTATATTATTATTATACTCCATTTTTTCCCTTTTTGCAATAGGCTGAGAGATATTTTTTTATTTTAAGGTAAAAAACGTTGACTGCCTAAACAGCCATTGTTACGTTTTCTGACCAATATGCAGCTCGGTAAAACCACGCAAAACGAAAGTTACCGAGCAGCAAATCAATAAACCTGTTGCTGTGGGTTCAGCGACACGCTGACGGTGACTGCCGAAACAGTCACCGTTTAATCATTTTATGAAAGCCTTGAACCGTTGGGAATATCCTTGTCAACAAATATGACCTTAGCGTCCTCGCCTACGCTTGCGGCTACTATCATTCCGTTGGACTCAACTCCGCAGAGCTTTGCGGGAGAGAGGTTTGCCACAAGGATTATTTTTTTGCCCACAAGCTCCTCGGGAGTGTACCACTTGGCGATTCCCGAAACTACCTGTCTTTCGCCGAAGCCGTCGTTCACAATAAGCTTCAGAAGCTTCTTTGCCTTGGGTATCTTCTCACAGCTCTTTATCTCGGCAATTCTCAGGTCAGCCTTGAAGAAATCATCAATGCCGATTATGTCTGCAAGAGGCTCGAGATTTGCACCGTCAGCGTCCTCGGCGGACTGTGCAGCCTGTGCCTGTGCGGCAATAAGGGCGTTAAGCTCCTCTATTTCCTTGTCAACGTCGATTCTGGGGAAGATTATTCCGCCCTTTGTAACCGTGGTATCAAGGGGCATTACACCGAATTCTGCCGCATTCTCATAGGTAACGTGCTCAGCAGAAGCGCCTATCTGACGCCATACCTCGGGCATTGTTGTGGGCATAAAGCAGCTGAGAAGAGTTGAAGCAATTCTGATAGTTTCAAGGAGATTATAGAGCACTGTTGCAAGACGTGCCTTTTTGCTTTCGTCCTTGCCAAGCACCCATGGAGTCGTTTCGTCGATATATTTGTTTGCACGGGAAACTACTTTGAAGATTTCCTCCAATGCCTTTGAAAGCTGAGCCTCCTCAATGTTAACGTCAACAATTCCTCTGATAGCCTTTGCCATACCGATAAGCTCGTCGTCCATAGAGTCGGACTGCCTTTCGGAAGGAAGAGTACCGCCAAAGTACTTATCGACCATAGCTACAGTTCTCGAAACAAGATTGCCCAAATCGTTTGCAAGGTCAGAGTTGATACGGTTTATCATTATTTCATTGGAGAAGTTGGAATCTCCGCCGTAAGGCATATCCCTCAGTATCTGATAACGCACTGAATCAACACCGTAACGTTCACCGAGCACAAGAGGATTTACAACATTTCCGAGCGATTTGGACATTTTCTGACCGTTGAAATTTATCCAGCCGTGTCCATACAGCTTGTCAGCCACGGGAATATCAAGCATCATAAGCAATGCAGGCCATACGATGGAATGGAATCTTACGATTTCCTTTGCTGTCATATGCATTGAAGCGGGCCAGTATTTCTCAAAATCATTATATGTGCTGTTTTCATAGCCAAGTGCGGAAATATAGTTAATAAGTGCATCAAGCCATACATAAACGGTATGCTTCTCATCAAAGGGCATAGGAATACCCCACTTGACTGTTGTTCTTGAAATGCACAGATCTTCAAGACCGTCCTTAACGAAATTGTTTATCATTTCGTTTATTCTTGTCTCAGGGAAAAGGTAGCCCTTGTTTTTAAGCAGGTCGGTTATTCTATCGGTAAATTCCGACAGCTTAAGAAAATACGCTTCTTCCTCAGAATCTATAACCTCACGTCCGCAGTCGGGGCATTTTCCGTCAACAAGCTGTGTATCTGTCCAGAAGCTTTCACAGGGAACACAGTATTTGCCTGTATATGAGCCCTTGTAAATATACCCCTTTTCATAAAGCTTGGTCATTATATTCTGTACTGTTTCAATGTGATAATCGTCAGTAGTACGGATATATCTGTCGTAGCTTATATTCATAAAGCTCCAAAGTTTCTTGAAGTTTTCAACTATACCGTCAACATATTCCTTGGGAGTCATACCTGCCTTTTCGGCATTCTGCTGAATTTTTGCACCGTGCTCGTCCGTACCTGTGAGGAACATCACATCATAGCCCTGCATTCTCTTATAACGGGCAATTGAGTCACAGGCTACTGTTGTGTAGCAATGACCGATATGGGGATTGCCCGACGGATAATAGATGGGTGTGGTAATGTAAAAAGTTTTCTTTGACACGATAATTCCTGCCTTTCTTTTTAAAGTATGCCAACTACTATTATATACCATTATTTTGATTTTGTCACTACTTTTTTGTAAAATTATATCCCGTCAGCAGAAAGATCAGATTATCACCTGTCAATATTCATCGCAGACTGAAAATATCAGTCATTTCATATACAAATCGGAAATATAATGATAATGACGCTACTTATGAAAGGATCTGATTTTTTGAACGGAGGTAATAAGACTGAAAAAAATATAGCTCTTGCAGGAAATCCCAATGTAGGCAAATCTACCGTATTCAACGCCCTTACGGGAATGAATCAGCATACGGGCAACTGGACGGGAAAAACAGTTTCCACAGCAAGGGGAAAATGCATCAGGGGAGATAAAACAATTACCCTGACCGACCTTCCCGGGACATATTCCCTGATGGCACATTCCGCAGAGGAGCAGGTCACAAGGGACTACATAGCCTACGGCGGAAGCGACGGAGTGATAATAGTCTGCGACGGCTCGTGCCTTGAACGCAATCTGAATCTGGTCTTGCAGATACTTGAAATAACCCCTCACGCAATGGTCTGCGTGAATCTTCTTGACGAGGCGGCGAAAAGGGGTATTTCCGTTGATACAGCCGCTCTTGAGGAGCTTCTGGGCATACCTGTATGCGGTGCGGCGGCAAGAAGCGGCAAGGGGCTTGATGAGCTTATTACCCGTGCGGAGGAGCTTTCGGATATTATTTTGCCCGAGCCCCCCGTTACATATCCGAAAGCAGTGGAAAAGGCGGTTTCAGAGCTGTCTCAGCCTTTGGAAAGGCTTATTCGGGGTAAAATCAGCACACGCTTTGCCGCTTTGAGAATACTTGAACGCTGTGAGGATTTTATCTCTACCCTCGACAGCTTCACCTGCGGCGAGCTGAAAGCCTCTCTTTCCGACGAGGACAGCGAGCTTGGGGGTGCATACAACAGGGCAATGGCTGTTCTCGGTGAAAAGGGGATAGACCCTGCATTGCTGAGAGATATTACCGTTACGTCAATTGTTGACAGAGCGGAGGAAATTGCCCGAAAAGCCGTTCACAGCAAGCGTTCCGACAGCTTTGAGCGTGACCGCAGGATAGACCGTATCCTTACCCACAGGATATGGGGTCTGCCGCTTATGCTGGCGCTTCTGGGGCTTATCTTCTTCATTACGGTAAAGGGGGCAAATTACCCGTCGGAATGGCTTTACAGCGGTTTTTCACGGCTTGGAGCGGTTTTCAGGGAATGGCTCAGAGCTGTCGGCTGCTCGGAGTGGGCGGAAAGTATGCTTATAGACGGCATCTACGGCGTTCTCAGCCGTGTTGTGTCGGTTATGCTGCCGCCTATGGCGATATTCTTCCCTCTTTTCACATTGCTTGAGGACGTGGGCTATCTTCCAAGAGCCGCATTCAATCTTGACCGCTTTTTCAGCAGAGCAAATGCCAGCGGAAAGCAGTCCCTTACAATGGCAATGGGGCTTGGCTGCAATGCCGCAGGAATTACGGGATGCAGGATAATAGATTCCCCCCGTGAGCGGCTTATTGCTATTCTCACAAATGTATTTATGCCCTGCAACGGCAGATTTCCTGCGCTTATTGCTCTTATCGGCTTCTTTGCCGCAAGCTCCTTTCAGGGAACGCTTATCCTCACGGCAGTCATTGTTCTTGGAGCAATGCTCACATTCTTTATCTCGGGGCTTCTGTCAAAAACCATATTAAAGGGTGAAAGCTCATCATTTGCCTTAGAGCTTCCTCCATACCGCAGACCCCAGATAGGAAAGGTGCTTGTACGCTCGCTGTTTGACAGAACTATATTCGTTCTCGGCAGAGCGGTGACAATTGCCGCTCCCTCCGGGCTTGTTATCTGGCTGATGGGAAATATCACGGTGGGCGGCGAAAGTATTCTTACTCATTGTTCGGCATTTCTTGACCCCTTCGGACAGCTTTTCGGAATGGACGGAGCTATTATCCTCGGTTTTATCCTTGGGTTTCCTGCCAATGAAATTGTACTCCCTCTGATAATGATGATATATTCTGGCGGCGGAATACTTACAGACGGCGGCGGTGCGGCAGAGCTTTTTGCCGCACAGGGCTGGACTGCCGCAACCGCTGTATGCGTGATAATATTTATGCTCTGTCATTTCCCCTGTGCCACAGCCTGCCTTACTGTAAAAAAGGAAACAGGCTCATGGAGGCACACGCTTCTTGCAATGGCATTGCCTACGGTAACAGGACTGATACTCTGCTTTGCCGTTAACCTGATTTTCGGTATATTTTCATAAGCTTTGCAAAAAATGCCGTCTGACTCAATTTTGAATCAGACGGCACATCTTTTTCATAAAGCTATGCGGCACCCATTCCTGCCGAAGCTTTTGATTTTTAAGCTGAATCGGGAAATAAATTACTCAACAACAGCTGTGTAATTCTTTCCGCCCTCTACAGTAAATGTTGCATTGCCGTTAGCGTCGAGAACTGCGCTGTCAAGCTCAACAGCTGTGCTCTTTCTGCCCTTGTAGAGTGTAACAGTCATACCGGCATATTCTTCGCCAAGCTTGACTGTGATAGTACCCTCTCCTACGATACCCTTTCTTGAGCCGTTGGTCTTGATGTGGTTCATTTCGCTGTCATAAACGAAAATGTAGGAGTTGGGAGCAGCCTTCTTTATCATTGCAAGATAGCCGTTTGCTTCGGTAACGATTCTTACGCTGCCTGCAGGCATTACGAATGCACCTCTGTCGGTGATTCTTGCGATTCTTGTTCCGCCGCAGTAAACGATAGCGTCATAGCCGAAATCAACGTTTACGGTAACTGTTGTTCCTGCACTTGCGGAAGAAAGGCTTGTTCTTACATTTCTGTCAGATGTAATGCTGTAGTAAACTACAGGCTCGACATCGGGCTCGGGAACAGGTTCTTCAACAGAAGCTTCATCATATACGATAGCATATGTGGAGAACTTGTCGGAGGAAACGGTGATAGTATTGCTTTCACTGTCAAATGTACCGCCGATGTTCTCAGCCTTGCCGTCATGAACTCTTACTACAGAATATATTCTGTCCTCTGCGATGATATCAGCAGGAACGTCAATGTTGAAGGAGATAGGCTTGCTGCACTCTGTTACCGCTGTGCTTGTGTCGTTTACTGTCTTGATAAGGTTAATATCAAGGATAACGCCGAGATACTGATTGTCGGAGAGGTAATCCTCAACAGCAGTCTCGTCCTCTGCGGGAACTTCGTCAAGAACTTCCATTTTTACGCTGAGATTATCGCTTATTGCGTAGCGATCCGCCCAGTCTTCTCCGAATACTGCTTCAAGAACAGCGTCATTGTTATCCTCAAAGCTTATTGTAATACCGCTGGGGGAAGTGCCGCCCTCTGTTTCGATAGAGCCTTTTGTTTCATAGCCTACAAAAATCTCAACATCTTCCGCAGGCATTTTGAAGGTTGTGCCTTCGATAGCTTCGCCGTTTACATAGACTGCGTGAACGATGTAACCCTCATTGGGAGTAACGGTTACGGTTACTGTATCGCCATACTGAGCGGTTTCCTTATCAACGGTAATTGTGCCGCATTCATCGGGCTTGATTGTGATCTTATAATCGATCTTCTTGAATACAGCGGAAATTGCAACGTCCTCTGCAGGCATTACAAAGCTGTTGCCTTCGATTGCTTCGCCGTTTACGGTAAGCGAAACAAATTCACAGCCCATATCGGGAGTTATGGAAAGAGTAACGGTATCGCCTGCCTTGGCAGCTGTTGCACCGCCTGTTACTGCAACTGTACCGTTTTCGATGTTCTTATCGATAACGATATCAAATTCGTCAGCTTCCTTTACAGCAAATACAGCCTTTACTGTAACTGCCTTTGCAGGCATTACAAATGTATTGTCCTTAGAAATGGTAACGCCCTCAGGAGCTACCCACTCTACGAACTTATAGCCTGTCTTAGCTACAGGTGTAAGGGTAACAAGCTCGCCCTCTTTAGCTTCGGTAACCTTTGCGGAGGCAGTACCCATTGTTTCATCGTTTGTTGTCACGGTGATGGGGTAGGTCTTTGCGGATACTGTTACTTCGCATTCAGCAGTTTGTTCGCCTGCTGCTGCTGTGATTGTAGCTGTACCCTCTGCAACTGCTGTTACCTTGCCGTTTTCGTCAACTGTTGCAACTTCTTCGTTGGAGGAAGACCATTCAACAGTCTTATCTGTAGCATTGTCGGGAAGAACTGTTGCTGTAAGTGTTTTTTCATCGCCTACGGTGAGGTCGAGGGTTGCGGGGGTGATGGTTACGGAGTCAACGGGAACTTCTGTGCCAAGCCAATAGCCGTTTGTCCAAGTTCCTACTAACTCACTGCCAGCTAAGAAATCAATTGAGAATACTGCAAATCCTGCACCCTCGTTTGTACCGGTGCCCCAGCCGACAGCCCAAGTATTATCGGGCTTTACAGCAAAATCCATTGTTGCAGTAAAAAGTTTTGAGGTGTCGAGAGTTAAATCGTATGTTCCATCAGGAGCGTTTTCATTTACACCACCAAAAGAATACTCATTCCAAGAGCTACCGTCAACGGTGAATTTGCCGTTATTCCAACCCCAGTTGATGTCATATGCAACTGCATTGAATTTAACGGAGGTAACTTCCGAAACATCTACTCCGCTCATTTCGGCTGATGAACTGCTTACAAAAGTTCCCTGAGTCCAAGAAC
>JAGAJY010000142.1 GCA_017848125.1 Oscillospiraceae bacterium
CAGATGAAGGAAAAGCTGTGGCGGGATATGTTCATTGCTCATATTTTCGGTGTGGATATGCCCGAGGATATTGAGGTGCGAAGGCTTTCGGACAGCATAAAGAACGGAATATCCGGCAAGGAATTTTCACCCACACTTGCGTCCCTCCTTATCCTTTACGGCGGCGGATATATTGATGATGACGCATTTATCAAAATTATGCCCGACTGTGAGAATTATTCCGATGAAATTGCCGAGGTGGAAAAAATTCTAGTGGAGCAGGGCAATGACGAAGGTGAGGACAGATACAACGGCAGGATCATTCAGAATGTTCTCATGTGTGCAGCTTTCTCAAAGAAATTTGATGAAATGCAGCAGATAGATATTCAGTCTGCCCTTGCCCTCTATGACAGCAGCTACACAATAATCTCCGAAGGATTTGTTCATCTGAAGGATAAGGAATTTCTCGGTATGCTGCTGGAGAATGACATTGAGTTTGCCGCCGTAATTACCGATGGCAAGAACATTTCACTTGAAAAGCTGACAAAGCTGGATATTCAGAATGGTCTTGATAACGGAGATTTCAATGACCTTAAAGAATATGTGGAAAGGCTCATGAAGGGCGAGAAACCTTCCGAGCTATCCATAAAGGACTGCGTTCTTCTTGACATTAAGGATATTGCCTATCTGACAGCGGTGTATAAGAAGCCGTACTATAAGGATTTTCTGAAATATGTCAAGTCGGAGAACATTCACTTTGACGATAATTTCGCTCAGGCTTACGAGGACTATGTTCACAAATGCAAGATGAAATTCATCATCAGAGTATATCCACGCAGGCGGAAGATATGCACGAAATTCCCTTGCTGGTTTGACTACAATGTTCCCGACAATAAGGCGCAGGAGGTTGTGGAGATAGACCTTACTAAAGTGGTGGGCAATGAAGTTGAGTATGCGGATGAAAAGCTCACGAACATTGCACTTGACAGGTATCTCAGAAGCCGTGCCATGATACCCGAAACCGTTCTGGAAATTACTCATGGAGAAAATGTATATTTCTTCATTATGAAAACTGACAAGGAATATGACCGCCTGGATAACGATTCTTTCCGTAAAATTCCTTTCGATTTTGATGATATATGGACAACCATTTCGGAATGGTCGAGGGATAAAAAGATCCGCAAGGAGCTTGTTGGTGGCAAGCCAGAGATAATTGTTACTCCCGAAAGCGAATGGGAAAAGATTAAGCCGCAGGACAGGGAGTATGCAAAGCGGCTGCTTGAGGAACAGGTTCAGCTCAAGGAAGAACAGCTCAGCAAGAACAAATTTATGCAGAAGCTCTGCGAGCTGAAAAGCAATGCCGAATCCGAGCTTAAAGCTAAGAAGGCACAGGCAGAGGAAATAAAGCAGAAAAAGGCTGATTTCAAGAACAGCAAAAATAACAGAAAGGACGGTGTGAATAACGCATGAGAGTTTTCATTCGTGAGGAAAAACGTGATGTGCATATACGCATTTATGGTATCGGTGGGGAACAGCGAACAAAGGAATTTTTTGATGCTGTTTTCGTCGATATGTCCTGCGTATATCCCACCACAGAGGAAGAACGTGCCGAATATGGTACAACGGGTGTTTACACCTTTGAAAGCAGGGCGGCATTTGATAAATTCTGCGAGTATCTTGAAATTCTTCAGGAAACTCTTGATACCATTGCAGAAGCACTTATTGACGAAAATTCCGTAGAGGAATACTGCTTTGAATATGAAAAATATCTTGTATGACGGGAGGAATACATAAATGAACGAACAGGAATTACAGGCGCTGCTTGCGAGAGTGGCTGCCCTTGAAACAAAAAATGCCGAGCTTGAAAGCAAGTTCGGGGAGCTTGAAACGCAGGTGGATACGGTAAATAAATTCATATCCGCAATAACCGAAAGCCAGTCCCTTGAAAATACCATGAACGAGATAGAATCTGTCACAAAGCAGCTCACAAACTGCGACAAGGCAACATTTTATTGCTATGACAATACAAATGACAAGTTTTTTTCGCATGGAGATTACCGCAATTGGCAGGACGAACAGAGTGCGGGAGAGCTGAAAAACGCTTTTGAAAGCAAGGATATTCTCAGCGACAACAAAGAAGCTGTCATTCCTCTTGTATCTTCGGGAGGAAAGTCCATCGGCGTTATCGTTGCGGAAAAGGCGGAGGGCTTTACTCCCGCCGACTACAACAATTTCCGTCAGGGCTGCCAGATAGTGAATACCGTTGAGCTTGCTCTGAAAAAGGAATTTGAGCATCAGGGCAGGATAACCGACGAGCTTACCCATCTGAAAAACAGACAGGGACTCAATGAGTATCTTTCCAATACCATGTGCGGCAATCTGAACGAAGGACAGACCGTAAACATCATCATGTGCGATATTGACCACTTTAAAAATGTGAACGATACATACGGACATGAGGCGGGAGATGTTATCCTCAAGGGAGTTGCCGATGTTTTGCAGGAGGGTACAAGAGCAGGAGCTGACTGTGCTTTCCGAATGGGCGGTGAGGAAATGGTCTGCATCATAAATTCCGAACCCGAGGTTGCGCTGGACATTGCCGAAAGGCTGAGAGATACCGTTGAAAATAAGGTACACAGCATTGTTCAGAACGGTGAGCCTATTGATATTAAAGTTACTGTTTCAATGGGTGTTCACACAATGGAGCCGAGAGAAGTTGTCACTCCCGAAAATGCAAGGCGTATTTTCGATGAGGAATTTAAGCACGCAGATGATGCGGTTTATGAAGCTAAAAAAACGGGCAGAAACAAGGTAGTTTCAAAAGATGATACCACAAATCTGAAATACCTTGCTCTGAAAGCGGCAGAGGTCATGTGCGGCGATAACAGGCAGCTTATTGATGCAATGAAGAATTATGCTGTTTCCTGCCTTGTAAACGAAACAGCCGATCAGAATCATAACACAGTGATCGAAGCGTTAAAGGGTGTTGCGGAGCAGAGTCCCCACATTGCAGAGGCTGCTAATAAAATAGCGGAAAAGATTGCCGCAAAGTTTCCCGATGCAGAAAAATCAGCCGAAAAGACTGTAAAGTTTTTCAACAAAAACGAGTACAGCAAAATTCAGAACAAAGCTTACATAAACACCGATTCCAGAACAGCCTATGACATCACTCAGAAGGCTCAGAAGGAGGGTGTGACCGTATCTGCCAAGTTCTCCGAGGGCAAGGCAACCATTACCCTTGATGCAGTCAAGGACAAGGCATTTATTGATGCAGTGGAGAATATCGGCAAATGGGCTGAAAAGGTTCGGGTAAAGTATTCCGAAAAGCACAAGGAAAATGTGCAGGAAACCAATAAAAACAAAGATAACAATGCAAGATAACAGGAGGAATTATTATGAACAGCGTAAATATCATGGGCAGAATTGCAACAGACCTTACACTCAGACCTGTCAGGAGTTCGGCAGGTGTGGTGCTCAATTTCAGAGTGGCGGTTGACAGATATGCAGGCGGCGGAAAGGTCACTGATTTTATCCGCTGCACCGCATGGGGAAAGACTGCCGAGAGGATCTGCACTTATCTTACTAAGGGCAATATGATCGCAATCAGCGGCAGCCTTACCACAGGAGAATATATTGACCGTAACAATATCCGTAGGTTTACTACCGATGTATTCGTGAAGGATTTCTATTTCACAGGTGATAAGTTCCGCAGAAGCAATGAACAGAACAGCCCTGTTTATGACGATTTAAGCGATTTCGAAGAAGTGTGAGGGGTAACGCTATATGAATGAATTTATGAAAGAAAACGAGGTGATAGGTGAGGTTCGTGCTCCA
>JAGAJY010000143.1 GCA_017848125.1 Oscillospiraceae bacterium
CCCAATGTGACCGTTCCCTTTGCGGACTACATAAAGAATGTAGGATCAAGCGAGATATATCCTACATGGCCCGAAAACGCCCTGAGAGCAAATCTGTATGCCATTATCAGCTATGCACTGAACAGATATTATACAGAATGGTATCCCTCAAAGGGCTATAATTTCGACATAACAAACGACACTCAGTATGACCAGTATTACGTTCACGGCAGAGATATTTTCGAGCCTATCAGCAATATCGTTGATGAGATATTCAACGATTACGTCCGCCGTCAGGGAACTGTACAGCCCCTGTTCACAGCCTACTGCGACGGCGCACGGACAAATTGCAGAGGACTAAAGCAATGGGGAACTGTAGAGCTTGCAAATCAGGGTCTTATCCCCTATGAAATACTGCAATACTATTACGGAGATGATATCGACATAGTACAGAACGCACCTGTAGGACCAAACGTCCCCTCATATCCGGGAGAGGTGATAGGCAGAGGAAACGCAGGCGATGAGGTCATAAGGATTCAGACCCAGATTAACAGGATATCAAGAAACTACCCTGCTATTCCGAAAATACCCTTTGTAACAGGAACCTATGACACTCTCACCGAGGACTCCGTAAGGAAATTTCAGGAGGTATTTGACCTTTCTCAGACAGGCACGGTGAACAAGGCAACGTGGTATAAAATGAATCAGATATATAACGGCATAAAGAAGCTGGGTGAGCTTAATTCCGAGGGTATTACCCTTGCGGATTACACCGCTGACGTTCCCGAGATACTCCGCATAGGAGATACGGGAGCAAATGTAAGGGTTATACAGTACATTCTTTCGATAGTGGCGGCATATTATGACGCTGTGCCCGAAATAAGCATAACAGGCACCTATGACGAGGCTACAGCCAATGCGGTAAGGGCATTCCAGCAGATATACGGACTGCCTCAGACGGGAGAGCTCGAAGAGGACACATGGGAGGATCTTTACCGTGCCTACAAGGGCATTGCCGACACTGTTCCCGTTGACCCCGACAGCGAGGAGATAGTTCTCTATCCCGGAATGATACTTAGAGAGGGTATGCAGAATGAATATGTCAGGGTGCTCCAGCGGTATCTGACGGAGATAAACAAAAGCTATCCCCAGATACCTGCCGTAAGCGACACAGGCTATTTCGGCCCTCTGACCAAAAGCTCGGTAACGGCATTCCAGCGGCTGTTCGGCATAAATCCCGTGGGCTATGTGGGAGCAGGCACATGGTCGAGAATAGGCGAGATATACAGTCAGGTAAAATACGGCTATGTAAAGCCTGCGGGGCAATATCCCGGATATATTATAAGATAAACAGAAAGGAGGAAGTTATTTGGCAAACGACGAGATACCCGTTTCATACAGGACACATTCGGGCAATATAAGGGAGCTTCAGACGTATCTGCGGGAAATATCAAATGCATATTCGGACGTCCGCCCCGTATATCCCGACGGTGTTTACGGCAAATCCACCGCAGGAGCGGTATCAGACTATCAGCAGATAAAGGGGCTTCCCGTAACAGGCGAGGCTGACCGTGCCACATGGGAAGCCATTGCGGACGATTACTATGACATTATGGCAAACTTAAAGGAGCAGACGGGAATAATCCCTCTGCCCTCAGCAGATATTATTCTGGCTTCGGGAGATTCGGGCACAGCCGTTATCATCTTTCAGGCAATGCTCAACACCCTTTCGGGGCTGTATCTTAACATTCCGCCCAATACCTTAAACGGCATATTCGACGACGACACCGTAAGGGCTGTAACGGAATTTCAGACCATAGCAGGTCTGCCCCCTACGGGAAAGGCTGACATACGCACAAGAAACGCTCTCACAGGGCTTTTTAATGCCATAGCAGAGCAGGGCTGAGCCCTGCACCCAACCGTTCTGTCAGTTGGCATAACCGCTTTGATTCACGGCTCGGTAACTTGGATAATTCGTAATTCGCAATGCGTAATTCGTAATTGATTTGCAACGCAGATCATATTCTATTTTAATTCTTAGTATAACAAAAATCAGCGGCAATGTCGATAAAATCGGCATTGCCGCTCAGTCTGTCGATAAAGTGTGCTAACGAAAAAAGTTGCACAAATAACCACAAGGTAAAAGTTTCGGTCAAGCCTTTTCAAAGGCTTGCGGGTTTCCAAAGGGCAGAGCCCTTTGGTCGCTGTCCGCAGACAGCGAAATCCCCTTATTTCCATAAAATAACGGAGCAAGGGGTGAGAAATGCGACAGCATTTCGAGGGGAGGCGAACAAGACCGCCTCCCCTTTTACCGATATTTTGCAAATTTACCCTTCAAAACGTTCCGGTGGAACGTTTTGAACAAAGCTGATTTTATGCAGTTCTTGTGCAAAGTAACAATAGCGTTTTCTTTTTCGACACGCTGAAACAGGCTGTGCAGACACTTTTATCGTGTTCTGTACAGCCTGTTTTTTATAGCAGGCAAATTATTCAATAACCCCTGAATATCATTCGGTCAAACAAATGTTCTTTTTAACTTTATTACCAAAAGACGAAGGTTGGTTTTGCCACATTTTACAAATTATTAACAA
>JAGAJY010000144.1 GCA_017848125.1 Oscillospiraceae bacterium
ATCACTATGACGTTAAATATCGAGTTTATGTTGAAGGTCTGGGCTGGACAAGCTGGGCAAAGAACGGTGCTTCCGCAGGCACTACAGGTCAGAACAGAAAGATCTTCTCGGTTGAGATGAAGATCGAGCCTAAAACCTCTTTAGGTGATCTGTCGTTTACGGGACATTATTCCGATGAAGGCTGGATATCTGCCACAGGCTCGGGAGAAACCTCGGGAAATGCTGCAAATTGTCACAGACTTGAAGCTATGACTCTTTCTGTAAGCGGTTATCCTTATTCGGGCGGTATTACATACAGAAGCCACGTTCAGGATATCGGCTGGATGGACTGGGTATCTGACGGCGCTGTTTCGGGCACAACAGGTCAGTGCAAGAAAATTGAGGCTTTTGATGTAAAGCTTACAGGCGAGCTTGCTAATTATTATGATGTAAAGTATCGCGTTTATGTTGAAGGTCTGGGCTGGACAAGCTGGGCAAAGAACGGTGCTTCCGCAGGCACTACAGGTCAGAACAGAAAGATCTTCTCGGTTGAGATGAAGATCGAAAAGAAATAATCGGCATATTCTATATGTTGGATTGAAAAAGGTTCAAATAATATAGCAAAACAGAGCCGGACAAAATGTTCGGCTCTAACACTAATCTTTGCTTGGTATTTCAACAAGTAAAGGAAATGTAAACAGACTGTAACACTACTACTTAACACTATATATACAAAATCCGATCCTTTAATATTTAACGATATTATTAGACAATGAGCATATATATTGTAAAGTCTGTCAACGACTTTTTGGAAGGGATTGGAACACTGCGCTGCATTGAATTTTTGGTATGTCTTTTAGAAAAGATGAAAATCTTGCAAGAAAAGATTATTCTGCTAAAAATTTCAATACCTTGCATCAGTTCTCTTTTAATATTTCGAAAACTGATAAATCTTTCAAAGGCAGCTTTCCGGAAAAGATAGAACGAATAATACCATTTGATGAGTAGATAGGGATAAACAAACCCCATAACCTCAAATTTCAGGTGATTGATTTCTTCCTGTTATATGGTGTTTTTGGTAACTTTGTTCCTTTTTCTTTGGCCTCAAATCTATTGGAACATTACACAAAGTTTCGTATAATGCTTCATATATACTTGCAAGTTACTACGAAATATGATATAATGTAACTGTATTATTTATCAAAAGGAGCCCTATTATGGTCAAATATGACAAAGTAATCATTGGAGCAGGTTTATATGGTTTATATTCAGCGTTGTTATGTGGTGAAAGAAAACAGCGAATATTAGTTGTGGATTGTGATCCCACCCCCTTCAGAAGAGCAACATATATCAATCAGGCTCGTGTTCATCAGGGATATCATTATCCTCGTTCCATATCTACTGCCCTTAAATCGGCTGGATATTTCGCACGATTCAACAAGGATTTTGATTTTTGTATAAACAGGGAATTTGAAAAAGTATATGCAACATCAACTGAATATTCGTGGTCAGATGGAACACAGTTCAAGAAATTCTGTGACGCTGCTGAGATACCCTGTGAAGAACTGAATCCTTCTAGATTTTTTAAAAACGGTATGTGTGATGGTGCATTTCTTACCAGAGAATATACTTATGATGCAAAGATCCTTATGAACTATTATCTTGAAAAGCTTGCTTCCCTTGACAATGTTATAATAAAATACGGCGTGAAGATTGATCGCATTGAGAGAATGCAGGATTCGTATGATATCTATACCGAGGACGGTGCAGTTTACTCGTCGGGATATGTTCTCAATGCTACCTATGCGGGTACAAATCAGATACTTGATATGGTGGGATTTGATAAATTCGGCATAAAATATGAGCTTTGTGAAATAATTCTCTGTGATGTAAATGAAAAGCTTGATCAGTATGGCTTTACAGTTATGGACGGACCGTTTTTTTCAATTATGCCATTTGGAAAAACAGGCGTTCATTCTCTGACGTCAGTTACATTTACACCACATACAACATCCTATGATGCTGTTCCGACTTTTTCCTGCCAGCAGCAGAGCGGAGGTTTCTGCTCAACAAAGCGGTTGGGTAACTGCAATGACTGTCCCGCAAAGCCCGTTTCAGCTTTTCCCTATATGGAAAAGCTGGCAAAAAAATATCTGAAGGATGATTTTGGTTTTACCTATAAGGAATCGCTTTTCTCTATGAAACCAATTCTTATGAGTTCGGAAATAGATGATTCCAGACCTACTGTGATCAGAGTTTATTCATCTGAGCCGACATTTGTAGGTGTTCTTTCAGGAAAAATTAATACAGTATATGATTTAGACGAGGTACTTTTAAATGAATAAGGAAAAGAATTTTGCTTCAGCTGTGATATATGTTCATAATTCGGCAGACAGACTCGGTGAATTTCTCGGAACTGTAATAAATGTACTTGAAGAGAATTTCGAGCATTCCGAAATAATCTGTGTAAACGACTATTCTGACGATAACAGCGCAGAGGTTATCAGAAAGACAAGCGCTTCTGCAAAGAATACCAGCGTTTCGCTGCTTAATATGAGCTATTATCACGGAATCGAGGCAGCTATGAATGCGGGTGTTGAGCTTTCAATAGGTGATTTTGTATTTGAATTTGATTCTACCGTTTTAGATTATGACACAGAGGAGATAATGAAGGTCTACAGACATTCCCTTAAGGGATATGATATTGTTTCTGCATCTCCTGATATAAAGCAGAAGGCATCATCAAGTTTTTTTTATTGGCTTTATAATAGGTCATCGGTCAATAAGCAGGATTTCACCACTAACAGCTTCAGGATACTTAGCCGCAGAGTTCTTAACAGAATAGGAAATATCAATAAAAGTACCCCCTACAGAAAAGCCGTTTATTCCACCTGCGGTCTGAAAACAGACAATATCGTTTATAAATGCACAAATTCCAAAAGGGCTTCCATTGAAAAAAAGGAGCAGCGCTATCGTTCAAGGCTTGCTATTGACGCTCTGATACTTTTTACTGATTTTGGCTACAGAATGTCTTTAGTGCTGACAGCAATTATGATGTTTGCGGCATTGATAATGGGAATATACTCCTTTGTAACATTTATTTTTGGCAATCCCATAGAAGGTTGGACTACTACTG
>JAGAJY010000145.1 GCA_017848125.1 Oscillospiraceae bacterium
AATGAAGTTGAACGATATTTTCTGCGTATAAAGCGATTTAGGCGAGTTTTTACTCGTTATGATAAACTCGATACGTTGTATTTGGGCAATCTCACTTTAGCTATGATTTTTGATGCTATTTTAATGTGAACAGGCTCTAATATATGTTTTTACCCTTTATCCTTCTCCCCAAGAATATGCCTGCGGTAAGCATAAGCCGCCTGCTCGGTCTTGTTGTCGCCGAAGGTGTAGTAAACCCTGTCCCTGATAGGGTCGGGGAGATACTGCTGTTTAACGTAATGATTGGGATAATCGTGAGGATATAAATAATGCTGCCCCTTTATATCGGCGTCGGTGCTGTCGCAGTGCTTGTTCTGCAGATGACGTGGGGGAGTGCCGCATTCTTTTGTGCGCACATCGTTCAGAGCGGCGTCAATGGCGGCTTCCGCCGAGTTTGATTTGGGAGCGGTGGCAAGAAGTATGACCGCTTCCGCAAGAGGTATCCTCGCTTCGGGCAGACCCAGCTGCATTGCGCTGTCAACACACGCCTTTACCACAGGCGCAGCCATAGGATAAGCAAGCCCTATATCCTCAGAAGCTATGACCAGCAGACGGCGTGACAGGGAAATAATATCTCCTGCCTCAATAAGCCTTGCGGCATAGTGGAGAGCAGCATTTTCATCGCTTCCCCGAATTGATTTCTGCAATGCCGAAAGAATATCGTAATGCTCGTCGCCGTCACGGTCATAGCGGTTGTTGCTTCGCTGAGTAAGGCTTTTGGCTTCTTCAAGGGTGATAATTGTCTCTGTGCCGTTGTTTTCCGCACCGAGAAAGCATAGCTCGCATACGCTGACGGATTTTCTCACATCTCCGCCGCAGCCCCTTGCAATGTGTTCGCACACGCCCTTTTCCGCTTTTATCTTTACCCCCGATTCCTCGGAAAGTATTCTGAAAGCTCTTTCCACAGCGGGGATAACATCATCAGCGGTGACAGGCTTGAATTCAAAAACTGCACTTCGGCTGAGTATTGCGTTATATACATAGAAATAAGGATTCTCCGTAGTTGAAGCAATGAGAGTTATCTGACCGTTTTCTATGTATTCCAAAAGGGACTGCTGCTGCTTTTTGTTAAGGTACTGTATCTCGTCGAGATAGAGCAGAACGCCGTTCATTCCGTCAATAGTTCCCGTGTCGGCAATAACGTCCTTGATGTCGGCAATGCCTGCGGAAGTGCCGTTTAATTTGTGGAGCTTCATACCAGAGTTTTCTGCGATTATCCGTGCAACGGTGGTTTTTCCCACGCCCGAAGGACCGTAGAATATCATATTGGGAATATTTCCGCCGTCTATTATCCGTCTGAGGTATCTGCCCTTGCTCAGCAGATGCTTCTGCCCCACGACCTCGTCAAGGCTTTTCGGACGTATTCTGTCAGCAAGCGGTGAGGACATTTTTATCACAACCTTTTACAATTTAATTTTCCTGTCTGCGGATCTATTTCTCTAAGGTTTCGGAAAATATCCGCTTTAAAATATCCGTAGGAATATCCTGATTTGTATATATCTGTAACATTCCCTTGGGCGTGATTTTATAGTCGGTCAGTTCATTCTTATGCTCATTTACCGCCCGTGCTTCAATGTTGATATGGTCTTTGAAGGGGATAAGCCTTACAAAGCGATCGCCTATGAAATAGCTGGGAAGCTTTGCCCACAGACCCTCCTGCGGCTCAGATGAAACGCTTTCATAAATCAGCTTCCGCAGTTCGTCAAACATATCGGTTATCTGACTCGGATATTTTTCAATATATAATTTTACCTGTTCATTCATTTTCAAAAACCTCCTGCGGTGTATTACCTCAATCCCCCAAAAGCATACTTGACCCTCATTGCAAGAGACCAGTACCGCTGGGGAAGAATTATAGCCGTTTTGCGGTCGGGGTGAACAAGCAGAGGGATTATCCTGCCTTTCAGCACCCCTGTGGGGATATGACTGCGGAAAACTATAGTTGAGATAAAGCATATCTCAGCCTTGGGAGCAGATATCTCAAAGCTGAACGAGCTGCGGTCATATTCGTCCCGTACCGCACGGACAATATCCTTATACTTTTCGGGGGGCGGAGAATCATAATTATTCTTGCAGTTGTAAATACATTGGGCAATTTCCGAAAGCACCTCTGTCTTATCGTCCATTGTCTTATCCGCAGAAAAAACAAATTCGGCAGGGCAGTTGTCCCGTGGAAAAGCCTTGAAAAGAATCACGTTTGCCTGAACGATACAGCCGTAATGAACAGTCCCCTCGGAAAAAAGCCTGCGTTCCTCTTCATAAATAACGTTAAGCCTGTCCTCGGCTTTCAGCCAGTCGGGACGGATAAGCTTTTCCTTCATAGGAAATGCGGCATATCTTTTTCTCATTCTGTCAAGCTCTGCGGCGTAGTTCATTTGGGGCGCTCCTTTTCTGTAAAATGCGATAAACGAAATCGGAATATTTATTTTATATGCTTTTCCATATATCCGCATGTAAACGGAAAGAAATCAAATTTCTGTGTGCCGATATGTACAAATCCGAATTTTTCATACCATTTTCTTAATACGGTATTTTCTTCAACTATGCCTATATTCATCTTTACACAGCCAGCTTTTTCGGCTTTCTCAAAAGCGCTCATTAAAAGCTGTCCGCCGATTCCTTTGTGTCTGTATGCAGGTATTACGCATAGATTATTCAGCTCACATTCGTTGTTATCCTGTAACAGCAGAGAATAATATCCAACTATGACCCCATTGTCATAAAATGCGTACATAGGTCTGTGTTCACCCATCAAATGCCATTTTAATCTGTCTTCTGTGGTTGCAAATGCTGTAAATCTCGGTGCATTTTCTACAGTGAAACCAAACTCGTCCGCAACAGTCATAAAGCTGTCCCTGATAAGTTTTACACATTCGGGAATATCTTTTTCGGCTATTTCTTTTATCATAACAAACACCTCTGTATATTCGGATATATCTGTTCATCAACAGAAAAACAAGGAGCAGGAGACAAACCGCCTCCTGCCCCCGAAAGTCAAAAAAGAGTGATTATTCATAAAGAGGGAACTTCTTGCAAATCTCAGTAACGCCTGCACGGATAGCGTCAGCGCTGTTTTCAAAATCGGTAGCGCAGAGATAGATGTACTCAGCGATCTTCTCCATTTCCTCAACGCCAAGACCTCTTGTGGTAACGGCAGGTGTGCCGATTCTTACGCCGCTTGTAACAAAGGGCTTCTCGGGGTCGTTGTGGATAGCGTTCTTGTTGACTGTGATGTAAACCTCGTCAAGACGGTTTTCAAGAAGCTTTCCTGTGATGTTGAAGGGACGGAGATCAACGAGCATAAGGTGGTTGTCTGTGCCGCCCGAAACAAGGTTGAAGCCTCTGTCAAGCAGACCCTTTGCAAGAGCCTGAGCATTCTCAACTATTCTCTTGCCGTAGTCCTTGAATTCGGGCTTGAGAGCCTCGCCGAAGCATACAGCCTTGCCTGCGATAACGTGCATGAGAGGGCCGCCCTGTGTGCCGGGGAAGATAGCGGAGTTTATCTTCTTTGCGAGAGCCTCGTCGTTTGTAAGGATAAGACCGCCTCTGGGACCTCTGAGAGTCTTATGTGTGGTAGTTGTAACAATATCAGCATAGGGAACGGGGGACTGATGAACACCTGCGGCAACAAGACCAGCAATGTGAGCCATATCCACCATCAGATAAGCGCCTACAGACTTAGCGATCTGAGAAAGCTTCTCAAAATCAATTGCTCTGGGGTATGCGGAAGCGCCTGCAACGATAAGCTTGGGCTTGTGCTCCTCAGCAAGCTTCTGAACGGTGTCGTAGTTTATCATTTCAGTCTCGTCGTCAAGACCGTAGGAAACGAAGTTGAAGTATTTGCCCGAAATATTTACGGGTGAGCCGTGGGTAAGATGTCCGCCGTCTGCAAGGCTCATACCGAGAACGGTATCGCCGGGCTGGAGGAGAGCCACATATACAGCTGTGTTAGCCTGAGCGCCCGAGTGAGCCTGAACGTTTGCAAACTCAGCGCCGAAGAGCTTCTTTGCTCTTTCAATAGCGATAGCCTCTACAACGTCAACCTCCTGACAGCCGCCGTAGTATCTCTTTCCGGGATAGCCCTCAGCGTACTTATTTGTGAGAACGCTGCCCATAGCTGCCATTACAGCAGGGGAAACGATATTCTCACTTGCGATAAGCTCAAGGTTTCTTTTCTGACGTGCAAGCTCCTTAGCCATTGCAGCGCCGACTTCGGGATCGGTCTGCTCGATGTAGCCGATAGTGTCAATGATATTCTCGTACATTTCGATAAACTCCTTTTTATAAAAATAACAGTAATATCATTATACAACATTTTACACAGGATTTCAAGTGCTTTTGTTAATTTTGTTGAGTAATCATATTCGTCCAATGCAAAATGCGTGATCCGCAATAAAAATAATTACGAATTACGCATTACAAATTACGCATTATATTATATCATTCCCAGTTCTTTACAGCCTCCATATAGTATTCAAGAAGCATAGGCTTTGCAAGGCTGTTTATCTGAACATTGTCCGCTGTTTCGTCCTTGCCAAAAATAAGCATTGCACGGGAGTTTTCCGAGGTGAGATATTTTGTGGGAACAGTTATCTCGCAGTCCTCGCTCAGTTCATTTCTTGAAGCCATATTGAAGCCCCAGTCACCGAAGGAGGGCACCTGAAGATGGTAGGGGAGAACATCAAAGCCCTCGCTTGCAATAGTTTCGTTAATGCACCAGAAGGCTTCCTTTGCATAATAGGGGCTTGTGGACTGCACAGCCATAATGCCCTTTTCCGTCAGATGATTTCCGCAGAGACGATAGAAAATATTTGTGTAAAGCTTGTTCAGCGACTGGTCGTTTGGGTCGGGCAGGTCAACCAGAATAACATCAAAAAGCTTATCAGTCTCCTCTAAATAGCGGTATGCGTCATCAATGACCACAGTGAGCCTGTCACTGTCCAGAGCGCCGCCGTTAAGCTCTTTGATATTCGGGTTTTCTCTGCATATATCGACCATTTCCCTGTCCAGATCAACAAGGGTGATGTTAGTGCCCTCATATTTCAGAAGCTCTCTCACCGCAAGACCGTCACCGCCGCCCAGCACAAGAACCTCCTCTTTGCTTTCGGCACGGGACATAGGCATATGTACAAGAGCTTCATGATAGCGGTATTCGTCCTTTGAGCAGAACTGAATATTGCCGTTTATGAAAAGCCTCAGGTCGTCACGGTGCTTTGTCATAACGATGTGCTGATACTGCGTGTGCTTTGAAAGAATTACCCTGTCACGGTAAAGCCCGTTTTCCACATAGTTTGAAAGATTATCCGAGAAAACCGCTCCCGAGATAAGAAACCCGAACAGAACGCACACCAGCGTTTTGAAAAAAAGGGGCTTTGTTATCCTCTTGTGATATCTGAACACGATTATTCCTGCGGCGAAAATATTCATAGAGCCTGTAAGGAAGGAGGTGGCATAGTACCCCAGATGGGGCAGCAGGATAAGGGGAAATGCAATAGAGCCCGCCAGTCCGCCGATGTAGTCGAAGCTGAAAATAGAGGATATGGTCACTCTGAGATTTTCACGGTCATTCTCGATAATTCTTGTAAGCAGCGGAATTTCAATTCCCACAAGAGTGCCTATGAGGATTATCCAGATGTACATCACAAGCTCATACCGTTCAAGATACAGATTTGCAAGGAACAGCACAGGGGCGCATATTCCGCCGAGAACGCCGACTCCTATCTCCACCCATACGAATTTGTTGAAAAGCTCTTTTCTGATATACTTTGAAAGATACGAGCCAAGCCCCATAGAGCACATATACAGACCTATGGTAACAGAATACTGCAAGACCGTATCGCCTACAAGATAGGAACTTACTGCGCTGATAATAAGCTCATAACACATAGAACACCCTGATATGATCAGGGTGGTCAGCATAAGAAGTCTGTATTTTTTAGCCATAGATAACTCCGCTTATAATTGCGGCAAGTCCCACGAAAATTCCGCATACCATAATGCCTGCGGCTTCATTTCCGTTTCCTATCTCGTCATTGAGATTGTACTGCTTGTGGAAGAAATTCACAGCTAAGTAGCCGAGAATGAAGAATACGATTCCCACAACAAAATAAATCGTGCTGCTCAGCATACCGCTGAAAAGGGTTTCCTCAACAGCTGCGCCTGCGGGAGAGCATATTGCCGCACGGAGAATGATTCCTATTCCCGCAAATGAGCCTGCTGAAAGCCAGCCTACAGCCTTGTTGCCCTTCTTTATCTCTGTAGGGAAGTGACAGGGTACTGCAAGGTCGATAAGAAAGTTTCCGAGTATCATAAGAATAATGCCCAGTACGCAGTAAGCCGCAACATTAAGAATATCCATTAAAAGTTCCATTGTAAATTCCTCCGTAAAAAAATTGTCAAGGTTTTATTTTCCGCTGCTTGTTCCGCCGCCCGATGATGTACGGGAGCTTATGCTTGCCTGACGGACGCTGCCTGAATAGGTGCTGTATGTATCAGCCGAGTTTTTGCTGAGAGTTGTATCGTCATAGGACGAGTAAGGGGAATATCCGCCGCTGTAGGACGATGAATCATAGCTGTAGCCCATTGAGCGGTAGAATCTGCGGTAGTATCTGTGTGTGTGCCTTGTTGAGCGGTAGGGGCTGGTGTCGTTATAGTATGCATATTTTCTTGATGATACCTGAACGAGCACGTCATTGTCCTCCGAGGTATATACAAGGCAGTATTCCTTTTTGGTAAGTATTCCCACAGAGGTATCGCCGTCGTCGGTGTTCTGCTGAACATTTTCGGTCTTGCCGTCGATTGCGTCTATAATGTCCTTTACCGTAGCGTCAACAGTCATAGTGCTTTTGTAAACATCAGCCTTTTCCTTTTCCGAGCCTGTAATTGAAGTAACATATGAATAGGACGAGGTCTTTTTCATATAGTCCGCAATTTTCGGAACAGAGCTTCCCATAAAGCCTGCTATGATAGTCATAAGAGGACCGCCGAAGAATATGATTATAACGGCAATAAGGCTTGCCGGAGAAATCTGTGTCCTGCCTCCCGATGAATAGCTTCTGCCTGCATTGCTGACAAAGGCAGAGCCGCCCGATTGCTGATATGAATTTGCACTGCTTATGACCTGAATCTCATCTGCGTCAAGGTAATAGCCTCTCGAATACTCGGTGCCGTCCTCCCATGTTTCTATTGATAAGGTCTTTTCCTCGGTGCTGTCCTCATACTCTGCAAATGTTGCGGTGTCGCCTATGTCAACATCAACATTACCGCATTTTGATACAACGACCTGAGTACCCTTATCTACACGGTGATATGTTCCTATGCCTCGGTCTGAGGTGGCTTCGGATATGGAGTATTCACCGTACTGCTCGTCAATGCTCAGCCATTTTTCGTTTCCGCCGTAAAACGGGATCAAGCGGTATTCGTCCCATACAGCGCCGTCTGCTTTGTTGCGGTAGGTTATCTTTCCTGTTACATGGTAATCGCTGCCGTCAACACGAAGCGTATCGTTAACCGATATATTCAATTTATTTAACGCCTTCCTTTCCTGAAAAACGGGGTATCGGAGCGGCAGATCGGGAATATTGCCGCAGCCTGCACCCTATACATATTAAATAATAACATTATAACCTGTATTTGTCAAGTAGCAACCCGAAGTGATGATAATGCAAACAGATTTTTGTTACTTCAAAGAGCCGATACCGATGACCATAACACCGAGTATCACAAGGATTATTCCCGTTGCACGGTTAAGGGTTTTAGAGCTGACCTTATTTGCGATCACTGCACCTATACGGGCAAAAATCAGAGTGAACAAAATGCAGAGTATCAGTACAAGCAGATCGGGGGTCTTGCTGTCAATAATAAAATGGCTTACCGCACCTGTCAGCGCTGTAAATGTCATA
>JAGAJY010000146.1 GCA_017848125.1 Oscillospiraceae bacterium
GGATATGTCAATGTCCAGCTTCCAGAACACAGGAAGAACCCTTGACCTTGCTATTGCAGGCGACGGCTTCTTTATGTGCGCAACCAAGGACAGAAACGACCAGATAAACAGCGTTAACTACACAAGAATGGGCAACTTCGGAATCGACTCCGTAGGAAACCTTGTTAACGCAAACAATGAGTTCATTCTCGGTACAATAAACGTTGACCGTCTCAGCGGCGGCGACTACTCCACAAATCTTATGATAGATCAGGAGCCTGCCGACACACCCAACGAGCTTGACGACATCAACGTCAACGATCTTGTATGGGACGCTTTCAAGCCCGAATGCCAGATCGAATTTGATGACGTTTCCAACCTCTACAAGACTCCCGAGGGAGCAAACAAGGTAGGAAAAACTGCCGACAATCCCGGCACTCCCCTTATCACTATATTCTCGGGTGAAAACCCCTATGACAACACAAAGCAGATTGCTTATGACTATCATATGGCGACTGCTATCGAGGCAAAGGACGGTCAGTACAATGCTGTTACCACAACTCCCGTAAACATTGCGGCAGAGCGTGGCGAGGGCGTTATCCTGTCGGGCATCACCTATCCCGAGACCATCGGAGCAGACACTGTTAATTTCAGATCCGACAATGAGATCCTCAGCAACAAGGACGTTTTCTACAATCAGGAAACAAATTCCTACGCTGACACATCATTCACCGTTACCTCCGACTACATTCTCTACAGCGTTAACGGCAAATTCGTTAACCAGCAGGGCGTTGTTTACGATCCCGATGTAGGTCTTTACACAGACGAGGAGGGCAACTACTACGAATATACCTGCTCCACTCAGCTCAATGACGACGGCACTCTCAACAAGACCCATACATACACCCGTATGAGACTCAATGCCGAGGGCAAGTATGAGGAAGACCCCACAGTTCAGGATTTCACTTATGACCAGATAACCGATACCTATCAGACCCGTGACGCAAGCGGTAACACCATTTACGCAAATATGACCGACGGCTCTCTCAAGTATTCCGACCTTGACGGCTTCACAGTCGGCTCTGACGGCGTTCTCACAGCTCAGTACGCAAGCGAAATGCGTTCTCTTGCAAGAATCGAGCTTGCAACCTTTGACAACGTTGAGGGTCTTACCGAGATAGGCGATACCGCATTTGCACAGAGCCCCGCTTCCGGCGAGGTAAACATCAAGCGCCCCGGTGATTCGGGTGCAGGCGAGGTACAGTCCTCCAAGCTTGAAATGTCAAACGTTAACCTTGCAAACGAGTTCTCCGATATGATCGTAACTCAGAGAGGCTATCAGGCTAACGCAAGAATCATCACCACATCAGACTCTATGCTTGAGGAGCTTGTAAACCTCAAGAGATAATCAGATTTAAACACAGCGGCAATGCCCGATAACTTTCTTTCGGGCATTGCCCAATAAATAAACAAAAGGACTGCTTGCTATGATCAAACTTACAAGAGTAAACGGAACAACGCTCCTCGTTAATGAAAGCTTTTTGGAAACCGCAGAGGAAACCCCCGATACTGTTATAACCATGCAGAACGGTCACAGGTATTTCGTACAGGAATCCGTTGATGAGATCCTCTTTAAGACTCTGGAATTTGAAAAAGAAAAAAATATCCGCTGATGGATTTAATATAAAGATTTTAGCTGAAAGGATTTGCTGCTTTTATGAATATAACGTGGCTTATAGGATTTATTATTGCAATAGGTATGACCGTTTACGGCATGATGTCGGGCGGTGAGCTTGAATGGTTTATTGATATTCCCTCTGTTGCCATCACCGTGGGCGGTACTATTGGTGCTGTTATCGCAAACTATCCCCTGAGCACTCTGAAGAAATTCGGAACACTCTGCAAACTTGCGGTATTCAGTCCCAAGTATGACCCTGAAAAATACATAACTGATATGGTCGATTACTGTAAAACAGCCCGTCAGAAAGGTATCCTTGCCCTTGAAGAGCAGGCAAACGCATGCCCCGATCCCTTTATGAAAGCGGCTCTTATGCTTATCGTTGACGCAAACGATTCGGAAAAGGTAAAGGGTATGCTTGATGACTCAATCAACTTCCTCTGTGACAGACACGAAGCCAATATTGCTATCTTCAACCGTGCCGCAGGTGTTGCGCCAGCATTCGGTATGATAGGTACTCTCTGCGGACTTATCGGTATGCTCAAGCAGATGGACCCTACCGACTCAAACTCTGCGGCAAGCCTGGGCGGTGCCATGGCTACGGCTCTCGTAACCACCTTCTACGGCTGTATCCTTGCCCACGTTATCTTTACCCCTATCGGAAACCAGCTTTCATATCTCCATAACAGCGAGATGCTCTGTCTCCAGATAGTTGAAGAAGGCACTCTTGCCATCATTTCGGGAGCTAACCCCAGATACGTTGAGGAAAAGCTCAGAATGATGCTTCCTATGAACACCAAAGAAAAACCCAAGGCAAAGGCAGAAGCTAAATCATAAAAATTTTCACATAAAACTTGTGCACAATATACAATATTAACAAAATTAAGCGAGAATATTTTAACGTTAGTTTGTAAAAATATTGTGAAATACAGTAGAGATTCTTAAAAAAATATGTTATAATATATCAGATAGGGATATTTGTACGCAGAAAGCTGTCAGATATTCTTATTCCCGGAGGTGGGTAAATGGCACGAAGAAAAAGCGGCGGCGGTGAAGGCGGCGCTAACTGGATGGATACCTACGGCGACCTTGTAACTCTGTTGCTGTGCTTCTTTGTATTACTTTATTCTATGTCAACGATGGACGAACTGAAATGGCAGTATATCGCTCAGGCATTTTCCGCAGGAAAGGGCGAGATTATAAACGTAGTTGTTGACGAGCCAAAGCCCGACAACGATCCCTCTGCCGTTTATGTTGACGAGGAACAGGAGCAGAATTCCGAGGAGATAGACTTTGACGAATTTTACCTTTACCTTAACGAAGCGGTGAAAAGCGAGGGCTTGCAGGAGCAGGTCTCGGTTGAGCTTGCAGATACGGGCGTTTATATGAAATTCAGAGATAATGTTTTCTTCGGAGGAGATTCCTATGTGCTTCTCGATGAAGGAAAATATATCCTCGAAATTATCTGCGACGGCATCAGAGCCGTTGACAAGCACGTTTTCGCCATTAAGGTAAACGGTCATACCGCAAAGAGCGCAGGCTCTTCCGCAAACGAATGGGAATTATCCTCAGGCCGTGCAAGCTCGGTTATCAACTATATGCTGAGCCTTGACTGCTGCGACGCTGAAAAATTCTCTGCGGCAGGATACGGAAAATACCGTCCCATCAGTGAAAACGACACAGAAGAAGGAAAAAGCCAGAACAGACGAGTTGAGATCGTCTTTATACGAAACGACGTGGATCTCAGCGATCCCGAGGTTGTCAACGAGCTTATAGAGCTTGAATTCGGCAAGAGCTTTGTCAGCTATTCCGATGCTGACGGCAATGACGCTGTTAACGTTGAAACCGAAGAAGATATGGCTGACGCACCTGCTGAGCCTCCTACTCAGAACAACGGCGATTATTCCTCAAAAGATCAGCATCTTATGGATATGAAGAACAATCCCCCCGACCCTGCCGCTCAATCGACAGAAGCAGAGGAATAACACGTTAAATAAAAGCAACCCCCTATGAATGAAGGTGAAAATATTGGCTGACGTTCTGTCTCAGAAACAGATCGATGAGCTGCTTAACAGCTTTAATACCCAAGGCTCTAAGGCTTTCGAGGAAATCGAGGAGCAGGGCTCTGAAAAAAAGATTAAGAATTACGACTTTAAATCTCCCAAGAAATTCACCAAGGAGCAGCTTAAAGTCATTGACAGTATTTTCGAGAACTATTCCCGTGTGCTGTCCTCTTACCTGACAGGTCTTATGCGACTTTACTGCAGGGTAGAGGTAATGCAGATCGAGGAGCAGCGCTACTACGAGTTCAACAATGCGCTTCCCGATTATGTTATGATGTCCCTTGTAAATATGGGCGTTCACGATGAGGACGTTATGGAAACAAACTGCATTATGCAGATATCCAACCCCATTACATTTACAGTTATCGACAGACTAATGGGCGGTCTGGGTACATACTCCGAAATGAACAGAGATTTTACCGAGATCGAGATAACCCTTATGCAGAGCATTATGGAAAAGATGGCTTCCTCGCTGAAAAGCGCATGGTCACAGTACATTGATATGGATCCTGTAATGACCGCTATCGAAACAAATTCCCGTGTAATGCAGTCTATTCCCCCTGATGAGATAATCATTCTCGTTTCCCTTGAGATCGAGATAAAGGACGTAAAGAACATTATGTCCTTCTGTATCCCCGCTATGAACCTTGAATCAATTATGAACAAGTTCGGCGACAGATGGGCAAAATCCTCAGTCAAGGAGAATAACAAGAAGGAAACCGAAAGACGCCGCAATATTATGGATTCTCTCAGCAATTCGGATATCGACGTCAAGGCTATTCTCTGCGACACACAGGTTGACCTTTATGACATACTCACCCTTCAGGTTGACGATATTATTCCGCTGAACATTCCCATAGACAAAAACATTCAGCTGAAGATCGGCGGAAACCTGTGGTATGACGGAAAACTGGGAATACTCAGCGGCAAGAAAGCCGTTAAGATCGATAATATATATAAGGAATTGAGGTAGAATAATGAGCGACGAAAATATTGTTATTGATGGCTTCGGCGAAGCGGAACAGGACGCCATCGGCGAAATAATGAATATCACTATGGGCTCAGCAGCTACCGCTGTATCAAATATGCTCAGCGCAAAGGTGTGGATCACCACTCCTACTGTTACCATAGAAAAAGCAAAGGATATGGTATATCCCGAGCTTGAACCCTCCATTCACGTTAAGATCAAATACATACAGGGCGTAAGCGGTGAGAACGTTCTCGTCTTGAAGCAGGACGACGTTCAGCTCATCCTCAATCAGCTTATGGGACTTCCCCTTGAGGTGACCGATGATTTTGAGTTTGACGAGATGAACATCTCGGCGGTCTGCGAGGTTATGAACCAGATGATGGGTTCATCTGCAACAGCACTTTCTGAACTAATAAACACACCCATCGATATTTCTACGCCACAAGCAGAGGTAAGCAAGGAAGCAACAGGGGTAAATCCCTACGGTATTCCTCCCGAGGATAACGTCTGCGCTATCAGATTCAAGCTTACCATTGACAACGTGATAAACTCGGAGTTTATTTCGGTAATGACCATTGACCTTGCAAAGGAAATGGCTCAGAAAATGATAGCAGCATACTCCGCAGGCTCAGACGAGCCAACAGAAGAAAAAGCCCCCGAAAAGAATCTCAGCGATGAAGAAATTCAGGCGCTTCTCAGCGGTGCAGGCGGTGCGGCTCCCGAGCCTGTTTCTGCTCCCCCATCATCAGGCGGCTCACTCTCTCAGGAGGAGATAAACGCAATGCTCGGCGGAGGAATGTCCGCTCCTCCTCCAATGGCTCAGCCTGCTCCCAATATGGCAATGCCTCAGGCAGCGCCTCAGCCTGCAATGCAGCCTCAGATGAATCCTATGCAGCCTCAGATGGCAATGCCCCAGCAGGCAGGAATGCCTCAGCAGCAGATGCCTCCCTACGGCGGCTATTACGGAATGCCTCCCTACGGCTATCCTCCCATGCAGCCCGTTCAGAAGGGCAGTGCCGTCAATGTTCAGGCAGTTCAGCTCCAGAGCTTTGAAAACTACAACAATAAGGATCTTACAACAGATCAGAACGATAATCTCAAGCTTCTTATGGGAGTTCCCCTCAACGTTACGGTTGAGATAGGCTCTGCAAGAAGAAAGGTAAAGGAAATCCTCGACTTCACTCAGGGTACTATCATCGAGCTTGAACGTCAGGCAGGAGCACCTGTTGACATTATCGTTAACGGTCACCTTATTGCAAAGGGCGATGTTGTCGTTATCGACGATAACTTCGCTGTAAGAATAACGGAAATCATCAAATCAAAATTCTTAGATAATTTAGGTAAGGAGTAATTTACTATGGACAAGAAGATTATGCTCGTTGACGACGCCGCTTTTATGCGTATGATGATCAAGGACACTCTCACCAAAAACGGCTATACCAACATAATTGAGGCTGCCGATGGTGAAGCTGCCTGCAATACATATGCGGCAGAAAAGCCTGACCTTGTTATTATGGACATCACAATGCCCAACAAAACAGGCATTGAGGCTCTCAGAGACATCAAGGGCTCAGACCCCTCCGCAAAGATCGTAATGTGCTCCGCTATGGGTCAGGAATCCATGGTTGTCGAGGCTATCAAGCTTGGCGCACTTGACTTCATCGTTAAGCCCTTCAAGCCCGACAGAATCCTCGCTACTGTTCAGAAGATCATAGGCTAAAATATGACCGAAATAATCCCCGTTGTTCTTGCTCTGTTCGGAGTCATCGCCCTGATGCTGGGTGTGCTGTATCTTATGAAATGGCTCAACACCCGTATCAGCGGCGGCAGGGACCGCAAAGGAATCAAGGTCACCTCCTGCATAGGCGTGGGTCAGGATAAATCCCTGATGACAGTCCGTGCAGGAAAAAAGAATCTGCTTATCGGAGTAACGCAGAGCGGCATAAGCCTTATCTGCGAGCTTTCCGATGAGGATATGGAGATGATTGATTCCCCCTCTCCCGACGGACAGGGTACGGACGGCATATCCTTTTCCGACTGCCTGAAAAAGAATATCGCAGGCTTCGGAAAGGAGCTTATTACCCCCAAGCCGTCAGCTTCTCCCGATGATGAGGACAAGTTCGGCAACGACCGTTGAAAGGCAGGCGCATATATTCATGAAAATTAAAGAAATGTGCGGCTCCTTTCCGAAAAAGCTTAAAGCTGCTGCCGCAGGCGGAATAGCCGCTGCGGTGATAATGTGGGGTGCGGCAGGTGCTGTTACATATGCTGCGGCTGACCCTTCCGAGGAAGGCGGTGTCATAACCGCCGCAACAACAGTCACCACACCGATGGAAACACAGATATCCAACGTGACAACAACTGTCCCCGAAACAGCCCAGACCACTATTCCCGCACAGGCTGTTACCGAGGCTGTCAGCACGCTCCCCTACGATGAACCTGTTATTCACGGGGACGATGATACCGAAAGTATCCTCGACCTTCTTGACGTGAACAATAATTCAAACACTCTTGACCTAATCATTCTTCTGACGATTATTTCTCTTGCACCGTCCATACTGATAATGCTCACCTGTTTTACACGCATTATCATTGCCTTTTCGCTGCTGAGAAATGCAATGGGAATACAGACGACCCCTCCCAATCAGGTTATGATAGGTCTTGCGCTGTTTCTGACTCTGTTTATAATGTCACCCGTTCTGGAAGAGATGAACGAGGTCGCCTATGTCCCCTACAAAAACGGGGAGTACACCTCCATTGAGGCTGTAAAGGAGGCTTCCGTCCCTCTGAAAAAATGGATGCTCAAAAACACCTCAAACGACACAATGGCTTTTTTCATTGAACTGTCGGGTGAGGAATATCCTGCCGCCACCGATGCTGAATTTACCGAAGCGATACCTTTCAAGCTGGTTGCCCCCGCATTTATCCTCAGCGAGATAAAAATCGGCTTTCAGATAGGCTTTCTGCTGTTCATACCATTTCTGGTAATTGATATGGTAGTTTCCTCGGTGCTTATGTCGCTGGGTATGATGATGATGCCTCCCTCAACGGTGGCAATGCCATTTAAAATTCTGATGTTTGTGCTTGTGGACGGCTGGCAGCTGCTGGCAGGCTCCCTTGTTTCGGGCTTCAATCTGTAGCCCCATGTGAAAGGATGTGACTGAGCAAAGTGACCGAGGATACTGTAATTCAGGTCTTTAAGGACGCTATGATACTTGTTTTCAAGCTTGCAGGACCTCTGCTGATAATCAGTATGCTTGTTGGTCTTGTTATCGCCATAATACAGGCGGCGACTCAGGTGCATGAGCAGACCCTCAGCTTTGTTCCAAAAGTCCTTGTAATAGCCTTGCTGCTTGTACTTCTGTCCTCCTTCTACATAGCAAGCACAAGCTCCTTTTTCAGCGAAATTTTCGATGTCATAGGAAACGTCAGCACTCAGACAGTTATCAGCTGAAGCTGAGCCCACGGAGATGATATTATGGATTTCTGGGAGCTTCTACTGTCCGATCTTGATATAAAGCTGCTGATATTCGCAAGAATACTCGGTATCTTTTCCTTCAACCCTATACTTGCCCGAAGCAATATCCCCGCAAGGGTAAGAGTAGGCTTGTCAATGCTTATAGCATACGTTATTTCGGGAGTTATCCCCCCCTCGTCACCCGAGCTGGGAGATACTCTCGGTCAATATGTAATGTGCTTTGTTACAGAGCTTTTCATAGGCTTTGTGCTGGGCTTTGTCTGCGACCTGTTTATCTATATGATATACCTAGCAGGCGACATTATGGACGCTCAGGCAGGTCTTGGAATGGCAAAGGTATTTGACCCTTCCACGCAGATACAAATGTCAATGTACGGCTCGTATATGGGCTTCTTTATGTATCTGTACTTCTTTGCGGCAAACGCACACCTTACCCTTATCCGCATATTCGTTGACTCGTTTAATATAATCCCCCTTGGAGGCGGTCATCTGAACGAGGAGCTTGGCTGGATAATCGTAATGATGTTCTCACGGATATTCGCACTGATGATGCAGCTTGCAATGCCCGTCATAGCAGCTGAGCTGATAGTGGAATTCTGTATGGGTATCCTTATGAAAACCGTTCCTCAGGTACAGATAATCGTGGTAAATATCCAGCTGAAGGTTATCGTGGGCTTTGCGGTGCTTTTTGCCATCACTCCCCCCATGACCGAGTTTATTGCGGATTACACTGAAAAAATGCTTAACACCTGTCAGGAGCTTCTCCCCCTGATATTCGTATAATAAAATCCCCTTGTTTCGCCAAAAGGACGGTGGTTAAATGGCTGAAAACGAAAACGGTGAGGAGAAAACCGAAGAAGCCACCGACAAAAAAAGACGTGACGCCAGAAAAAAAGGTCAGGTTCTTAAAAGTCAGGACGTGGCTGTGGTCTGCTCCCTCTTTCTCTCGTTCTTTGTTTTGAGAATATCCGCACCGAGCATTTTCAAGAATCTCAACGACTTTATGGTAAAGTATTTCTCAAAAGCAGGTGAGGGAATAGGCGATATCGAATATGTAGGCGCCGAAAGCTTCGTAACGAGCCTGATAACAGATGTGGCAGTGATTTTCTTCGTTACAACAGGCGCATTGCTTGCGGTGTCCTTTCTGACAGCTATCGCTTCAACGGGGATACAGACAAAATTCCTCATTTCCTTTGAGAATATGAAATTCAAGCTTGATAAGCTCAATCCTTTTAACGGTATCAAGAAGATGTTCTCACTCAAAGGGCTTTTTGAGATCGCAAAATCCATTCTGAAAATGGTTCTGCTTATCGTGGTGGTCTATAACGAAATAAAGGACAGGCTTCACGAAATAGCAAGACTGATGAATGTTGAACCTATAAGCGGCGTTGTTTACATCGCCGAAACCATCTTCTCCATTGTTATGACCCTCGGACTTGTTTTCGTAGTGGTTGCCGTGGTGGACTATATGTTCCAGCGCTATTCCTATGAAAACGACCTGAAAATGACCAAGCAGGAAATAAAGGACGAGTTCAAGCAGATGGAGGGAGATCCGAAGATCAAGGGAAAGCGCCGTGCAATTCAGCAGCAGATGGCAAATCAGCGTATGATGCAGGCAGTTCCCGAAGCGGACGTTGTAGTCCGTAACCCTACTCACTTTGCAGTAGCCTTGAAATACGACCCCGAAAAGAACTCCGCCCCTATGGTAACAGCCAAGGGAAAGGACCTCTCCGCTCTGAGAATAGCAGATATTGCAGCTGAGCATGATGTCCCCACCGTAGAAAACAAGCCTCTTGCACGAGGCATCTACGAAAAGGTGGAGGTAGGACGAGAGATACCCGCAGAATTCTATCAGGCTGCGGCAGATGTTCTCTGGTTCGTATATAACCTTAAAAAGAAACCTGTCCCCAAGGGGATATTACCCGAAAATAAATCATCTTCGCCGTTTAACTACTAAACGGACGTCAAGGAGGGCGGCAATACCTAAGTGGATTTTTTGAAAAGAATTGTAGGCAAGAATATCGTTACGGTATTTGTCATTCTCGCTGTTTTTCTCATAGTAATTCCCCTGCCGACATGGCTGCTTGACCTGCTTTTTGCAGTCAACATAGCCCTTTCGGTGTACATTCTGCTTACAACGATGTACATAAAGGAATCCCTTGAGTTTTCCATATTCCCGTCCCTGCTGCTTATAACAACAGTATTCCGACTGGGTCTTAACATCTCCTCCACCCGTTCTATCCTTATGAACAAAGGCTATGCGGGAGAGATAGTCAAAGCCTTCGGAACCTTCGTAATGGGCGGAAATGCAGTCGTAGGATTTATCGTATTCATACTCATTACCGTTGTACAGATGGTGGTAATCACCAAGGGTGCGGAGCGAGTAGCGGAAGTAACCGCACGATTCACTCTGGACGCTATGCCGGGTAAGCAGATGGCTATTGACGCCGATCTGAATCAGGGCATTATTGACGACAAGCAGGCTAAGATACGCCGTGAAAAGGTTCAGCGTGAATCTGACTTTTTCGGCGCTATGGACGGTGCTGCCAAGTTCGTCAAGGGAGATGCGACCTTCTCCATCGTTGCCGCTATAGTAAACCTGCTGGGCGGCGCAATTATGGGTCTTGTATTCGGCGGAATGGACTTTAAGACAGTCCTTTCCACATACTCCATCGCAACCGTAGGCGACGGTCTCTGTTCCCAGATACCCTCCCTCCTCATATCCATTTCAATGGGTATGATAGTTACCAGAGCCGCTTCCGAGGAATCTCTCAACAGCGACGTTATCGGTCAGTTCACCTCTCAGCCGAGAGTTCCCATGATAGCCGGTATCGTAATGTTCATAATGGGACTTATCCCCGGCTTCCCCAGGCTGACCCTCTTTGTACTGGGTGGCTCACTTATCGCTCTGAGCGTAGGTCTTTCCCGTTCCATGCAGACCGAAGAGCAGGAAGCAGCCGAACAGAGCGCAAAGGAAATGGCTGAAAATCAGGACGCTATTTCCGAAATGGAATACTACAAGGACATTGACAATGTTTATAAGCTTCTGAGCGTTGAGCCTGTGGAAATGGAATTCGGCTACTCCCTTATTCCCCTTGCAGACGAAGCCTCTGGCGGTACGTTCATTGAACGTGTAGTAATATTCAGAAAGCAGTTTGCTATTGATATGGGAATGGTTTTCCCCTCCATACGAATGAGGGACAATCAGCACATCAATCCCAATCAGTATGTAATAAAGATAAAGGGCGAAACTGTTGCCGACGGTGAGATCCTTATGGATCATTACCTTGCTCTCGACAGCGGAAACGTTACCCGAGAGGTTGACGGAATCGACACCATTGAGCCTGCCTTCAATATTCCCGCAAAGTGGATAAGCGAGGAAAACAAGCTCAGAGCCGAAATAGCAGGCTATACCCTTATCGACCCCACCTCAGTTATGATAACCCATCTTTCCGAGGTAATAAAGAACCACGCCCACGAGCTTCTCAGCCGTCAGGACGTGAAAACCATGCTGGATAAGCTGAAGGAAACCAATCCCTCCGTAGTAGAGGATATTGTTCCCAATGTAGTTCCCATCGCATATCTCCAGAAGGAGCTTTGTATGCTTCTTAAGGAAAATGTGCCCATAAGGGATCTCCAGACTATTCTTGAAACTCTTGCGGACAATCAGCACAATATGAAGGACATTGACATTACAAACGAGTATGTACGTCAGGCTTTGAAGCGTACCGTTACAAGACGCTTCTCCGACGGCGGACAGATAAGAGTCATCACCCTTGACACCGAAACCGAAAACAAGATAGTCGCTTCCGTCAAGAAATCCGAACAGGGCTCCTACCTTGCAATGGACCCTCAGTCCATACAGTCTCTTATCGCTTCCCTCAATGCTCAGATAGAGAAGATCAGGGACGTTGTTCCTTCTCCCATCGTGCTCACCTCACCAATCGTCCGCATATACTTCAAAAAGCTTGTGGACCAGTTCATTCCCAATGTTACGGTGCTTTCCTTCAATGAAATAGACAACACCGTACAGATCCAGGCTGTGGGCAACATAAGCATCTGATGAAAGGGGGCAGCCCGTATGTATTCATCAAACGCCGCCGAAACAATGACTGACGTATCGGGACTTTTTGACAGATACATCAAGGCTCCCGACAAGACTCTCAGAAACGAAATAGTTATGAGAAGCATGCATATCGTCCGTTACGCCGTGCTTTCCACCAGAAATATGTACAGACGCTATGCCGAGGACGAGGACATTTCAAACGAAGCGGTCATAGCCCTTATGAACGCTGTTGACAGCTTCGACCCCGCTAAAAACGTCAAGTTCGACACCTACGCCTCTATCAAGGTCAGAGGTGCGATAATAGATTATATCCGCAGGCAGGATACCGTTCCCAGAAGCGTAAGAAAATTCGCCCGTGAATACGACAAGGCATTTTCAGAGCTGTACTCTCAGCTTGACAGAGAGCCTACAAGAGCGGAGCTTGCCAAAAAGCTCGGTATCACCGAGGAAAAGCTGGAGCTTCTTTCATCAAGGTCAGCCGCAGCAGCTTCTCTTTCCTTTGAGGAGCTTGTATTCAGCGGATTTGATGTTACCGATGAATCCCAGAGCAGCGAAGTCGAAGAAAGGCTTCTTCTTTCCGAAAGAAAAAGCCAGCTTATCAAAGCCATTGACGAGCTTAAGGACAAGGAAAGAACTGTCATTACGCTTTATTACTACGAAAAACTCAAATACTCCGAAATATCTCAGGTTATGGGAATATCCGAATCCCGTGTGTGCCAGATTCACGCAAAGGCTGTGCAAAAGCTAAGGGACAGCATTTCGGAATATATGAACCTATAACCGGAAAGGCGGCTTGTTATGCTGAGAGGATATTACACCTCCGTCAACGGAATAATCAACGAGGAAAGAATACTGAACATCATCACCAACAATCTTTCCAATACCAACACCGCAGGCTATAAGTCCGATGCGGCTATTCCCACCACCTTCCACGATAACCTGCTCCTGCTTGCAAACGGCAAGCGCAGCGATACGGGAACTATCCGCTACAGAACTCTTATCGAAACCAAGACCGACCTTGTATCGGGCACATTCGAGCAGACAAACTCCCGTCTTGATATGGCGGTCATGGGCTCTGTATATTTCAATATCCAGCGCAGAAACTCGGGAGAGGTGCTCCTTACAAGAAACGGTCAGTTCAATATAGACAATGAGGGCTACCTTGCTCTCGGCTCCGCAGGACGTGTCATTGATGAAAACGGTGAGCCTATTATGCTTGGAACTGCCGATTTCAAGGTTCGTGAGGACGGACTCATTGAGGTCGATGACGGCAGAGAAATCCAGCTTGCCCTGACCTTTATCCCCGATAATGCCGATATTGAAAAAGTGGATACAAACCTGATGCGTCCCTATGAGGACTTAGGCTGGGGCAATATCCCCGAGGGAATGGTTTACCGTATCAGACAGGGCTGGTACGAGCGTTCAAATGTAAATATCGCCGCAGAAATGGCAAAGGCTATGGACGCAAACGCACTTTTCAGAGCAAATTCGCAGGCATTGCAGATAGTAAATTCTGTTAATCAGCTTGCTGTAAATAACCTTATGAAGGTATAACCACGGAAAGGAATGGACCGTAAATGGGAAGAATAGGCTTTTTTACCGCCACCACAGGCGTTATCAGCAACCAGATGGGTATGGACATCACAGGTAATAACCTTGCAAACGTCAATACCTACGGCTTCAAGGCGTCCCGCCCCTCCTTTGCCGATCTGGTCTATACCAAGAGAAACAACGACATTGAGGAGGTTCAGACAGGCCACGGCGTAAAGGTTGACAAGACCGACCTTATGTTTGAGCAGTCCACCCTCAGACATACCGAGCGTGATCTGGATTTTGCCGCTCTCAACGAGGGCTTCTTCGCTGTTGAAACTCCCTCAGGCAATACAGCATATACCAAGGACGGCGCTTTCTACATCACCGACATTGACGGCAACGGCACATGGCAGCTGTGCGACAGCAAGGGCAGCTTTGTTCTGGATCAGGAGGGCAATCGAATAACAGTTCCCTTTAACGAGGATATGCAGATAGACTATGCCGAGCTTGTTCCGCAGATAGGCACATACCGCTTTGAAAATCCCTACGGACTTGACCAGTTCGGAGATAACTACTATATCAACACAGGCTCCAGCGGCGAGGCTATCCCCGACGATACCATCAAGGTAAAGCAGGGATATATGGAGGCTTCGGGCACAAGCGTTGCCACGGAAATGACCAAGGTCATCGAATACCAGAGAGCCTTCCAGCTCAATGTAAATATGGTAAAGCTCCACGACGAGCTCAATAACCTTGTAAATAACCTGAGAAGCTAAATCCGCAGACCCTAAATTTATAACAGAAAGGCTTTGATATTATGGCACTTCAGAATATGGAACAGCTCAACGCTATGCACTTTGACGTTCTCAGAGAGATCGGAAACATCGGTCAGGGCAATGCCGCAAGCTCCCTTTCTCAGATGCTCAGTCAGGCAATAGATATCTCCGTACCCTCCGTAAAGCTCCTTGACTTCAACGAGTCAGTTGAATATCTGGGAGGTCCTGAGAATATCGTTCTCGGAATGCTTGTGGGACTTAAAGGCGATATTAACGGAATGATGCTCTACGTTCTTCAGAAAAGCTTTGCAAGCTCAATGCTGAAATCCGTTTTCGGCAAGGAGATCTCCGATCTTACAGAGCTTGATGAAATGGATCTCTCCTTCATTCAGGAGATAGGCAATATCCTTGCAGGCTCATATGTAAATGCAATATCCTCTCTGACAGGTCTTACCATTGATATTTCCGTTCCCACCATAAGCATAGATATGGCAGGTGCGATCCTTGCCGTACCCGCAGTTGAGTTTGCCCAGATAGGCAACAGCGTTCTTTTCATTGATGACAGCTTCCTTTTCACAAACGCAGAAAAGAGCGCCGACAACAATGAGATCAAGAGCAATATGATACTTGTTCCCGAGCTTTCATCTCTCGAAACCCTGTTTTCAAGGCTCGGAATCGAGGTATGACGGCATTTTGATGCTAATGTGAAATACTACGGCATTGCCGCATTTTAGGAGTGTATCATAAAATGATTAACATTGGAATAGCTGATTTGAATACAACTAAATGTCCCGGTGTGCTTGCAACATACGCTCTGGGCTCCTGTATCGGTATCTGCCTTTACGACGCAGAGCTGAAAATTGCGGGGCTGGCTCATATAATGCTGCCTTGGAGCAAGGACGCAGGCGCAGGCGCTGACAATAATATGCGCAGATATGCCGATACAGGCATAACCGAGCTTATCCAGAAAATGTGCGCTATGGGTGCAAAGAAGTACCGCCTTACCGCAAAGATAGCAGGCGGTGCTCAGATGTTCAGCACCAACTCTACTGTTTTCAACATCGGTGAGCGAAATGTTGAAGCGGTAAAAAAGGTTCTTGCAACCTACAACATTCCCATTATCGCCGAAGAAACAGGCTCAAACTACGGCAGAACTGTTTTCTTCTACAGCGAAGACGGCATTATGGAGGTAAGAGCCGCAACCAAGCCTACCAAGCGGCTGTGATCTGCCAAGCGGAGCTGTAACATAAATTATTCCCCTTACGCTTTTATCCCCCCTCACCGAAAGAATGTATGTTCTATATATAAAACAAAATTACAGGCTGCACGGAGAACAAAGCACTGTTTCTGCCGATGCAGCCTTTTTGTGTATGTTACGATTATAGCACATTCGTTTTGATTTGTCAATACATTTCAGAACATATTTTTCAATTTTGTACATCTGCACAAAATACAAAACAAATTTTCTAACTTTTTTCTATCTCTGACGACTTATCATATCTCTCAGGCGATTCGTATTTCGCAAGAATCATTCTGTCCTCGCCGATCTCCCCCTCTATCGTATATGTAACAGAGCAGGTCAGAACTCCGTTTTCAAAGCGTTTGTCCGTCTGCCTGTCAAGTATCTGTTCGTCCCCCGAAATAAAATTCTTCTCATATAGACTGATTTTTTTATCAATTCGTCTCTGAGCCTCCTCACGGCTGATATTCACCGTCCTGTTTTCATAAAGCCTGTAACCCCCCTCACCCTTGAAAACAGGCAGGGGAAAACCGAACAGCGTAAGCTGATTTTCCCTTTCATCATATTCATATGCCCCCGTGGGAATATCCGCCCTTACATAAGGAATTTTCAGCCCGAATATTCGGATAAACCGTGATACGCTTTCACCAACGCATACCTCCTCCTCATTTTCAAGCCGCTCAGAAAATGTGACCCTCTCCGTATAGATCCCCGTTATCTCCCCTATGGAATGAACATAATAGCTCCGTCCGTACTTGGTGTCCACCACTCCGCTAACAATAATTTCCCCCTTTTTCACTCCGTCCCCCACCATAGGGATAAGCATACCGCTGTAAAGCTTGACCCCCGTAATTTGTGCGTCCCTTGATGCCACAATATTGCAGGGGGTGTTTTTTCTCTCCATTTCGGGCGGTGATGTCATCTCGTTTATTTCCACGGTAACACGGCTGCCGATATGCTTTATGCCAACCCAGTCGATCCCCCTGTCCATAGCGGCAATCTGCCGCTCAGCACGTCTCAGGTCAACTGATGAAATACTGCTGCCGATGTAGATACCGCTGCTCTCCAGATGGGACATAATTCGTTCCGTAGGGATAGTTTCATTTCCCCCCACCTCAATGACCATGACCCTGTCCGACAGAAGCATTACAACAACCGCAGAAATAATAAGCCCCAAAGGTATCCCCAGCCTGTGCCTGTACCGCCCCAACGTAACAGGCAAGCCCTCGTCGGATATTTTTTCACAGATA
>JAGAJY010000147.1 GCA_017848125.1 Oscillospiraceae bacterium
CTTGATTATGCCGTTACCGAAAAGGGCAAGGTAATAATATCCGACGGCAGACGGCTTATTATGCTTGAGGGTGATAAGGAAACCGTTATTACCAAGGCGAGCCTTGCTATGAATATTGTTTTGGAGGAATCCCCTCAGTGAAAATAGGGAATGTTGAGATAAAAAGAACCGCCGCCCTTGCGCCTATGGCTTCTGTGGCAGACCGTGCCTACAGGCTTGTATGCAAGGAACAGGGAGCGGCATATATGGTGTCGGAGATGATATCCGCAAAGGGACTCTGCTACAGCGACAGAAAGACCGAGGAGCTTTGCACGGTAGATGAAAGAGAACGTCCCTACGCTCTCCAGCTTTTCGGAGATGAAGCGGAATTCTGCGGCAAAGCGGCAGGTATTCTGATGAAATACAAGCCTGATATACTTGACATAAATATGGGCTGTCCCGTTCCGAAAATTGCAGGAAACGGCAGCGGCTCCGCTCTTATGAAGGATACTGACAGGGCATATGACATTGTAAGGGCGGCGGTGCAGAACAGCGATGTGCCTGTTACGGTAAAAATAAGGGCAGGCTGGGACGAAAGCTCAATAAACGCTCCCGAATTTGCAAAGGCTATGGAATCCGCAGGAGCTATGGCTGTCACGGTACACGGAAGAACAAAGACCCAGATGTATCACGGAAAAGCAGACTGGGATATTATTAGACGTGTAAAGAAAGCGGTGAACATTCCCGTTATAGGAAACGGTGATATATGCAGCGGTGAGGACGCCGCAGAAATGTACCGTCAGACAGGCTGCGACCTTGTTATGGTGGGCAGAGGAAGCTATGGAAACCCCTGGATATTCAGTCAGATAGAAAGCTATCTTGAAACAGGCACTATCCCCCCCATGCCCGACATAAACGAGAGGCTTGATATGATGCTCAGGCAGATAGAATACGCTGTCAGCTTCAAGGGAGAGCGGCTTGCAATGGCTGAGGCAAGGCGGCAGTGCGCTTTTTATCTGAAAGGGATAAAGGGTGCGGCAGGCTACAGAGGACGCTGCGGTCAGCTTTCCTCTCTCAGTGACGTAAAGTCGCTTATTGAGTGCATAAGAAAGGATATGGAGCTATGATAATCCCTGCCGAAAAGGGTCACATTGCCGAAATAGCAAGGCTCGAACAGGAGGCATTCACCGACAGCTGGTCGGAAAGCTCTCTTGAAAGCACGCTTTCCTCCGATTCGTGTTTTCTTGCGGATATTTCGGAGGGTGCTGTCAGAGGTTATCTGATAGGCACTTGCGACGGATATTCGGGATACATCGAGCGTGTTGCCGTGGGAAAGGCTTATCGCAGAATGGGAATAGGAAAATCCCTGTTAGACGGGTTTGAAAAGGCGCTTCCCCAATCGGCAGACAGCATTTCTCTTGAAGTAAGGGTATCAAACGTGGCGGCTATAGCTTTGTATGAAGGCTTCGGCTTTGAAAGAGCGGGTATCAGACGGAATATGTATTCAAATCCCCGTGAAGATGCGGCAGTAATGATAAAAAAGGTGATAAGATGAGCATAAAAATTCTGGGAATAGAGTCCTCCTGCGATGAAACAGCTGCTTCGGTATCTGTTGACGGACGGACTATTCTTTCAAATATAATATCCTCTCAGGTGGAGGAGCACAAGAAATTCGGCGGAGTCGTTCCCGAAATTGCGTCGAGACGCCATGCGGAAAATATTCTTGAAGTGGTCAGGGCGGCACTTGACAAGGCTGAATGTACTATGGACGATATTGATGCGGTTGCGGTGACCTATGCCCCCGGGCTTATAGGTGCGCTTCTTGTGGGAACAAGCTTTGCAAAGGGTCTTGCAATGGCGGCGGACAAGCCTCTTATACCTGTTCACCACATTGCAGGTCACATTGCTTCAAATTATATTGCTCACCCCGATTTAAAGCCCCCATATCTCTGCCTTGTGGCAAGCGGCGGACATTCGCAGATAACAGAGGTGCTTGATTATACAAAATTCCGTGTTATCGGCAGAACAAGAGACGACGCCGCAGGAGAGGCTTTTGACAAATGTGCGAGAGTTCTTGGCTACCCTTATCCCGGCGGAGTTCACATTGACAGAGCCGCAAAAAGGGGCGACAGCGAAAAATACAAGCTCCCTGTGCCCAGAGTAACGGGAAGCGAGTTTGATTTTTCCTTCAGCGGACTGAAAACCGCAGTTATTAACCTTGCCCACAATGCCCAACAGAAGGGCGAAGAGCTTGACAAGGACAGCCTTGCGGCAAGCTTTCAGAAAACCGCCTCCGAAATGCTTGTAAGCAAAACCATTGCCGCAGCAAAGGAGCTTGGATATAAGACTATTGCTGTTGCAGGCGGTGTATCGGCAAATTCGGGGGTAAGAGAGCTTATGCTTCACGAATGCGGAAAGCGTGGGATAAAGGTCTTTCTTCCTCCCCTTGAGCTGTGCGGCGACAACGGCGCAATGATAGCCTGTCAGGGATATTATGATTATCTTGACGGAAAAAGAGCGGACGAAAGCCTTAACGCTGTGGCGACCCTTAGCCTTGAGGACATCTGAAATTAAACGGAGCTGTTGATATGGATATTACAGAGCTTGAAAATGCCCTTGAAGCGCTGGGTGACGATGAGCTTGACAAGGCACTTTCCGAAAAGAAGGAGGAGCTGAGAAAGGCTTCTCCCCCAAAAACAGAGGACAAAAGAAAAAGCAACGCACAGGGTCACAGAGGACGTGTAAAGGAGAGATTTCTGAAATCGGGTCTTGACGGCTTTGCTCCTCATGAAATAATAGAGCTTCTGCTGTTTTATGTTATTCCGCAGAAAGACACCAAGCAGACTGCCTATGAGCTTATCCAAAGATTCGGCGGTGTTTCGGGAGTGCTTAACGCAGAGGTTTCCGAGCTTACAAAAATAAAGGGAATAACCGAGAATGCGGCTGTTCTTTTCAAGCTTATCCCCCAGCTAATCACGGCGTATTATGCAGAGGAGCGAAAGGGCATTTCAGTTACGGGTACTGCTCAGCTTTCAGAGCTGTTCAAGCCATATTTTGTAGGCAGCGGAACGGAGAAATTTATGCTGGGCTGCTTTGACAATGAGCTTCGTCCCATTACGGTAAAGGAGATAAGCAGAGGAACATCTGCATATACCTCCATCGAACTGAGAAAAATAATCAGTGCGGCAATAGACAGCGGCTGTACAATGGCGGCGCTTGCCCATAATCACCCCGGAGCCGCACCAAAACCCTCGGACGAGGACATTGCCGTTACAAGGCGGATAACAGAGCTTCTTAAAGCGCTTGATATCAGGCTTATGGACCATATCATAGTGGGCGGCTCAAAATGCTATTCTATGCGTGACGGCGGCGATCTGGGAATTTTTGATTGATGATACAGACCTTTTTTGTGAAAGGAAATGAAAAGTATGCCTATAGATAAAATCGTGATAAAGGGTGCAAGAGAGCATAATCTGAAAAATGTTGACTTGGAGCTTCCCCGTGACAAGCTTATCGTTATGACAGGTCTTTCGGGCTCGGGAAAATCCTCCCTTGCCTTTGACACCATATATGCGGACGGTCAGAGAAGATATGTTGAGAGCCTTTCCTCCTATGCAAGAATGTTTCTCGGACAGATGGACAAGCCTGATGTGGATTCCATTGAGGGTCTTTCTCCTGCCATATCCATTGACCAGAAAACCACTTCAAAAAACCCTCGTTCAACCGTCGGAACTGTTACCGAGATATACGATTACTTCCGTCTGCTTTACGCAAGAATAGGCATACCCCACTGCCCTGTCTGCGGACGTGAGATAAAGCAGCAGTCGGTGGATCAGATAATTGACAAAATCACCTCTCTCCCTCAGGGAACAAAATTACAGATACTTGCCCCTGTGGTAAAGGGAAGAAAGGGCGAGCACGTCAAGGAGCTTGAACAGGCAAGGAAATCGGGCTATGTAAGAGTAAGGATAGACGGCATCGTGTATGACCTTTCAGAAGAAATAAAGCTTGAAAAAAACAAGAAGCATA
>JAGAJY010000148.1 GCA_017848125.1 Oscillospiraceae bacterium
GAATGATTGAAGGCAAAGCCTTCAATCTGAGTTTAGCTTCATCGGCTTACGCCGATGATTTCCTGTCGGAAACCGCTAAACTCCCTTTATTATGATTGAAGGCAAAGCCTTCAATCTGAGTTTAGCTTCATCGGCTTACGCCGATGATTTCCTGTCGGAAACCGCTAAACTCCCTTTATTATGATTGAAGGCAGAGCCTTTTAATCTGAGTTTAGCTCCTTCGGCTTACGCCGATGATTTCCTGTCGGAAACCGCTAAACTCCCTTTATTATGATTGAAGGCAGAGCCTTTTAATCTGAGTTTAGCTCCTTCGGCTCACGCCGATGATTTCCTGTCGGAAACCGCTAAACTCCCTTTATTATGATTGAAGGCAAAGCCTTTTAATCTGAGTTTAGCTCCTTCGGCTCACGCCGATGATATTCAATAAGCTTAAACCCAATATCAAATAAATATGAAAGGAAATACGCCTATGTCAAAGATAAAATTCATTACCGATTCCGCAAGCGATATTACAAAAGAGGACGCTGAAAGACTGGGGATAGACCTTCGCTGTTTCCCTATCACTGTCGGAGAAAAAAGCTTCTGTGACGGAGATATTCCCAAGGCCGAATACTATGAGCTTATAGACAATTCCCCCGTTCTTCCCGTACATTCACAGCTTACGGTTTTTGAATTCGAGGAGCTTTACGAAAAATACGCAGGCGAGGGCTATGAGGATATCTTCTTTATCTCCATAAATGCCGCAGGCTCTGCGACCTATCAGAATGCCTGCCTTGCAAGGGACAATTTTTTCTCCGAGCACCCCGACAAAAAGGACAGCCTGAGAATACGAGTCCTTGACTCACAGAGCTATTCGGCAACCTACGGCTACCCTGTTATGAAAGCCGCTGAAATGGCTTGTGAGGGAACATCGGCAGACGAGATAGAAAAATACCTTGCAGACTGGTTTGACGCAAGCGAGGTATATCTTGCGGCTTACACCCTGCGGTTTGTAAAGAAATCGGGCAGAATAAGCGCCGCCGCCGCTTTTGCGGGAGAGCTTCTGGGCTTAAAGCCTGTTATCCTGCTAAAAGGCGAGGAAACAAAGGTGGTTGCAAAGCCCAGAGGAGCGCAGAACCTTATCCCCAAGCTTGCAGACGTTACCTGTGAAAGAATTGCGGAGGGCTCTCCCTATATCGTTATCGGCGGAAAGAATATGGATCACACCAAGGAGCTTTCCGAGCTTCTTACCCAGCGTCTGGGCTATCCCCCTGTTGACACTGTATTCAGAGTAGGCGGAGCAATTGCCGCAAACAGCGGACCCGACATAATCGCCGCCGCATTCAAAGCAAAAAAGTAAAGGAGCATTTCCAAGGATATGGAAGACAGTATCGATATTAAGCAGCTATTCAGCGTTCTGAAAAATCATTTCCTGCCAATAGCGGCAGCGGCAGTTATCTGCGGCGGCATAGGCTTTTCGGCGGCTGAGTTTTTAGTTCCCAAGAAATACGAATCCTCCGCAATGCTGTATGTGGAAAACAGTCAGAATTCCAACGAGACTCTGAACATCAACGACATCAACGCCGCTCAGAAGCTTGTAAACACCTGTCAGATAATTTTCCAGAGCAACAAAATGCTTGACTCGGTTATATATGAGCTTGACCTGCCCTATACCAAAGAGGAGCTGAGCGATATGATCTCCGTCAACTCCGTAAACAGCACTGAGGTTATGCGCATAACCGCATCAAGCGAGGACGCCGCTCTTTCTGCGGACATTGTAAACGTCCTTGTGGAGCTTGCGCAGGAAGAGTTTATGCGTGTTATCAAATCAGGCTCTATCGAAGTTGTGGAATACGCAGAGGTTTCCGAAAAGCCCTCTTTTCCAAGCCCTGTGATATTCACGGGTGCGGCGTTTATTCTCGGTGCGGCGGCGGCTTACATTGCATTTTTCCTCAAAGAAGCCCTCAGCGTTACCGTTACGCCCAGAGACGACCTTAACAAGATATACAACGTGCCTGTTTTTGCGGAGATAATGGATTTTGAAGCTTCCCACAGCGGCAGCTACGGCTACGGCGGCAATGGCAAGAGCAGCAGAAAAAGCAGCTCCAAGCGTTCAACCGCCAAGCGCTATCTTCTTGATGACAACACGCCTTTCGTAATTGCCGAAGCGTACAGGGCTGCCCGTACAAACCTCATATTCTCCCTTGCGGCGGCAGGGGGCAACATCATAGGCTTTACCAGCGCAGAGCCGGGAGAGGGCAAGTCCACCACCTGCGCAAATATGGCAATTGCCTTTGCGGATATGGGAAAGCGTGTGCTTCTCATTGACTGCGATATGAGAAAGCCCACAGTTCAGACCGCCTTCAAGCTTACGGGAAACAACGGACTTTCCTCAGTTCTGGGCGGCTTCTGCACTCTTGACGACGCTGTAAACAAGGACGTGAGAAGCTCTCTCGATGTTCTTGCATCGGGGCCAATTCCCCCGAATCCCACAGAGCTTTTAGGCTCGGGCATCATGCAGAAGCTTCTGGAGAATGTGTCGGCAAAATATGATTACGTTCTGCTGGACACTCCCCCCATCAATGTAGTTACCGACTCACAGCTTATGAACAGCATTATCGGCGGTCACGTTTTCGTTGTAAGGGAGAATGCCACCTCACACCCCGATATTGCCGAGGCCCTCGAAAAGGTCAGCCTTGCCAACGGCAGAAAGCTGGGCTTTATTAAATCCTTCTGCACAGGCGGTATGAAATCCTCTTACGGCAAGAAGAAATACGGCAGATACGGCAAAAAATACGGCTATTACCAAAGCTACGAGCAGGCAGAGCCTGCACCCAACCGTAAGTGAGTTTGATTTGAGCTGTTTATTTGTGGCTCGGTAACGGGAGTTATGAGCAAACCCAAAATCGTGACTTAGCAGGCTGAGCCTGCACCCAACCGCAAGTGAGTACAGCTTTGAACTGTTAATTTGCGGCTCGGTAACGGGAGTTATGAGCAAACCCACAAAATCGTGACTTAGCAGGCTGAGCCTGCACCCAACCGTAATTGAGTACAGCTTTGAGCTGTTAATTTGCGGCTCGGTAACGTTAGCAAAGAAGTAAACTGCTCGTCAGGATTCAGTAGGCTGAGCCTGCACCCGACCGTAAGCAAGTACAGCTTTGAGCTGTTAGTTTGCGGCTCGGTAACGACAGTTATGAGCAAACCCACAAAATCGTGACTTAGCAGGCTGAGCCTGCACCCGACCGTAAGTGAGTACAGCTTTGAGCTGTTTATTTGTGGCTCGGTAACGGCAGTTATGAGCAAACCAAAAATCGTGACTTAGCAGGCTGAGGATGGATTAAGAACCACTCCTTGTTCACAAAATTCGCTGAATGCTTTGGCGATAGATGAGCTGCTTGAGTATGCTCGACTTGCTTTAGACGGCTAAATGCAAGCGTGGGTGGATGCGATTGATAGTTTTAAAGTATGGTAATTTTTGATAAATGCTGGTGGATTATCCAGACTTGGTGTGGTAAGATAAAAGAAAAACTCGAATTTGTAGGCTAGTTAATATTTTGGAGAAGAAAATGAAATATGAATTGATAGATTTACAAGAAAGTGAATTTGAGACGGACGACTTTGAACATGAAATTAGACTTGGAGATTTTGAATATTATTATGTTCTTAGCGATAACAAGCCATATCTAAGAGTTGAAGTGGGTTCCAAAAACTCATTTGACGATGCGATTATATACAATAATCATTTGCTGATAGGAGCTTCTGAAAAAGTATATTTTATTAATTTATTAGATTTTGAAATAACTGAGTTAGAAGTCGAAATGTATTTTGGTTATTTTGTGGTGTATAAAGAAGCGGTTTATATATTGGACGGAAATGGAATAATAGCATTTAATGAAAATTTAGACGAAATATGGAGAAACCACAGTTTAGCTATAGATGGGGTGCTATTTCAAGAAATGCTCGATGATGAGATAATGAGTATATCATGTGAAATGGACCCGCCAGGAGGCTGGGTGTGTAGAAGGATAAACATTAAAAACGGAGAAATTGAGGTGTAAGCACACTGAAATTTGAATTTTGCGGTGGAGAAAGATATGAATGCTTTGATAATGAATTGCAGTCCTGTAAAAAACGGAGCTACTGCTGAAATAGCAAATATAGTTTCTGCTTGTTTGGAAGAAAAATATGAAGTTAGAAAAATCTGTATTGATGATTATAGCTTTAAATTCTGCACAGGTTGTCGCTCATGTCATAGTACTGCAAAATGCATACAACATGATGATGTTGACATAATAATTGAACAGTACGAATGGGCAGATATAATAATATCAATATCACCTTCCTATTGGGCTGATATTCCCGGACAATTCAAAGCTTTCATTGATAGATGTACACCTTGGTGCAATACACATGAACCGCACGCAGCCATAAGCAACGGAAAAAAGGGTTATTCAATTGCATTAAGAACAGGTCCGAATATGAAAGAATGCAACCGTATTATCGAAAGTATAGAGCATTTTTACGGACATATGGAAATTGAATGTTGTGACAGATTAGGCTTATGTTCAATTGAGTATAAGGAAGATGTAAAATTAAGAAAAGTTGAAATAATTAAATTCTGTAATAATATATAATAATTCTGATCTTCCGCTGACTGACCGCTTACACACATCACAGTTTACCGCTCGGTAAGTTTTAAAAAGCTGACAAAGAGGAGATAAAAATGAAATGCCCTGTATGCGGAAATAATACATTTGACGATAAAGATTACGAATGGGAAATATGCTCGGAGTGTTTCTGGGAGTATGACCTTTTACAAGTAAAAGACCCCACTCTTTCGGGCGGTGCAAATCGTCATTCATTGTATGACTACAAAAAAATATATTTCAGACTAAAGAAAGAAAACCCCCGATTCAGCTGCAAAAACAAGTCAGACAGAGAGCTGATGGTTGCATCAGATCGTAATTCGGAGGAAGAAAAAATACACAGGATTTTCGGAACAAAGTAAGCTGTCAGATACTCAGACCGAGAGGGTGCATACCTTATTCCCGTCCGCAATAATTCCATTGGCGTTATCCGCACGCACAAAGGATATTTTTTCATCGGCGGCGGTCTTGAAAAGGGAGAAAGTCATCTGAAATGCATTGAAAGAGAATGTCTTGAAGAAACAGGCTGTTTATGCCGTGTAAAAGACAAGCTGTGTTCTGCCGAAGCATATGAAAGACACCCTGAGATAGGGTACTTTCACCCTATCCAGACATATTATCAGGGAGAGCTTCTTGATAAATCAGCCGAGCCTGCTGAACCAAATCATACCCTTTGCTGGATAGAATACGAGCAGCTGAAAGGAAAAATGTTTCTTGAAATGCAGAACTGGGCATTGGAACAGCTAATACTAATCACCATTTGAATTATGGAGAAGAAATCGCCGCAAAAGCTTTGATATAAGGCTTTTGTGGCGAGAGATTCCCATAATTCAATGAGTGATTAGTATAAGCTTACATACTGAATAAATCAATAAAAACAGCTGACACACAGGAAAAAATTGCCTGTGTGTCAGCTCAGTCTGTCGAAAAAGAAAACGCTGTTGTTATATTTGCACAAAACTACATAAAATTTGCTTCGTTCAAAACGTTCCACCGGAACGTTTTGAAGGGTTAATTTGCATAGAACTGTAACAAGGGGAGGCGGTCTTGTTCGCCTCCCCTCGAA
>JAGAJY010000149.1 GCA_017848125.1 Oscillospiraceae bacterium
CATTTGTATGCGCTCTCGTCGGTGGTAATGTACCTGTCATAGCACCCGAAATTTTCGGCGGCGGCAGCCACGGGACGGGGGATTTTCTCCGCCGTAAGCCGCCTTGCAATATGCACCATTCCCACGCCGTCCTTTGCCATTTGGAAAATGTACCGCACGGTCGGCGCAAAGCGATCATCAATCAGCAAGTGATTTTTGTCGGCAGGGTCTTTCACATAGCCGTAAGGTGCTTTAACGCCGATAAACTTGCCCTGTTTCTGCCGTGTCAATAATGATGATTTTATCTTTTTTGAGATGTCCTGTGCGTACATATCGTTGAGCAGATTTTTGAACGGCGTAATGTCCATTGTAGAGCCTTTTGCCGTGTCTACGCCGTCCGTAACGGCTATGTAACGCACATTATGTTCGGGGAAGTAAACCTCCGTGTAGCCGCCTGTTTCAAGATAATTTCGTCCAAGTCGGGACAGGTCTTTTGTGATAACGCAGTTGATTTTCCCGTCCTCAATGTCCGAGAGCATACGCTGAAAACTCGGTCGGTTGCTGTTTGTTCCGCTCCAGCCGTCATCAACGTAGATTTCGCTGATTGCAAAGCCGTTTTCACGGCAGTAGCGGGTGAGCATTTCTTTCTGCGTCTGAATTGACGAGCTTTCGCTGTCCGTTCCGTCGTCCTTGGATAAACGAAGATATAATGCTGTGTTGTATCGGGTCTGTCCGTTTGTCATTTTAACCTCCTTAATGCACGGACAACCGATTTCGACTATCATCATTATACATCAATTATCCGTTTATTTCAAGTGCTTTTTGGGCGTAATTTCTCTTAATTTGCGGCATTGTTTGGCTTGTTTTCATTCTTGTTCAGTTTCTTTTCGATTTGGTCCGTGATTACTCGCTTGAAAACCTCGGAGGGTTTCTGAGAGCCGCTGTAATGCGGAATTATTACGATTTTGGCATTCTGTTTTTTCAAAATTAACCTCCTTATCTTCTGTGCATTTTGCGGTTTATTGTTTGTTTAATCGGTTGTTCGTGCGTGTTTTCTTTTTTCTGCTCTGCCTCGGTTCGCTCACGCTCGGCTTTTAGGAGATTGTCGATATAGTTTCCGTCAACAATTTCCTCATAAGTCCGAATTGTCGCAGAGATTTTTGCATACTGAATTTTCAAATCAACACGCTCGCCCTCATCGGTGCAATTCTCAATCTGCTCCTGCAAAACCTCGGAAGTCTTGTAAAGCTCGCTTCGGCTGTTGATGTTGAACTCCGAAAGCGTTCCCAAGCAGCTTGTCAGCCGTTCAATCGTGCAGTCATTTGTGAAACTGTACGGGTATTGATTATCCTGCTTTGTGGGTGTAATGCGAAAATTCCGCACAAGTGATATATTTGCGTTAATTGCATAATAGAAAGGCTGTTGCAGTTCGCTTGCATACCGTTCTTGCATACGTTTGAACTCGTTGGGGATTTCGTTGCGTGCCTCTATTCTCTTTTTAAGAGCAACCTCGGTGTAGTCCTCGCCCAGAGAACGCAGTCGCATAAATCGTTGCGCATACGGCGGCTTCACTGCGGTGTACTTGTTTCTCTTGATTGCGTAACCTTGCTTTTCCAGCAAGGACAGCAATTCATCAAAGCTGTTCGCCGAGTAAATCAGCCTGTCAATATAGAATTTCAACCTATCACGCACCGTCTGATTGTTCATGGGCTTGAAAGCGGCGGCAGCTTTCAGCACGGATTTCTCGTAATAATCGGGAACATAAATCGTGGTGTCTTCTTCAACAAACGGGCAGTTGATGTTTGTGAGCTGTTCGATTATGTACTGCCGCTTTTCATCGTTGTAAATCTCCACGGGCAGGAACTGCGCCTGACTTCTGTTGCGATACTTTACCATTTCGCCGTTCGTTTCAGTAACCATTGTCCGCAGTCGGTCGTTCTGATTTATGATTTCGCCGACATCTTCATTAGATAAATTTGCGGGCGGTTGTGCTTTCAGCGCATTCACACGAGCGTTGGCAGCACCCAAAATATCTGCGTATCGCCTGTACTCCTCAACGGTTTTATGGTCGTGAAATACACCGACAATCTTTCGGGCAATGTGGTGGTTATTCAGGACATCGGTCAGGGCATTTCGCTCGGAGTTTCCCCACAAAATGATTTCGGTTTCTCTCTTGCCGTTCGCTGAAAATCCCATTTGCTGAATTGCACGTTTCATTGAAACTCGAGTTGACAAACCTTGCTTTTGTCCGTAACACACGGGGACAAAGTTAATGTGTAGATGTGGAGTTGCCTCGTCCAAGTGCATTACCGCATTGAAAACTTTGAGGTTGGGATTGCGTTTTTCAAATTCTCTCATATATTCGTCGAGCAGTTGTTTCGCCGTTTCCCAATTCTCCGAACCAACACCGCAGTTCTCCGAATTACCGAACATCACGATTATTTCTTGAAAGAGTTTCTCTTTTTTTCCGAGCCTGATGTGTTCATAGTAGTCGGGAATTTTCCTGTCCGAGCGGATTTGCCGAGAATTGTATTCGGCTAATGCTTCGTCAAAAAGTTTGTGATAGAGTTCACGCAAATCACGGCGAACGTAGGTTATGTTGTCGGGAGTTCGGTTTTTATCCACGTTGTCCGAGAAGAAATCTCGGTTGTTGTGTTCAACACAGCCGTTGTCCACTCGGAATGAAACCGATAAATGCTTGGGTGTTTCGCTCATAATAAATTCTCCTTTCTGCAACTTTCATTAGTGTGGTGTTCCTGTAATCATCACCATAATTATGGCTTTGTTTATGTCCAATCATCTTCATTAAATTCACCTTTTCAAGTGTTTGCAAAACGGGTAAAACGCATTACCTATTTTGTCAATCTTCGATTTACAAAATAGTCTGCGTTAGGGGGATAATCCCCCTAAAACACCTTATCATTGCCGCAATCATCATTGTCGTTTGCAAGGCGTTGAAACCGCTCCTGCAAATGGTTTGAACAAAATGTTCACGAACCGAAACGGTTTTGTTGATTGAAAATCGGCTGTGTAGTCGCTGTGTCAACTACGCTCATTTTCCACTCTTGTCAGGGGTATAGTCACTCTGACGAATACGCACTTTTTCGTTTTTGTCGGGAGCGTAGTCATTCTGCCGAGTATGCTCTGTTTCAACGTTGGCATTGAGCGTAGTCATTCAGACGATTATTTGCGGTCGGGTATGTGTTCAACAATATCGCTGATTGAGCAGTAGAGAGCCGTGCAAAGTTTATCGAGCGTTTTCGTGTCAACAGGCAGATTGTGCCGCAGTCGGTGTATCGTGCTACTGCTGATACCGTCGTGTTTAATCAGTTCGTATGTTGATGTGGTGTATCTGCTTTTAAGTGTTTTCCAAAAAGGCGCGTAGGAAATCATTGTATTACTCCTTTCAAAGCTGAAAAAGAAAATGCACACGGCAGCTCTCTGCACTCAATCATCAACCCCAATCATTCTTTTTTCAGATATGCGAATTTATGCGTTGTTCACTAATCCGATATTCTGCCGTGTGCCGGCTTTAGTCGTTCGCTGTTTCTGCCTGATGTTCGAGCTTTACCTGCTCAATCGCCGCAAAGAACTTCGCCTTTTGGTTGTCGGACATTTCCTTGCGAAGATACCTGTTGACCGTAGGCTCAGATACACCCAGTTTATCTGCAATCTCCCACAGAAACACGCCGCTGTCCTTTGCGGCTTTGCGAATATCTGTGTTCTTCTTAATCATATTTTCACCTCCTGTTTTCTGTAATATCCACTTGACAAATCATCATTATTGTGGTATTATGATAATAAAGATTGATTTCGTGGTTGTGATACTGATTATAGCATTTCAAAGTCACGTTGTCAAGGCATTTGTAGGATATTTTCTGCAATTCCACAAATATAGTCTTTTAATATTCAAAAGAGGAGGACTTTTACCGTTATGGAGAGCAAAAACACCTGTGTTGAGGTATTTGGGAAACGGCTCAAGGAGCTTCGAAAAGCAAACGGTTACACGATTGAGCAGTTCGCCGAGGCAGTTGGGATTTCAAAAAGCACAGTCGGTTACTATGAGAACAACAACCGTATGCCCGATATTGAAATTCTGTCACGCATTACAAACGTGCTGAATGTGTCGGCAGACTACCTTATCGGAAAAACGAACACGACCGCAACGAAAGGAAAAACTAAAACAGTCTGCGACTTCACGGGCTTGTCCGACACTGCCGTTGAGTATTTAGCCGAGCTTGTCAAGAACAGGGAATACGGCAAGCTATCCGTAATCAATCATCTGTTCGACGAACTCAAGCAGGACTACGCCTTCTACTGTCACGAGGAGAACGACGATGGCGAACTTGCAGAGAGTATTCTCGGAGCGTTGTTCCTGTACTTTGACAAGGTACAGCTCACCAAAGACGAATGGGCGGAGATTATCCACACAGGCGATGAGAAGAAGGACGAGATACTTGTGTCGGCATATATGCAGTTTTTGCTTAATCAGGTGACGGAGAATACAAGGTCAAGTGCGAAGTATTTTGACGAGCGCAATAAGCAGTATGAGTGATTGCAGAACTGAAAAAGAAAAACCGCCTGCTCCGAGCAGTTAATCTACTGTCGGAGAAAGCGGTGGGGATATGGATGTTGTGTGTCTGCTTAGGGATACGGATAACTTGCGTGGCAGTATTATAAGCACACTTTACCGGTTGATACTTAATTAGGCTGTCACAGTCTGTTAATGGTATAGTCGGGTATCACTTACGATAATAATAATATATCGAAAAATATGCAGCCGTAAATAATGATAGCTGTGGTTAGAAATATGTTTGTTAAATAAGACAGGAAATTATGAAAATAGTTTATACCGCCGCAAAGCAATAAACAATTTTCTTTTCAGTTCAATTACCAAAACACCTGCGGGCCAAAATTGTCCGCAGGTGTTTTGTAGAATATCGTAGTAATATAAGCTTTTACAATAATCCACAACATAGAATGCTGTTTTTATTTGCTTATTTCAAATTCGTTAAAACTAAGCCAATTCTCCGAAAGTCCGAAAGCGGGCTTATAAGCAATTGAAATCCCATCTGCCGTCAGAGTAATTTCACCACTGTTTTCCGCAGAATTTTTCAGTTCGTTGTAATAACCGCAGTCTTCGGCAAAGTATGCGGTATACAAATTATCGCCAGCTCCGCTCGGGTTAAGGGAAGGAAGACTGCCGCTGTCTGCAAAGTTCACAACAAACCCATTCGTATCCTCAGATACTGTTCCGACAAGTCGTATGCTGCCCTCAAGCGTCACGCAGTTCATATAAAGCCCATCCGAAGCATTAATCAGCATGGAAGCGTTTTTTACCTTATAATCCCCAAAGGATTGTACAGCGGTATATTGCAGAGCAGGGTCATACACTCTTTTCAAAGTGCCGTTTTGTGTATCCCTCAGATAAGCAAAACCGAGAAACATATTTTCCCCATTTACACTGCGGTAGGTTTCATTGTCAGCATTAAACGAACCCTGTTCATCGGGGAAATGTACCGAGTAAAACCCGTCCTCGCCGCTCCCTGAAATAAAACTTCTGTTATACAGATATTCATTGCTTTCGTTTTCTGCCGGTGATGAGTTTTCCGCCACGGAATTTTCCGCCGACATAGGCTTGGTTGTAGAGCTTGTACTCATATTTGAACCATTCTCAGCTTCCGATTGATGCTGATTGCTCGCACAGCCTGTCATAAGTAAACAAACCGATAATGCTAAAACAATTTTTTTCATCATTGATTACCTCCGCATAATATGAGAGGAGAATATTCATATTCCGAAGATAGAACATAGGTTTCATTTTCATGGAATTGACCATCTGAAGTTGCAAATGAACTTGGCGTTATTACCGTCAATACACCTAAAGCACATATCATAGCTGCTGTTCGTTTTAATAGTGATTTCATGATTTACCTCCATTGTATCTGATGCTTAACTTAACGTGATTGCTATTCATGGTTCTCAAATTTTGTATTTTGAGATATGAATTGTTGTAGGTTTGCATCGTTGGTTTAGATTGTTACTTCATCACTGTATATAGTGATAGTTTCTGTTTCGCCGTTTTGGTCAGTCAGTTCAAAAACCGACTTTACACGGTATGTACCGCTGTCCAGACCGCTTTTGGTTGATGATAATGTAGTAGTACTGTAATTTACGGTTTTAGTCCATTCTGCACCGCTAACATCGTTCCATATCCACAATCCCCAGAATTTCTGAAGCGTTTGTGTAACCGTAATGCTTGCTGTATTGTCCCCACGCACAGTGCTTGTGCAGTATGCTGTTGCACCGCTAATGTTCAACTCCGATGAAACGTTTTTGGCAATCTCATATGCGGGGGCTACGCCTTCATTTACAACGAATGTTTCATTGTTTTCCGCAAAAGCAGTCATGTTAGGTGTTGAAGATAAACAAGCTATGGTTAGAAGTAAAGCAGTCAATCTTTTCAACTTCATAGAAATTCCTCCTTTCAAAATTATTCGAGAATTTTCACTTTCTATAATATACATCTGTTTTGAAAGGCAAAATACCACCCCGGATTTATCAATTTAATAAAACTTCGGTACTTTTAGCCAAATTTATAATAGAACTTTTGGGCAAATCGCCGCCAATTTCTATGATATAATCATCATTATCCCACACAAGTAATGATGAATAGTGTTCGCTGTCACTGAAATCTATGTACAATCCGTCGTGACCGTTGATTTCAATTTCTTCAAGGTCGTTGTGTTCAGTGTTGTAATTCGGACGAAAGCTTGTTTTTACACTCTGCATTATATCAATAGTTTGATTTGTAGATGAATTATAGTAAACCGTATGCTCAACAAAAGGCGAAGAAGTTGTTTCAATTACTACAAAGTCTTCGGGGATTTCAGACAAATAATATTTGTATTCTATGGTTTGAGGACAATTATCTGTATTTACAGCCGTAAGTTGTGTATAATTTTGATGAACAGTTCCGCTGAAATTCTGCGATACATACACAATAACCCAACCCACGAGCATAGTCATCAGAAAAACAATCAGCACGGCAACAATCAATCTTTGCTTTATTGACAAGCGACGGTTATTATCTCTTACCTCATAAATCAGTTTATTGTTGCTATGTTTGTTTTTTTCAACATTCCTTGCATAACGTGAAAAAATACGCTTCATAGCAAATCTGTGTTTCAAAGAAAAGACGTGTTCTGGAGAATTATCAAACTGTTCAAACTCATGCCTGTACGACTCTGCAACAATTTCTTCCAAAATATTTTCGCTCATAAAAATTTCCCCCTTTCGGAAATAAACTCTTTAATGGCTTTTCTTGCGAGATACAACCGCCAGTTCGCAGCTTTTTTGGATATTTTCAATCTTTCGGCTGTTTCGTCAATCGAAAGTTTGACAAAGCAAGTCAATATCAATACATCTCTCTGTAATGGCGGCAAATTATCCACAAACTCCACCAACTCATTGCGTGAAATGTTTTCTAATAACTTATCATCAAGGTTGATATTATCGTATTCACAAATTTCTTGTTCGCTAAAATCGGTCGTAACGTACTTATTCTTGGCATTAAACATATCAATAGCAATATTTCTGACCATTACATCAACATAAGCAATTCGTTTTTCTTCAAGCGGAATATCGAAAAACTTTTCGGGTTTGCCCGCAATTCTTGAAAAAGCCTCTTGAACAGCGTCCTCAGCTTCCGTTTCGTTATGTAACTTTGAAAAAGCTATTGAATACAGTCGGTTCTTGTAACAGGAATAAAAATCAGCTAACTCGTTTCGTTGCTCCTCGTTTTCTATGACCGATAATATAGCGTCAATCATTTGAATTCCCCCTTTTTTATCAAGTATATCACAATATGACAGTTTTTTCAAGTCGGAAATTGAAATAGAACTATAAAATTACCCCGCCGCATTTGCTTTTGCATCTGCGGCGGGGTTTCTGCTTGTCGAATAATCGGTTGTCCCTATGTTCCGTTGAGAATGTTCAACAGACATCGAACAGCGTAATGGTCGTATTATCCGTCAAGGAAATGAGTTTGGACAGGTCGGCGTTTACAATTATGTAACCGAAAACACATTCGACGCATACCTTATGAACATCATTGTTACAAAGCAGAGGTTTATATCGCAGTTGATGAACGGTGATGCTACCGCCCGTAGCTGTGAAGATGTGGACGAGGCAGTTCTGAACTACTCCGAAATGCAGGCTCTCGCAAGCGGTGACGAGCGTATCAAGGAGAAAATCGAACTTGACGGTGATGTGGCTCGTCTGCGTTTGCTTGAAAGCGAACACTACAACGCACAATACCGCCTTGACGATACTATCCGTAATGCTGAAAAGTGGATAAGCAATTTTACAGCGAACATTGAGGCTGCCAAAGCCGACATAGCGTATGCCGCCGAGCATAAACCGCTTGAAGATGATTTCAAGATTGAAATTGGCGGCAAGGTTTACACCGAACGCAAGGCGGCTGGTGAGGCATTACAGAAAGCCGCTATCAAGGTTATGGCAGAGGTCGGCGGCAAAGACCACAACCCTATCGGAACATTCTGCGGCTTTGAGTTTGCAGTTGAGAAAATCCATAATGGCTTTACTGTCGGAGCAGGAATATCTCTCCGACACAAGCTCACATATACCGCCGAAATGGATATTACGGGCGATATAGGCAACATAACCCGTCTTGAAAATCTGTTTAATAAAGGTCTTGATAAAAAGCTAACCGATTTAGAGGACAGATTATCACGAATGAAAACCGACTTGCAAGAGGCACAGGCTGCCAAAGGCAAACCCTTTGAACACGCTGAAGAACTTGCTACAAAATCCGCGAGGCTCGAACAGCTTAACCGAGAGTTAGAGGTCGGACAGGTTGATGAGGTTATTATGGACGAGAGTGAGGACAAGGACGAAACGAAAGGCTCGGAAAGTCACGATACACAAGATAAGAACACTCCCGACAACAAGCCTACACCGCCAAAGCACAACAGACACTAATCGGATATATGCCCTCGCCACATTGTTTGGCGAGGGCAATTTTTTATAAAGGAATGTATGCGTATGATTGACAAATCAAATATAACCGCCGAAATGATTGAGCAAGCCCGACACGCTGACCTCGGAGAGTATTTCAAAAGAAACGGCTATGAGGTCGAACAGCGACGTAACGAACTGCATATAAAAGGCTACGGCGGTTTATACATAAACACCGATACAAACGAATGGTACTGCTTTTCACAAGCGGACAAAAGGGGTGGCAGAAACGCTGTGAACTGCCTGACAGACATACTCGGTATGGATTTCAAGACAGCCGTTTCCGAATTGGTCGGGTACTCCTATGCCCGTCCTGTTTCCTATAACCGCACTACTTACACCGTTCCCGAAAAGAAAGAAGCCAAGCATCTTACAGCACAGACAATGTGATAGTGGATGCGGCAGAAGAAGAAACGGTATATCTCTATGTACAGGGGAAGAACGGAACTACTGACTGGGTATATTCTCAGGAAGTAAGTGCAGATACTACCATAGCTACAGGCACCATTAAGTCTGGTGCGAAGGATAGCAATGGAAGTGCTGTCAGTCTGACAAGTGTTGATTTAAGCCAGTGCGAGATTTGGATTGAAAAGAAGGTAACAGATGATAATCTGGTATATGCAGTGATGGCAAAGGAGTTTGAAACTATAGCAACGGTAGCGGTAACGGATATTACTGCACCGGTAGCAGGGGCTGAGCTTGATGTGGTTGCTACATGCAATACCACAGGCGTAAGCACTACAACACCGACTGTCAGCTATACAAAGAATGGCGAGTCTGTTTCCGGTAATGCAGCAGGATATCTGGCAGGTTATACAGCTACCGTAGAGTTGGGAGCTGCTGTAGGTTATAAATTTACTAACGAAACCACCGCTACCATTAATGGTAATGAAGCAAGCGTTTCTTACGATGCTGATACAGGCAAGCTTACCGTAAGCTATACCTTTGATAAGACTGCTAAGCTTCCTCTTGGGAATGCATATTATGTAACGAAAGACGAGCTGATGAGTAGCTTTGATTTGGACGGAACGGATGATACTGTAGGAAAGGTATACTTCGGAACCAATGGAAGCAATAAGCAGACATGGTACATCGCAGGTTCAGATGCAGCTGACAGTATCGTACTGTTGTGTGACCCGTCACTTCCGATGGCAACCGGTACTATGTTTGAGAATGATTGGCAAAATAACAAAACATATAGTGCAGATTGGAGATGTACCTATGAAACAACCCCAAATGAGGTCTATCCAAACCACTACGGAGCAAGTGATTTAAGGGGAGTGTTACAGGAGTATACCAGTAATGATAATACCGAGAAATTTTCAGCGGCTGAAAAAGAGCTGATGCAGTCAACCAAGGTTTATACAGATGATGATAAGCGAAAAGATGAGGGTGAAACGGACTATACTTATTATACAGAGGATGTGCTGTATCCGGCATACGGAGACTATGACGATGGCAAATTTATCACGGTAGGAGCAAACAGCGCAGAAAGCTTAAATGGCGGACTAAAAGTAAGCCTGACATCAGCACCTTACAATAGCGGAGATATGTTCTGGCTTCGCGCGCCTTACTTTAATCATAGTAGTGCTGCGCTCGTTGCGGGTCCGGGCGCTTACGTGAGCCTCAACAGTGTCGCCCATGACTACTCGGTTGTGTCCGCTTTTCGCTTAAATCTGTCATCTGTTCTCTTTGCATCTGCTGCGACAGCAGCAACATCTGATGCAAGCCTGACAGATACCATGACCTTCCGTGTGGATGGAGATGATAAGATAACAAGCCAAGCA
>JAGAJY010000150.1 GCA_017848125.1 Oscillospiraceae bacterium
CCTGCGGTAAGCCGTTTTGAAGGCTTTTTCGGCAGGCGTATAAGCCCAAAAGCCGCACGGGGGACGGCTGTGGCGGCGGTTTATCTCATAGCGGTGGGCATCATCACCGCCGCTGCTTTCATTATCCTGCCCAAGCTGTGGCAGAGTGCGGCTTTGTTTGTAAACAGCATTGACGGCTATTACAGCGAGCTGAGAAGCGGCTACAGGGGCGGTTCACGGGTAGTGGTGGAGCTTTTTGACAGCCTTGTGGAAAGCCTTTCTCAGCTTCTTCCCAAGCTTTTTGACCGCACATATCAAGTAACTGCGGAATTTCTCGGAGGAGCGGCGTCCTTTCTGCTGGGGGCGGTGCTGTCGGTATATATCCTGCTTCAGAGGGAGGAGCTGACGGAATTTGTATCAGCCGCCGCAAGGTCTGCTCTTTCCGAAGCCGCTTACAAGCGTTCTGCGAGAGTTATATCCGCTGTAAATTCCTGCCTTGTAAGCTTTATTGCAGGTCAGCTGACTGAGGCGGCTGTGCTCGGTTCATTGTGCTTTCTGGGCATGGTGATATTCGGCTTTGAATATCCTCTGCTCATAAGCTCCATAATCGCTGTTACCGCTCTTGTGCCTGTGGCAGGGGCAATTGTGGGAACTATTCCCTCGGCGCTTATTCTTTTCCTTGCAAAGCCCTCGTCGGCGGTGTGGTTTATAGTGTTTATAATCGTTTTGCAGCAGCTTGAAAACAATTTTATTTATCCGAAGATAGTGGGGAAAAGCGTTGGTCTGCCCCCTATCCTCATTCTTGCGGCTATCATTCTGGGTGCAAGGCTTGGCGGTGCGGCAGGCATAATGCTGGGTATTCCCCTTGTTTCGGCGGCTTATACTATTTTTCGTGAAAATATCAGCGAAAATCTGGGGGAGGATTAGGAAGGTTATTCGTCATAATCGACAAATGACAGAGGGGATTATAATGCGAATGGGCAGTATTTTTAGGCTGAGGGCTGATTATAATTGACAAAATGAGCAATCTGCGGTAAAATAGTAGGTATCAGACGGATTCTGTTATCAGGCAGAACTGTGTCATAATCAGAAAGGATATGTTTGAAATGAAAAACTTCAAGAGAACTGTTGCTGGTGTTTCCGCACTTGCTATGGCACTTGGTCTTACAAGCTGCGGCGGCGGCTCGGATACCGCTCAGGAAACCGCTGCAGCTACCGCTGAGACCACCACTCAGGTTACCGTTGAGATAAACACCGCTACTCTGGCTGAGGAAGACCAGAAAACAATCGAGGAGGTTGCGGCTGAGAATCTCCGTGACGTTGAGCTGGAAAACAAGACCATCAAATGGCTTGCTCACTATGACATCAATCCTTCGGGCAGCGGAAACTCCGAATCCGTTCCCCTTAACCTTTTCAAGAGCAAGTACGGCGGCGAGGTAAAGTATTACGCTACCACATGGGACAGCCGTTACTCCGACCTTTCCACACACGTTCTGGGCGGCGAAGGAATCGATTTCTTCCCCTGCGACACTGCGGCTCTCCCCAAGGGCGTTATCAACGGTATGTTCCAGCCTGTTGACGAATACATAAACATTGACGATCCCCTGTGGGCTGATGTTAAGTCCGCTATGGAGATATACAACTTCAACGGCAAGCACTATGAGCTTGTAAACAATGTTTCCGCTGAAAACGTTGTACTTTACAACAAGCAGACCATTTCCGAGCACGGTCTTGACGACCCTTGGGAGCTTTATCAGGCAGGCGAGTGGAACTGGGATACCTTTACCTCTATGCTTGAAAGCTATGTTGACCCCGACAATGAGCAGTATGGTCTGGACGGCTACTGGAATGAAAAGGCACTTCTTCTTTCCGCAGGTGTTCCCGCAGTTTCCTCTGTTGACGGTACTCTCAAGGCAAATCTCAGCGACCCCACAATTGAAAAGGCTCTTAACTGGTCCTACGACCTTTTCAACAAGGGTCTTGTTATGGATATGTCCCTCTTTGACTGGGCTGAACAGCCTCAGTTTATGGGCGAGGGCAAGGAGCTTTTCTACATTATCGGTGCATGGGGCGTTATGTCCAATCCCGAAACATGGGGAACTCAGATCCCTCCCGAGAATCTCGGTATGGCACCCGTTCCCTCTCCCGCAGACTCCGATCCCTATCAGGCGGCTACTCTTGACGGCTGGGTAATATGCAAGGGTGCGGCTAATCCTCTCGGCGTTGCTCTCTTTGCAGAGTGCACACGTCTTGCCAATACAAATGACGAGGCTATTGCTATCGGCGACCAGAAGGCAAGAGACGATTACGGCTGGACTGATGAGATAATCGCTATCAACAAGGAGATAAATGCTCTTGCTCAGCAGTATCCTGTTGTTGACCTTGCTACAGGCGTTTCCACAGACGTTGCTTCCCTTACCACCGACGGCGGCGCACAGATCGGTCTGCGTGCTCCCTTCCACGGTATAGACTGGGCTACCGCAAGAGAGGAAATTACAGAGGTAGTTACACTTCTCGTTGACGAGGCTGACGCTCAGATAAAGGAGCTTGGCTGATAAAGTTTTGATGAATACATAACAAGAGCCGCAGGACACGTTACAGTGTTCTGCGGCTCTTGGTTTTGCCGTTATTCTTTATCAGCCTATGGCATTATTATAGTCCTCTGCAAGGCGACTTACGATGGTTTCTGAATCAAGCTCAAGCGATTCGTATATGGTTCTGATATACACATCAATTATCCATACGCCATCACAGGAGGAGATGCCGAAATACAGCTCATTGTCTGCATAGATGTTATTGATGCTGTAAACAGTTCCCTCGCCTTCTTCCTCTGCCGCAATATCTCTGGTGCAGGAGCCTGCGAAAACCTCGCTTGTGCCGTCTGCGTTGCGGAAGGTGAGGGCAATGTAATCTTCGCCGTTCTCGGGATTCTTGAAGAATGCGCAGGTAAGCTCGGAGCCGTCCTCGCCTACGCCGTGTGCGCCTGCGTATATATCAGCGGCGGAAAGCACTGCAAGAGAGAGGGGAGCGGCGCTGTCCTGTGCAGGTGCAGGGAGTGCGGCAGCTTCTGCAAGGCGGCTTGCGGCTGTCTGTGCGTCAATTGCCGCAGACTCATAGCTTCCCAAACCAAATATGCCTATGAAAAGCTTTCCGTCACCCTCGGCAAAGGAGAATGAGTCAGATTCGCCTGCAAATACCTCGTCAAAGGTGTATATAGATCCGTCATAGCCGTCCTCGGAATATGCTTCCTTGGTATAGCTGCCTGCCGAAACGAGGGCTGTTCCGTCAGCGTTCTTTACGGTAAATGCGGCACAGTCCCTGCCGTTATGGGTGAAAAATGCAAATGTAAGCTCGCCGTTTTCAAATGCTCCGCTGTAGCTTTCGGTTATGCTGTCTGCGGAAAGAGTATCAAAAGAAAAATCTCCGTTGGTTTCCTGTGCGGCTTCGGTCTCTGCGGCAGTTTCAGCTTCTGCGGCAGGTGCTGCTGAATCGGCCGGTGTTTCCGCTGTTTCGGCAGGTGCTGCTGAATCGGCCGGTGTTTCCGCTGTTTCGGAGACAGCTTCGGTCTCCTGAGAGTTTTCTGCTTCTGCGGTGATAACGTTTGTCTGTACATCAGTTTCCGCAGGAGTATTTCCTCCGCAGGCGGTGAGTGAAGCGGCTGCAGCCAGTAATGTAAAAAGTGCGGTCAGTTTCTTTTTCATAAAAAATCCTCTTCTTTCTGTCAGCGATTATGATTATAAAACAATTTTAACATAATTGTTTGTTCGTTTTCAATGGATTTTTTTCACAAACCGAATTTTTGAAATGGATTCTGTGTAATTATCACAAAAAACAGTTTGTATTTTAATTTTAAATGCAATATTTTTACATTGGTTTTATACTTATGTAACAATAGTCGGGAGAGTCGGAATATTTATTGGAGAATATGCTGTAATATCCGAATTCGGCATGTCTATAATGTACAAAAACTGTTACTGCTTCTGCTGACCTGTGTACCTTGTCCTTTGGCGTATCGTCATACCCATTTTGCAGGCTATGACGATACAGGCTATATCCTTAACAAGATAGGGAAGGTTTATCGTCATCAGGGTTTTTGAAAAGCTCAGCTCGCTTTGCGCCGTAAAATGCAGTGCGCCTGTGAGATGGCACAGCAGTACGCCTGCTGTTCCCAGAAGCATTGCGGCTGTTTTGCGGCTTCTGACTGCCCCCAGACCGCAGAAAAAAGCTGTGAATACAAAGCCGATGATAAATCCGCCCGTAGGACCCGCAAGCACGGAAAGACCGCCTCTGAATCCCGAAAACACGGGAATACCCCAGCTTCCGATAATTATATATATGGATATGGCGGCAGTCGCAAGCCTGTGGCTGAGGGTATAGCCTGTCAGGGCGACAGCAAATGTCTGTAGGGTCAGGGGTATGCCTGAGGGGAGAGGCAGGCTTATCTGGGAAAGTATTGCAGTAAGTGCGGCGAACATTCCCGATATGACTATCTCCCTTGATGAAAGCTTTTTTGACGTTCCCTTTGAATCCGTCATATATTTCCGCCTTTCGTGATCGGTTTTACAGAATTATATCACGGGATTTATGGTTATGTCAACCCGACAGGGCTTTTTCAGGCTACAATCGGCAATGATTTTACGTTGCGTTAACAGTTGTGGGACAGAAGTGTGATTAAATTGTATAGTTATCTTTATATTATTTTGTTTATCGAAAAAACGGTTGACTAATAAGAGCAAATGTGGTAAAATAACATGTGTATATATTTTTGTGCGGCTGCTCCGACGCACGGGGGTGAATTGTTTGGAAAAGAAAAGAATAATCGGTATCTGTCTGGGACGTATTCAGGAGTATTTTCAGAATGATATTGTCCATTCCATCATCAGAAGCGCTCACGATAAGAATTGCAAGGTTCTGATCTTCAATGCCTTTTCGGATTTCTATATGAATGACGCTTATGATGCAGGCGAAAAGCACGTTTTCGACCTTATTGACTATGACAGGCTTGACGGTCTTATCGTTATGGGCGAAAGTATCCATAACGATGAGCTGAGAAACGGAATTATAGAAAATGCCCGCAGAAAAAACGTTTACACAGTATGCATAGATAAGCATACCGAGGGCTGCTACAACATCAGCTTCAACTACAGGACTGCCTTTGAAGCGATGGTGGAGCATATTATCTCCGTTCACGGCTGCAAGGTAATAAACCTTGTTGCAGGTATGAAGAACAACGCATTTTCCGACGAAAGAATCGACTGCTGCCGTGAAATAATGAAAAAGCACGGGCTTGAGCTGGACGAGCGCAGAATTATGTACGGTGATTTCTGGGCTGACCCCACCTCCAGAGCTTTTGACGAGTTTATGCAGTCGGGGCTTTCTCTGCCCGATGTATTCATCTGCTGCAACGACTCTATGGCTATAACCATCTGCTCCAAGCTTAAGGAATGCGGTCTTGCCGTTCCCGGAGATGTGCTTGTTACGGGCTTTGACGGTATTCTTGAAGAAAAATACCACATTCCCCGTCTGACCACCGCCAAGCAGGACGTTGAGCTTGCGGGTCAGAAGGCTGTGGAGGCTATTGCCGCTCACTTAGAGGGCTGGAATCCAGGCGACGGCTGTGTTATCGACCATAAGGTTCAGCTGGCTCATTCCTGCGGCTGCAAGAAGATAGACTACAGAGAGGCTACAGGTCAGATAAGCCCCCTTTTCAAGCTGGCTGACGGCGACAACACCTACGATTCCTATATGCACGAGCTGAACAATGCCGCTTCGGACGCTGAGAATCTTGATATACTTGGCGATAAGATAATCTATCATTCCGCTATGTTCGGCTACTATTATTTCGGCGTCTGTATGAATGAGGATTACTCCAATATGAGTGAGGATTATGAAAGCCTTATTTCGGGCGTTTCTCCCAGAGTTTCCGACGGACGCAAGCTTATACTGTGCGAAAGGCTTATAGGCACAGATTACAGCCCTGTTTACGGCGACGGCTTTATGCATCTTGAGGAGGCGATGGAGGAGCTGGATGTTTTCCTGTTCTGGTCTATCCATTTCAGAGGAAAGATAGCAGGTCACGGTGTTATGGGAATAAGCACAGGTCTTGACGGACGTGTTCCCAATGACGATATAAGGCATCTGCTGAAATATACAAGAAACCTAAATCACGTTCTTGAGCTTTACAACAGCAAAGCTGTAATGAAAAAGGTCATCAACAGGCTCAATGAGCTGTATGTTCACGACCATACGGGTCTTTTCAACCGCAGAGGCTTCTACGGCGAGATAAACAGGCAGATCTCCGAGTCTCTGAACAGCGGTGAGGACAGGTATCTGATAATAGTTTCCGTTGACCTGGACGGTCTGAAATACATTAACGATACCTTTGGTCACGCTGAGGGCGATGTTGCCATAAAGACCGTTGCGGACGCTCTTATTTCCATATGGGGCGAGCACGAGGTATGCTCACGCTTCGGCGGCGATGAGTTTACCGTTGCAAGCATATGCGGCTGCGACCCCGAAGCCTGCGGCAATGTGCTGGTGGACAGGATAAAAGCATTTATGGAGAGCTTTAACACTTCCTCGGGCAAGCCTTACAAGGTTGAAGCGAGCTTCGGTATCCATTGGGACAAGCTTGACGAAAACACAAAGATTGACACTATCATAAAGGCGGCGGACGATAAGATGTACGTTGACAAATCCGAGCATCACTGCAGAAGAAGCAGAAATACTTCAAGGTAAATTCTATTTAAGTAATATACAAGGGCTTTGGCGGACGGGAAAGATTGTCCGCACAATGCCCTTTACTTTTCGGAGGTATATTTATGAAAAAGCTTCTGCGGTTTATCCCTGCGTTTATTATTATGGCGGTGATATTCTTCTTTTCCGCACAGGATGCAGATAGTTCCACTCAGCTAAGCGACAGCATTGTTTCCATAACGGC
>JAGAJY010000151.1 GCA_017848125.1 Oscillospiraceae bacterium
CCTTATCATAATGATCCTTTTCACCATCACCATGCTGTACCCTCTTCTGAACACGGTTGCGGTGTCCTTCAATGACGGCACGGACGCTCTGAGAGGCGGCATTCACCTTTTGCCCAGAATGTTCACTTGGGAAAACTACAAGGCAGTACTGAGCAAAGAGCTTATGCCTACGGCAGCTAAGATAACCGTTCTCAGAACGGTTATCGGCACGGTCACATCTACCTTTGTTACGGCTCTTCTTGCTTATGTTCTCAGCCGAAAAAATTTCATTTTCAAGAAGCAGCTTTCCCTGATCTACGTTATCACCATGTATGTTTCCGGCGGTCTTATCCCTGTATTCTTAGTTTACAAGGCTCTGGGGCTTACTAACAGCTTTGCGGTATACATTCTCCCCGGAATGGTCAGCGCATTCAATATGCTGGTTATCCGTACATATATGAACGGTCTCCCCGAGAGCCTCAGTGAATCCGCCGAAATTGACGGTGCGGGTCATATGACCATTTTCATCAAGATCATTTTCCCTCTCTGTATGCCTGTTATCGCAACGGTGGCTCTCTTTACCGCTGTTGGTCAGTGGAACTCCTGGTTTGACGCTATGCTCTATAACCGTATGAGCGACAATCTCACCACTCTGCAATATGAGCTTATGAAGCTTCTCAGCGCTGTTACCACCTCGGGCAAGGGACAGACCGCTCAGTCGATGGAGCACGCCAGCGGCATGGTAACACCCACCTCCGTACGTGCGGCTGCTACTGTCATCACATCGCTGCCTATCATCTGCTTGTATCCCTTCCTGCAGAAATATTTTGTTGCGGGTCTCACCATTGGCGGCGTTAAGGAATAATACGCAAAAAAGGCTGTACCTTCGGACAGCTCAGTCTGTCGATAAAGTTCACTAACGAAAAAGTTGCACAAATAAACACAAGGTAAAAGTTTCGGTCAAGCCTTTTCAAAGGCTTGCGGGATCTGAAACCAAAGGTTTCTGGGGCAGAGCCCCCGTCGCCCATCCGCAATGGTAAGCTAAGCTTACCTGCGAAATCCCCTTATTTCCGTGAAATAACGGAGCAAGGGGTGAGAAATGCGACAGCATTTCGAGGGGAGGCGAAGGAATCAATTAGTTGATTCCAGATCGCACTCCCCTTGTAAGGTTGTTAAGCTTACTTCCCCTTCAAAACGTTCCGGTGGAACGTTTTGAACGAAGCAAATTTTATGTGGTTTTGTGCAAATGTAACAACAGCGTTTTCTTTTTCGACACACTGGGCTGTCCCTTTGGACAGCTTTTTTTGCTATTCTATTGAAATCTGTTCGACAATATGATATAATTATATTTAAAGAACACAAAACGAAGTGAGATGGATAATATGATTAATTCTCATAAAACAATCGGTGTATTTTTATGCGGCATAGGCTGGGACTACAAACAGGAGCTGTGCCGTCTTCTGAATATCGCTGCCAAGGAATATGGACATAATCTGCTTATATTCAACTTCATCGGCAGGATAGGCGAAAAATATGACGACTATGGAGCATATGAGGACAGATTGCTTGATATTATTCCTTTTGACTGCCTTGATGCTATTATTTTTGAGAACAGCAACATTTTTTCCGATGATATCAGAAAAAAGATCCACCGCAGTATCGCAAAATGCAGCTGTCCCGTTGTTGCGATAAGTGAGCCCTGCAAGGAGTTTTATGAGGTGCTGTTTGACAACGAGGTTGGCATTACCGAGATGGTAGAGCATTTTGCTAAGCATCACGGATTTACCGAGATCGGGTATCTGTCGGGCATCAAAGGGCATCCCGATGCCGTTGAAAGGCTTTCTGCTTTTAAAGCCGCTATGAAGAATAACGGTCTTCCCGAAGAGGGAGCTGGCATTTTCCACGGCAATTTCTGGTACGACTGCGCAAGGTCGGCGGCGGAGTTCTTTATTGAAAAGGGGCTGCCCCAGGCGGTAATATGCGCCAATGACCACATGGCGATCTCCCTCTGCTCCGAGTTTGAAAAAAGGGGAGTGCGTGTTCCCGAGGATATCTGCATTTCGGGATGCGACTGTATAGATGAGGGCAAGATCTTCTTTCCCCGTATCTCCACCATAGAAAGAAACGTTTCGGACGCTGCTTTTTCTGCGATATCGCTTATTGACGATCTGCTCAAGGGAAAAAAGCGTGAAAGGAAGATCGTTCTTCCCACTCGAAATATTTATAATTATTCCTGCGGCTGCAGCAAGGGAACACTCAGAGACGAATGTATCCAGAGAAATGATGTGCTGTCAAATACCCGTGTTTTCAGATATCATATCTTTGATACCGAAGCTGCAATGCTTGAAATGAACAGGGTCTCGGATATCGGTCAGATCGCAGACACTTTCGGAAGATACTGCTGTAATTTCGGAGGCTTTGAAAAGTTTTTCCTGTTTGCATACTGCAATGAAAAGGGAGAGCCTTCTTATGAGACTGCATTTGACTCTCCCACAGATCAGACTGTTCCCGCAATATGGATGGACCGGTACGGCACCTCCGAGCGGCCGAAGGGTATCTGCCCCATTACGGAGTTTCTTCCCCACGAAACGGGTGATGAACCGGTCTGCTATTATATTTCACACATCCATTTCGGCAGCCATTGCTTCGGCTACAGTGCAATAAAAATGATCTCCACCGATCCCTTCAACGAGTTTTATAATATCTGGCTTTTAAATATCGCAGTTTCCCTCGAGTCGCTGCTCCACAAAAACAATATTCATCAGCTTATGAGAGAGCTTGAAAGCGAAAGTATTCACGACAAGCTTACAGGTATGCTCAACAGGCGTGGATTTGAAAAAAAATATCAGGCTGCTTTTGATAAGGCAAGGAAGCAGTCCTGCTCTGTGGCTGCATTTGTGATAGATATGGATAAGCTCAAGAAAATAAATGATGTTTACGGTCACACCGAGGGCGATTTTGCTATCAAGACCCTGGGACGCATCATCTCGGACTGCTGCACCGAAAATGAGATAGCAGGCAGGACAGGCGGCGATGAATTTTACGTTTTCGCTTTTGGCTATTCCGAAGAAAAAGCAAAACAATTTGAAAAGCGCTTTTACGATGCTCTCGATGCTTTCAACCGTTCCGTAAACAAGCCTTACGATCTGTACGCCAGCATCGGAATATATATGGCAGATATCTCGCTCCATGCATCACCCGAGGATTATTTAAAGCAGGCTGATGAAAGAATGTACACCATGAAGCGTGAACACAAGAAGAGATCTGCAGAAAAAAAATAATTCCGATCCGGCGGCAATAATACGTCCGCTCCGTGTCAGATCCCCTTGTGGGGCATAATCCCCACCTGCAAATCTTTTGAAGTGAGTGCAAAAAACACACTGCATAAAAACTGTGCAGTGTGTTTTATACTAATCTTTGATCGTTCTATAGATAAAGCCGACAGATGAAATAATCACATTATAGGAAGGTGACCGCAGCAAGGCTTGCCGCCTTGCAAGGGAGCGCTGCCTTATACGGCAGCAGATGACGAATGTGATTATTTCAGCCGAGGATCCGGCTATAGGTTGATTGAAGATTGGTATTATTATGAAAAACGTTCGGAAGTCTGGAAAGTTCTGTAAAGCTTCTTGTATTCGGAAGGAGTACAGCCGTTGATGTTTTTGAATACTCGATTGAAGGTCGTAAGGCTTGCAAAGCCTACCTGCATTGCCACGTCGGTTATGGAGCTGCCGCTTTCGAGAAGAAGAATCTCGGCTGCTTTTATCCGGCGGCGGTTCAGGAAGTTGATAAAGGTTGTGCTGCTGTATTTCTTGAATATCCTTGAAAAATGATAAGGACTGTAGCCTGCGATATCGGCAAGCTTTTCAAGAGTAATATCGTTTGCATAATTCTGCTCGATATATTTGAGTATAAGATTGAATTTGTCCACATATTTTCCGCCGTCATCATACTTTATCTCGCTCAGCTGATACTCCTTTACCCTCGCAAGGAGAGTCACCAGCTTTATGTAGATATACACCTCGGTAATGTCGGTGAAATTTGAATATAATACATATATCTCCTCAAGAATATGGTTCATAGACTGAAGAAACTCCTTGCCATAATCCGAATTTATCAGCACAGGCTCGGAAAGGACGGAATATAGCTCCGACAGTGCGGGATTAGCCGCAAGGGAATTGTTGTCGCACAGGAAGATGAGCCTTCTTCCCGACTGCGCTTTCAGATTGTGAAGGGTACCCCCGGGGATTATCAGGATATCTCTTTCGCTAAGCTTATATTCCTTGCCGCTGCATATAGCTTCAAAACCGTTTGTGAGCGGCATTATTATCTCTATGGCGTTATGCCAATGAAGAGGATATTCCTCATTCTCGATATTGTCGTATAAAAGAACGCTTCGGTTCTGAACATAATCAACTGTTTCAAAATCGCCGTTAAGATTAACGATCATACAAGCCTCACCTTTCTTAAAAATTAAAATCGCATTATATGATTTGTATTTTTTAATTCGATCAACTTTATTATTAGACCGTTTTTGAATTATTTGTGTTACTATAAATATAGCACGTCCTGCAAAAAAACGCAATACTTTTACTTTCTATTTGTAGAGACATACAAAATCAAGGTTATAAAAACAGCACAATATGTGAAATCAAAAACGCAAAAAACGGTTAGTAAATATCATGTGAATGTTATATAATTTATACAAACAATACATCCGATGAACGCCGGAAGAATGATCTTTTTTCTGCCCTGCGTTTCAAGGTAATAAAGAAGGTTGGTAAGTGTTATGAGCGTAAGCGTTTCTAAGAAGCAGTACAAGAATTTCGGAAACTGCATTTTTCTTGACAACGGTCTTATCTCTCTCGGCGTTACCGTTGATGTAGGTCCGAGGATCATCTATTTCTCCCGCAATGGCAGGGGAAATGTTCTTTTTGAGGATGTCGGCAGACGCTTTACCGAGCCTGCCGGTGAATACGGCTGCTGGGTGGCTTACGGCGGTCACAGGATATGGTGCGCTCCCGAGGTAAATCCCGAGACATATTATCCCGATAACGGATGCGTAAGCAGCAGCTTTTCCGAAAACAAGCTTATCCTCACGCCTCCCGCTACGCAATTCGGCAAGGAATTTTTCATCATTATTGAGATGGACGATGCTGCTCCTGTGGTGAGGCTTACTCACAAGATCAAAAATATTTCCGAAAATGAGGCAGAGTTTGCACCTTGGTCGGTTACAAGTCTTTCCGACGGCGGAGTATGTATGATCCCCGTTAATACCGCCAAGAGGGGATACCTTCCAAACAGAGTTATGAGTCTGTGGGACTATTCGGACATTTATGACAGCAGATTCAGAATGAGCAATTCCGAAATACGGATAAGGCAGGACTCCTTTATCCGCAAAGCCTTCAAGGCGGGCTTTAATCTTGAGGACGGTTTTGCGATATATGCGGTTAAGGATCAGATATTTGCAAAATGCATTCCCGAATACAAGGACGTTTGCTATCCCGATTATTCCTGCAACTTTGAGGTTTATACCAATGACCTTTTCCTTGAGTGTGAGCTTCTCGGTGAAAAGCGGAAATATGCCCGTGGAGAGGAAGCTGTTCTGTCCGAGCAGTGGTGTCTCCTTGACAACAGCGGAAATGCCGAGCCTTCCAATATGATGGACGACATCCGCACCCGAATAAAGGAACTTATTAATTAAAATAAAATCCGAAAGGAAATAAAAACATGAAAAAATATCTTGACGAATCTCTTTCGCCCCTTGAAAGAGCGGAGGCTCTTGTTGATGAAATGACCGTCGAGGAGCAGGCAAGCCAGCTGAGGTATGACGCTCCCTCCGTTCTCAGACTGGGAATACCTGCCTATAACTGGTGGAATGAGGGGCTTCACGGTCTTGCACGTTCGGGCGTTGCTACCATGTTCCCGCAGGCAATAGGTATGGCGGCTATGTTTGACACCGAGCTTGTGGAAAAGGCAGGAGACATCACCTCTACCGAGGCGAGAGCAAAATACAATATCTACACAAAGTACGGTGACAGGGATATTTACAAGGGACTTACTCTCTGGGCACCCAACATCAATATTTTCAGAGATCCCAGATGGGGCAGAGGTCACGAGACCTACGGTGAGGATCCCTTCCTTACTGCCGAAAACGGAAAGGCATATGTGAGGGGACTTCAGGGCGATGGTGAAGTAATGAAAACCGCTGCCTGTGCCAAGCATTTTGCCGTTCACAGCGGTCCCGAGTCTATTCGTCACGAATTTAATGCGGAAGCGACACCTAAGGATATTGAGGAAACATATCTGCCCGCTTTTGAGGCTCTTGTCAAGGATGCAAAGGTCGAAAGCGTAATGGGTGCATACAACAGGGTAAACGGCGAAGGCTCCTGCGCAAGCAAGTTCCTTATGGGCAAGCTCAGGGAATGGGATTTTGACGGTTATTTCGTTTCCGACTGCTGGGCGATCAGAGATTTCCATGAGCATCACGGTCTTACGAAAAATGCTGTTGAGTCTGCTGCTCTTGCACTTACGGCAGGCTGCGATGTGAACTGCGGCTGTACATATGGTAATGTTCTTGCGGCTCTCGACGATGGACTTGTTACTAAGGAGGACATCAGAACAGCCTGTGTTCATCTTATGAGAACTCGCATAAGGCTGGGTATGTTCGACGAAAAGACCGAGTTTGATAATATTCCTTATAATATCGTTGCCTGTGATGAGCATAAAAAGGTATCACTTGAGTGCGCAGAAAAATCTATGGTGCTTCTTAAAAATAACGGTATCCTGCCGATCAATGAGAGCAGCGTAAAGACAATTGCCGTTATCGGTCCCAACAGCAACAGCAGAATTGCTCTTGAGGGCAATTACAACGGCACTGCTGACAGATACATCACCTTCCTTGAGGGCATTCAGGACAGGTTTGAGGGCAGAGTCATCTATGCCGAGGGCTGTCATCTTTATAAGGAAAAATGCTCGGTTCTTGCTCAGGCAGGTGACAGATATGTGGAGGCTATGGCTGCGGCTGAAAATGCCGATGTTGTTATTCTCTGTGTAGGACTAGACTCCACCATCGAGGGCGAGGAGGGCGACACAGGAAATGAATTTTCCTCGGGCGATAAGAATAATATCCGTCTCCCCGAAAGTCAGCGTATTCTTGTTGACAAGATAATGAAAACAGGCAAGCCTGTTATTGTGGTATGTGCTGCGGGAAGTGCTGTCAATACCGAATGTGATCCCGACGCTCTTATCCATGCCTGGTATCCCGGCTCCGAGGGCGGAAAGGCTCTTGCAAATATCATTTTCGGAGATGTCAGCCCCTCAGGAAAGCTGCCTGTTACATTCTACGAAAAAACTGAACTGCTTCCCGAATTCACCGATTACTCAATGAAAAACCGCACCTACCGCTATGCGGAGAATAATGTGCTTTATCCCTTTGGATTTGGACTGACATATGGTGATATTATTTGCACATCGGTTGAATACAAGGACGGAAATGCCATTGTAACTGCCGAAAACAGAGGAAAGACTGCCACCGAGGATGTTATTGAGCTTTACATCAAGGATCACAGCGAAAATGCTGTTCCCAACGTGAGTCTTTGCGGCTTTAAGCGGATTTGTCTTGATGCGGGAAAGACGATCACAGTTTCCATTCCCGTTCCCGAAAGAGCATTCACCGCTGTTGACGAAAAGGGAGAAAGAAAACGCTTCGGCAGCAGATTTAC
>JAGAJY010000152.1 GCA_017848125.1 Oscillospiraceae bacterium
GCTGAGTTGTAGCTATCCGCAAAGCTTTTAGCCGCAGAAGCGGTTTCATCGGGAGTGAGCTTGCTGTTCATAAGCACAGCCGCAGAAGCTGCCGTATCCGAAGCGGCGCTTTTCAGAGCCTCGCTTTTTTCGGATTCCGAAATGCCTCCGCCCTGATATATTCCCGAAGATGAATCCTCGGAGATGTCAGTTCTGTCGAGATAGGTTTTCCCTGTTTTTTCGCTGAGCTTTGAGTATGCCTTTTTCAGCATACGGGAATTGACTGATGAACGTCCCAGCAGGGATGCCAGCTGACTTGATGTTGTTGACGAAGAACGGCTGTACATATTAGCCTTGTAATGTGAGATTCCTCTGAGTGACATCTGAACGCTCCTTAATTGCTTTTGCCCTCATTCATCTGCTGTCTTGCAGTGGAGAGCATAAGCTTGATACGGTTTTCCTGATTTACCCTTGTAGCGCCGGGGTCATAGTCTATGGGAACGATGTTTGACTGAGGGAATGTCTCTCTCAGCTTTCTTATCATACCCTTTCCGATAATGTGGTTGGGCAGACAGCCGAAGGGCTGAGCGCACACTATGTTGTTTATTCCCATATGGATCATATCAACCATTTCGGCGGTAAGGAGCCAGCCCTCACCCATTTTGTTTGCGGGGGAGATAAAAGGCTCAACGTCCTTCTTGGCGTGCTCAAATGGAGTAGGACCAAAGAATCTTGTGTCCTTAACACGATTTATTATCTTGTTCTGCATCATCTTGAAGAAGCCCTTCACGGCAAGGGAAGCAACATATTTCTTGTACTTGACGTGGTAAAGTTCTGTTTCAACAACGTGATGGTCGCCCATAAAGATAAGGAAGTCGATAAGACCGGGGCAGTAAACCTCACAGCCCTCGGATTCAAGGAATTTATGCAGGTCGTTGTTTCCGAGAGGGGAGTATTTGATGAAGATCTCTCCCACGATACCTACCTTTATCTTGTCAGGGTCGGGAGTGTAGGGAACAGCTTCAAAATCCTTGACTATCTGCTTTGAGATCTTGTCAAATGCCGAGAAATTGAAGTTTATCTCCACAAGCTTGTCCACCCATTTGTCAATAAGCCTGTCAGCGTCGCCCTTGTTGTTTTCATAAGGACGCACCTGATTGGAAAGGAGCATTATCAGGTCGGCGTAGCATATGCCTGTGATAAGGTCGGCAAGGAGAGCAGGAGTAAAGTGGAAGCCGGGGTTCTTTTCAAGGCTCGAAAGGTTCAGGGAGATTACGGGAACCTGCTCCATTCCGCACTTTTTCAGCGCCTTTCTGATAAGGTGGATATAGTTGGACGCACGGCAGCCGCCGCCTGACTGTATCATCATAAGGGCGGTCTTGTCAATGTCATATTTGCCTGATTTGAGAGCGTCGATAAACTGACCGATACACAGAAGCGCAGGATAGCAGGTATCGTTATGAACGTATCTCAGACCCTCGTCTATTATCTGTCTGCCTGTAGAGGTGAGGAGCTTTACTCTGTAGCCGTGATTGTTGAATATGGTCTCCAGCAATCTGAAATGAATGGGGAGCATATTGGGAATGAGAATAGTGTATTCTCTGCGCATTTCCTCCGTAAAGAGCAGTCTGCCCTGCTCGTTGTAAATAAGCTCTGCCATATGAGATTATCAGCCTCGTTTCATTTTAATACAATACATAGTAATTATAGCATATCCTATAGATTTTTACAATAAGAAAAATAATTTTATTTATTTGAAAGTGATGAAAAATTGTCTGCGAAATTATTAAGAAAATCGACCCAGCTTTCGCCTGCAACAAACACATCATCAGCAATTATATAGACTTTTCCGCTTTCGCCTATAGCAAAGAAATCGTCGTTGATTAGCCCCAGAGGAACGATATAGTCCTTCATTGCGTCTGAAAGCTGCTTGAAAAGGTGAGCCGCATCATAGATATTTTCGGGATATACCACCATTTTGTTTTCGATATCCTCGTTTTCGGTGATAACGAATTTTCCGTCGCAGAACTGACCGTGCTTGCCGATGGAAAGCATATAGAAATCGTTGATTATCTCCTTTGCCTGCTCGGAAAGGCGGTAGCCCTCCTCATCAAAAAAAGCCATACACTCAGACATAGAATCCTCCGACATAAAGCGCTGTCTGCCGTAGCCGCAGGAGATGATAAGCTTTTCGGCTCTATCGGAAAGTCCGTTGAGTTCCATAAATATTCATTCCCTTTCAAAAAACATTACCTATCATTATACACCTCATTGCGAAAAAAGTCAAGTGCTATTCGTATCTGCCAAGCCGCACCGAATCGGCAATTTCCTTGAAAACAGGACCGCAGGTCACATTTCCCGAAATGCCCTCCTCAATAAGCACGGTAACGGCATATTCGGGATTATCCGCAGGAAAAAAGCCTGTGAACCAGCAGTTGAGCTTTTCATTTCCCTTTTCATCGAAAAGCCACGTCTGTGCGGTAGATGTCTTGCCGCCGCCTGTTGTAAATTCGGGTATAGCCTGAGAGTTTTCCTTGTACATTGTTGACACCATGAAGCTTTTCAGCTTGTCCGCAGTGGATTTTTTCATAAGCCGCCTGTAATCTGTCACACCTGCCGAAACCGCCCTGTCCGCACTTTTGTCGGTCACGCCGTTTATGAGCACAGGCTCGGGGCATAAACCGCTGTTTGCAATTGCCGCAGTGAGCATAGTTACCTGTAAGGGAGTTGCGGTAAGCTTTCCCTGACCGAAGGAAAAATTTGCCCTTTCCTCTGGAACGAGCAGCTCGCCCGTGTTGGGCAGATTGCCCTTTGCGGACTCTATTCCGTCAGCAAGCACAGTTTTCTGACCGAAGCCTGCATTGTAAGCGAAATTATAGAGAAATTCCGCAGGAAGCTCAGCGGCAAGACTTATGAAATAAGGGTTGCAGGATTCCACCATTGCGTTTCGCATATCAAGCTGTCCGTGTCCGCCGAAGCGGTGACAGCCGAATTCGTCCTGTCTGACGGTTATACTGCCTGTGCAGTCATAGGGATATTCCTCGGAAATGCCGTATTCAAGGGCAGCTCCTGCTGTCACAAGCTTAAAAACAGATCCAACGCTGTAGGCTGAAAACGCACGGTTTATAAAGGGTGAATCGGCTGATGACAGGCTTTTTTCGGGAGCGGAGGGGTCAAACGAGGGCTTGCTCACCACTGCGCAAAGCTCTCCCGTTTTAATATCCATGACCACCGCCGCACCACGGCTTACGTCCTTCATAGCTTCCTCGGCAGCTCTCTGCACGGCATAGTCGATAGATGTGCATATGCCTGTTTCATAGCTTGAAGTCCACCGCATATTCACGCCGTCACCTTCAAGGAGATTACCGCCTGCGTCAACATTATAGCTTAGTGTAACAGAGCTTTTGGGATTTCTCAGCAGAGTATCATATGCCTTTTCGAGTCCGCATACCCCAGCTTCGCCGCTCGTATAGCCGATAATGTGAGCGCACAGGCAGTCCTTTCCGTATCTCTCCGCCACGGGGATAACAGCTGCACATTCAAGCTTCGGCACATCTACGCCGCACAGGAAAAGGGCTGTTCCGTCAATGCAGTTATCGTATTTTTCTCTGTCGGTAATGTGCTTTTCAAGTTCATCTCTGTCGGCTGTTTCGGGATTTATGACCGCTATATAGCTTTCACTGCGGTTAACGAGCTGTCTGCCGTCACGGTCATATATCTCACCGTAGGAACTGATTATATCCACCTTTCTCGGAGCGGACATATCAAATTCTGAAAGCTCGTCACGATACAGATTTATCACCATCAGCCGCCACAGAAGCACAAGTCCGATAAGCGCAGAAAACGCCGCCGAGGCAATAAGCCTTTTTTTTATTGTATTCAACATAACACCGCCTTTTCTATATGGTGATTATTGGCATAGCCATAAAAAATATGCATATGATTTAACCTGAAAATCGGGTAATTTATTTGACGGTGTGTGCATAGAATTTACTGTGAAATATCATTTGCAAAACGGAAAGGAAGGTTCTAAAAATGGCAAAGTATTATCCCGAGGGAGCGCTTATAAATACACCTGAAAACAAGGCTGCCCTTAGCAGTCCCGAGGCTCTTGAAGCGGCTGCGGCGGCAGGCACTATCCTTGAAGCCCGTGCCGCAGTGTGCGACAGCAGTCACGACCTTATTGTAGAGCTTCCCTGCGGCAAGGGCATTATACCCAGAACAGAAGGAGCATTGGGAATTGAGGACGGCTCTACAAGAGATATAGCTCTTATAACCAAGGTAAACAAGCCTGTCTGCTTCAAGGTGACAGATGTTATTGTGAAAAACGGAACTGTGCTGGCGGAGCTTTCAAGGAGAGCCGCACAGGAGGAGTGCGTACAAAGATATATAACAAAGCTTATTCCGGGAGATATTATTCCCGCAAAGGTAACTCATCTTGAGCAGTTCGGTGCATTTGTGGATATAGGCTGCGGACTCCCTTCTCTTATCCCCATAGATTCGATGTCCGTGTCGAGGATATCTCACCCTGCAGACCGCTTCTGCGTGGGACAGAATATCCGTGCGGCTGTCAAGGGCGTAAACGGCAGCAGGATATGGCTTACCCACAAGGAGCTTCTCGGCACATGGGACGAAAATGCTGACCGCTTCTGCGTTGGGGAAACGGTTTCGGGAATTATCCGCTCGGTGGAGGATTACGGTGTTTTTGTTGAGCTTGCACCCAATCTTGCAGGGCTTGCCGAGCCAAAGCAGGGGGTAAAGGCAGGACAGTACGCAGGGGTTTACATAAAGGCGCTTATTCCCGAAAAGATGAAGGTCAAGCTGATCATAGTAGATGTATTTGATACCGACGAGCCGCCTGCGCCCCCTGAGTATTTTATACCCGAGAGTACAGACCATATTGACAGATGGCGTTATACATCATCTGCGTCAGACAGGATAATAGAAACGGTTTTTGAATAATTGACGAAAGGAACAGGAATAAGAGCCTGTTCCTTTTTTTGTCAGAATATCGGAATTGTTTGTTAGGTTAACAAAAATTCTCAGAAAAATAACAGATTATTTTCTTTGAACGTATGTTCATTTGTTGAAATCCTATTGACTGAACGGGAAAAAATATGCTATAATTTATCTGGGTATCACTTTGAGTCTGCAAGCGAATTAACAAGCTTGTTATACCTGCAAACGGGAGCAGCCAAAGCAGCAATCATAAGGCGCTGATAGAGCATTTCGTGAAAATGCCTTCGATTAAAGCGGAAACAAAATTCAGCAAGATAAAGGTTGACGTGCTTTCTTTCCAACCCATGATAGGTACCTTGAATAAAGCTCTTTGCGTTTGAGATCATAGTATGAAGCCATATCAGATCTGTGCTGTTAGCGTCAAAAATGCTGTAAACGTGCATATATTTCTGAGCAAGGGGCTTCAAGTATGCTCTGCAAGCATCACTTTCAATTGTAGAACCTTCTACGATATGATTGTTGGCGTATTTGCCGATAGTAACGCCTTTCAGATTTTCAAGGCATTCCATTTTCAGGTATTGTGGCTTGCCATTTTCGTCCTTGGAAAGAGCAGTAATGACTTTCATCTTTTCGGTTCCTCTGCCACGTTTTTTACCCCTTGTCGGTGCTCCGACATAAGTATCATCAAGCTCGACAGTTCCCGAAAGCATATACTTGTTCTCTCGTTCTGCCATTGCATAGCGAAGCCTTTGGAGTACAAACCAAGCGGTTTTGTATGGGAGCTTGAGAACCTGTGATATGTAGCAGGCTGATGAGCCTCGTTTATCGTTTGAAAAAAGGTAAATTGCCCACAGCCATACTGTCAGCTTCAAATGTGACCTGTCCATTACTGTTCCGCTTGTTACTGAACTTTGATGTTTGCAGTTTTTGCACTGGTACTTTCCTCTTGATTTCAGATAGTAATACTCCGTGCATTCGCATTTGCTGCACTTGAATCCTTTCGGATAACGCATTTTGAACAATTCTTCTCGGCATTTATCCTCGGTATCGTATTTTTTCTGAAATTCGATTATGCTCATCTGTGACTTGTGCTTCTTGGAATGCATGATTTTTCCTCTTTTCCGTTTTTTCATACTTCCATTATAGCACCTCACCTGTGTTAAAATCTACACAGCTGCTTGCTGTTTCAAAGTGATACCCAGAATAATTTATATAAAATGCAGAATAATGTCACGATATAGGTGTCGGATATTGTTTATTATTATTATTTCAGAGTGGAGCTGATTTTTGTGAGCAAGCTGAATAAGCGAAGGCCCTTGATAGCTGTCCTTGTAAATGAGCCGGACAGAAGCTTTCTCAGCGGATCTCTTAATATTATTCAGAAGGAGCTTTTTTCCGCAGATATGGATGTTGCGGTGTTTTCCACGCTCCTTACCCGTTATGAGGAAACGGATATTGAGAATAAGGTGTTCGACCTTATAAATTATGATCATATTGACGGTGTGATAGTATTCCTGAAAGGGCTGAACGGTATGGACCTGCAGGAAAAGATCGGACTCAGGCTCGCCGCTCTCGATAAGCCCGTAATATATATGGACGAGTTTGAGCAGGACGAGTTCAATACCGTGTATGAATATGACGAATGTACACGGATTGCTGTCGAGCATATCGCAAAGGTCCACGGGGTAAAGACCGCCGCATATGTGGGCGGACACCGTGACAGAGAATACTATCAGCGTTTAAGAAAGAGCTTTTTTGCTCAGATGGATAAATACGGCATTACCGTTCCCGAGAATCTGGATTTCTACGGCAACGGGCTTGACGGCGATTACGGCGCAATTGCAGATGCAATGATAAGCGCCGGGCTGCCCGAGGGCGTGCTTTGCTGCAGCGATTATGCGGCTGTATCTGTAATAGGGGAGCTTGCAAAAAGAAATGTAAGAGTTCCCGAGGATATTATAGTTATCGGCTGCTGCCGCAATGAGCCTTATGAAAGCCGTACTCTGAATATCTCCTCGGTAGAGCGTGACCCGTCTGTTATTTCTATAAATGCGGCAAGACATATGATCGCTCTTGTGAAAGGAACGGAATATGATCCCTATGAAGGCGCGTCTGCGGAGTTTTACAACGGCTTCAGCTGCGGCTGCGGCAGTCTTGATATTCCCCGTCTTTCGGAAGCGGCAAGGAACGAATCTCTTCCTTACGGAGCAGACGGCTTCTTTTCAAGCTACAACTATATGCAGGAGGAGCTTATCAGCGCTCCCGATTTCACAGATTTTCTCTGGAAGGTCGATTGGTACACTTTGTACCTTGAAGGCTTAAAAGGAATGTGGATATGCCTTAATGACAATATTATGCATACAAGTACAGCCGTAACAGACTATACCGATACCATGAGCATACCGTACTGCAGGCTAAACGGCGGCGGCTCTGTGGAGGAAGGCAGGAGCTTTGACCGCAGTATAATGCTCCCCGAGCTGTTTGCTGACAGAGACGAGCCCTCGGCATACTTCTTTGTATCTCTCCATTTCAATAATGTGAATTTCGGATATATGGCATTATCATTCGGAAATACAGGTGCGGTATATACGGGCGTTTTTGAAAAATGGCTCAGATACGTTACCTGTGCATTTGAAAAGCAGAGAAGGCATACCATTTACTGCGATACCACACTTAACGCTCAGATAAGAGATACCCTCACAGGTCTGCTCAATATGAGGGGCTTCAAGAGGATTATGACAGATGAATTTGAAAAGAGCAAGGGCAAGCTTCTCAGGATCATTTCCGTTGATGTGGATAACCTTAACGGAATAAACAAGGCTTATGGCTACAGCGAGGGTGACAAGCTCCTTCAAAAGGTTGCGGTTATTCTCAATAACAGCGCAGGTGACGGCGATATATGCGTAAGAGTAAGCGGAGATGAATTTATTATTGCAGGTATCCTTGACCCCGAGAATCCTGCGGACGAAGTTCCCCTGAAGCTTGAAAGAAATCTGGAAGCCTACAACAGCAGCTGTTCGGCAGGCTACGGAATACACTTCTTCTCCTCGGCAGTAACTGCTGTGTTCGATTCCACAGAGCTTCTGGACAAGCTTCCCTACGATGCCGCTTATCAGCGCAATATGACCAAGGATAACAGGAACAAGAAGCGTATCCTTAACGCTCCCGAGCCTGAACAGGAGGAGTTTGATCCCGAGGAGCGCAGATATGTAGGCAAAATGTTAAACGATAATATGCTGCGTTACCAGTTCCAGCCCATCGTTGACGCAAGAACGGGCGAGATATTTGCCTATGAGGCGCTCATGCGCTCGGGCGGAGAAAAGAAGCTCTCACCTATTGCTATCCTCAATCATGCCGCCGCTCTGGGACGTCTTGCGGATATTGAAAGGCTTACGCTGACAAATACTCTCGAATACCTCAGCTCTCACAAGGATGATTTCGGAGAGAAGATGCTCTTTGTCAACAGTATTCCCTCCTGCATACTTTCAGATGAGGATTTTGATGAGATCTATTCCAAGTACAGAAGCGCAATGGAGCAGATGGTTATCGAGTTTACCGAGCAGACTGAGGCAAGTTCGGATCAGCTTAAGGTAATTATTGACAGAAGCCAGAAAATGCGCTTTAAGATAGCCATTGACGACTACGGCACAGGCTATTCCAATATCAGTAATCTCCTGACATTTATGCCCTTCTGCGTAAAGATAGACCGCAGTCTGATAATGAATATACAGTCGGATAAGCGCAAACAGCATTTTACAAGAAATATAATCGAGTATGCTCACGACAATAATTTCAACGTTCTTGCAGAGGGCGTTGAGACCTCGGAGGAGCTTGCAACGGTCATTTCAATGGGTGTTGACCTTATTCAGGGATACTACACCGCAAAGCCTTCCTTTGAGCTTCTGGGCTGTATTTCTCCCGATGTATCAGAGGAGATAATCAGGGCGTACAATTCAAGCAGATACACTACCGCAAGGAAAACCTATTTTACCGATAATGAAACCGTAAGCGACCTTAAAGCCCTTGACCTTGAAGGCTATACTGATATAGTTATCAGCAGCCCCGAATACACCATCAACGGCAGCGGCGGATATATATCCGAGCTTACTGTCCTTATCAGTGACAATACAGAATGTACGCTGAATCTCAATCACGTTAATCTCAGAGACGACCACGGCGGTTCAAGCATAGTTGTGGGAAAGAACAGCCGTCTTACGCTGAATATAGCGGGAGAGGTTACAATCTCAGGCTCTATATATGTTCCCGAAGGCTCGGGAATAAAGATAGTGGGCGGAGGAAGGCTTTCTGTTACGCCTCTTTCCAATCAGAAATTCGGTATAGGCTGTGATATGAATCATTCCTACGGCGATATAGGAATATATCTCAATAACCGCTTCGGCGTGAAGCTTGCGGCGGACAGATGCGTGGGAATCGGCGGCGGCTATAATGCAAGCGGCTCTGTTATCGAGATCGATGGAGGAGAAGCCTCTGTGGATATAAGCGGCAAAAAGGTTATGGGCATAGGGGCAATGTTTGCTGTTCCCAATGTGAAGATAAACGGCTCAAGTATCGGCATAAGACTCCAATGCTCCGAGGGAATCGGTATAGGCAGCTTTGAATCCAATATAGGAGTGAGCATAAACGATTCTATTCTCAGGATAAAGGCGGAGGGAGATATTGTCAAGGGAATTTTCGGCTACAACGGCGATAATTCCGCAATAGATCTTACCGACTGCAACCTTTCCGTTAAACTCAACGGAAAGAATGTCCACGGAATCGGCTGCAACAGCGGACTCGGAAGGCTTTCAATGAAGAAATGCTTCTGTGATGTCCGTATAGAAGGCGGCTACTGCTGTGCCTTCGGCGGTCTTGACAAGGAAACCATGATAATCGTTGACGAATGCAGCGGCTCTGCATATGCAGCTTCGGCAAGCCCTTATATTTTCAGAGCGGAGGACGATAAGCTAAGAATCACAAACAGCGATATTTCTCTTTATGAGGGAGAATAAAGCATAATGCTCTATGGTGCAGAGTCGGAAAACGGCTCTGCACTTTTTCAGTTTACGGGTATTATCGGTGATATTGACATAAAGGCAATAAAATGATAAAATAAAGTCAAATGAAAGGACGTGAGTACGGAATGGGTAACAGAACTCTTGTTATTCTTGCGGCAGGTATGGGATCTAGATTCGGAACAAGAATAAAGCAGCTTGAGCCTATAGGACCCCGAGGTGAGCTTCTTATTGACTATTCTATAAATGACGCTATAGAGGCAGGTTTTGACAAGGTCGTATTCATTATACGAAAGGATATTGAGAAGCTGTTCAAGGAAACTATCGGCAGCAGGATATCCGAAAAAATCGAAACTGAATATGTTTTTCAGGATAGAAGCACACTTCCTGTACGATCTTCGGAATTTGCGCAAAGAACAAAGCCATGGGGTACGGCTCAGGCGCTTTACTGCTGTAAAGATGTTATAGATGGGAATTTCGGCGTTATCAACGCAGATGACTTTTACGGAAAAAAGGCGTTTGTAGCTCTTGCGGAATTTCTTAAAGCTCCCGACGCTTCCGCCTGTTCGGTTGGGTTTGTTCTGAAAAACACTCTCTCGGATAACGGAACGGTAAACAGAGGAGTGTGCTCGGTCGATGAAAAGGGTCTGCTTGTAAAGGTTGAGGAAACTAAAAAAATCAGCAGAAACAGCAGCGGTATTGTAACGGGAACAAGAAACGGAAAAGAAGTGACGCTCAGCGAGGACGATATAGTTTCAATGAGTATGTGGGGCTTTACTCCTCAGTTTATGGACAGGCTTACTGCAAGGCTCATTGATTTCGTTAATTCACTTTCTGCCGATGATATCACCTCCGAAATGACTATTGCCGATGTGGTGGATATGGAAATAAAGCAGAATCACTATGATGTACGCAACATTCCTACTGACAGCAAATGGTACGGCATAACATATGAAGCTGATGCGGAGCTTGTTCGGAATGCTCTGAAGGCTGATGAAAAAATGTTCTGAAAAAAATTTGCATTTACCCCTTGACAAATTCTGAGCTCAGTGATATACTAATAGTAAGTTAATATTCTAAACCGCAGATGCGGAGATAACGGCAGGAAATGACCTCACAGAGAGCCTGAGACGCTGGGAATCAGGCAGGAACAGCTTGTCAAATGGACCGCAGAGGGCTTCGGGGAAATTAGGGCTTGCCGTATGAGTATCCGCAGACGTGTTGGCATACGTTAGTTGTCGGGGATATGTTAGTATCCTGCCAAGTGCACAGCATTGCTGTGAATCAAGGTGGTACCGCGGATAATTTTAGATTATTCGTCCTTGACGGAAGATAATTCTGTCAAGGACTTTTTTTGTATCCTGACAGAAAAACCACATTTTTATTTTTCAGGAGGAAATCGCTATGAACTTCAACGGAATCGAATTCGACACCTACTTCAAAAACTATCCCGACGCAGAGGGCTATTTCGGCAAATACGGCGGCGCTTACATCTCCGACGAGCTGAAAAAGGCTATGGAGGAGATAACAGAGGCTTATTTCACTATCTGCAAATCAAGCAAGTTTATCGGTGAGCTTCGCAAGATAAGAAAGGAATTTCAGGGCCGTCCCACACCTGTTTCCTATCTTGAAAGGCTTTCCGGCAGCCTCGGAAACGTTCAGCTTTATGTAAAGCGTGAGGATCTTAACCACACAGGCGCTCACAAGCTCAATCACTGTATGGGTGAAGCGCTTCTTGCAAAGTATATGGGCAAGAAGAAGGTAATTGCCGAAACAGGCGCAGGTCAGCACGGTGTTGCCCTTGCTACAGCTGCCGCTTATTTCGGACTTGAATGTGACATCTACATGGGCGCTGTTGATATCAAAAAGCAGGCTCCCAATGTTGCAAGAATGAAGATACTCGGCGCAAACGTTGTTGAGGTAACAGAGGGTCTTGCTACCCTTAAAGAAGCTGTTGACGCTGCATTTGATGCATACTCCAGAGAGTATAAGGACAGCATATACTGCATAGGCTCTGTTCTCGGACCTCACCCCTTCCCTATGATGGTAAGAGATTTCCAGAGCGTTGTTGGAATCGAAGCAAGAGAGCAGTTTATGGAAATGACAGGCGAGCTTCCCGACGCAGTTGTTGCCTGCGTAGGCGGCGGCTCAAATGCTATGGGTATTTTCTCGGGCTTCCTCAATGACCCTGTTGATATTTACGGCGTTGAGCCTCTCGGCAGAGGAGAAGCTCTTGGTGACCACGCAGCAAGCCTTAAATACGGCGAGGAGGGCATTATGCACGGCTTTAACAGCATTATGCTCAAGGACGAAAACGGCGAGCCTGCTCCCGTATATTCGGTTGCCAGCGGACTTGATTACCCCTCATCGGGTCCTGAGCACGCATTCCTTCACGACCTTGGCAGAGTAAAGTATGATGTGGTTGACGATGAGGAAACCATCAATGCATTCTTTACTCTCTCCAGAATGGAGGGAATCATTCCTGCAATTGAAAGCTCCCACGCTGTTGCATACGCTATGAAGCTTGCAAAGAAGATGGGCAGAGGCTCTATTCTTATCAACCTTTCGGGCAGAGGCGACAAGGATATGGATTATATCATTGAAAGATACGGCATCAGATAAGATCTTACCGAAAAAACTACGGGCGGCAGGGATATTTCTCTGCCGCCTGCTTGACTTTATAAACGAATTGTGTTAAAATGATAACAGAAATTTACTCCGAAAAGAGGTATGAGCAATGAGCACAACTGCATTCAAATGCCCTTGCTGCGGTGCAGAGCTGATATTCTCCTCAGAGGCTCAGAAAATGTCCTGCGAATACTGCGGTACAGAGCTTGACGTTGAAGCAGTCAGCGAGCTTTCGAGAAATGAGGAATCCACCGCAGAAATGAACTGGTCTGCCCCTGCCGAAACGACGGTTGATATTGAGGGCGACATCTGTACATATACCTGCAATTCCTGCGGTGCGGAAATAACGGGCGACAGAAGTCTCGGAGCAACTACCTGTCCCTACTGCGACAGTCCCTTTGTGGTGAATGACAAGTTTGACGGAATGTTAAAGCCCGACTTTGTTATTCCCTTTAAGGTGGGAAAGGATAAGGCAGTTGAAAAATTCAAGGAGTTCTGCGGAAAAAGACCGCTTCTTCCGGGGAATTTTATGAGCAGCCACCGAATAGAATCTGTTCAGGGTATGTACGTTCCCTACTGGCTTTTTGACTGCGGAACAGACGCACATTTCCGTTTCAGAGGTGAGCGTGTTTCTCATTGGACAGAGGGAAGCTATGACGTTACCAGAACAGATCACTTTCTGCTGATAAGAGACGGCTCAATGCAGTTTGACCACGTTCCCGTTGACGGCACATCAAAGCTTGAAAAGGAGATAACCGAAGCAGTAGAGCCTTTTGATACAAACGGTGCGGAAAGCTTCAATCCTGCATATCTTTCGGGCTATCTTGCGGATAAATACGATGTTTCCGCAGAGGAAAGCCGTATCAGAGCAGATGAGCGTATCAAGGAAAGCGTTGAATACGCATTCAGACAGACTACGGATTCCTTTGTGGGAGTTGTTACTCAGAATTCAAATATCCGTATCTCTGACGGTCAGATAAAATATGCCCTTATGCCTATGTGGCTGATGACCGCAAAATACAACGGAAAGCTTTACACCTTTGCAATGAACGGTCAGACAGGCAGATTTGTGGGCGAGCTTCCTATCTCGTGGGCACGCTTCTGGGCTTTCTTTGCAGGCATATCCGCTGTATCGGGCATAGTTCTTTCGATTATTCTCAAAATGTTAGGCGTATGACAGGGGGGGAGATATATGAATCTGAAAAAGTTTCTGACAGTTTTTGTTGTGTGCTTCTGCACTCAGTTCGCTGCGGCTCTTATTGCAGATGCAATTTCCCGAAAGGGGGAGAATAAGGGTGAGTAAGCTTGCAAGGATAGTTTTCTCTCTGCTCTGTTCGGTTCTGCTTATTGCAGGAGGAGCAACGGTTTTTGCAGAGAGCAAGCAGAAGGTATATGACAAGGCAGACCTGCTTTCCGAAAGCGAGGAGCAGGAGCTTGAAGCAAAGCTTTCGGGCATCGTCTCCGAATACGGTCATGATGTTATTGTTTATACCACTGACAGTCTTGACGGCTTTGACGCAGAAACCTACACCGAAATGCTTGTGGGCAGACTTGGCGCAGGAATAGACGGCAGCGGAATCATATATATGGTTTCTATGGAATACCGTGACTATGATATTTTCTCCTTCGGCAAGATGGGTACACAGATAGTAGTTTCCAATGTCCGTGACGACATTGCCGAGGATATGAGAGAATATCTTTCCGACGGCGAGTATTATATGGCATTCAGCGGATATGCCGACAGGGTTGAGCAGGAAATAAAGCATACCCTTGAAAACGGTCCTAACGAAGAGCCTTCCTATGCTGTAATAATAGGCGCAGTCGTCGGACTTATAATAGGACTTGTAACTGTGCTTATTATGAAAAGCGGTATGAAGACCACAAGAGCCGAGGCAATGGCTAACAATTACGTCCGTCAGGGAAGCTTCAGGCTTACGAATGCAAGGGATATTTTCCTTTATTCAAGGGTCACAAGGACAAAGCGTGAATCCTCATCTTCCTCGGGCGGAGGCGGAGGAGGACATTCCAGCGGAAAGTTCTGATTACTTATATTTATTAAAATGGGCTGATGTACAAATCGTACATCAGCCCAGATTGTCGATAAAGTGTATTTATGAAAAAAGTTGCACAAATAAACACAAGTTAAAAGTTTCGGTCAAGCCTTTTCAAAGGCTTGCGGGTTTCCAAAGGGCAGAGCCCTTTGGTCGCTGTCCGCAATGGTAAGCAAAGCTTACC
>JAGAJY010000153.1 GCA_017848125.1 Oscillospiraceae bacterium
CAGATAAACGATGAAAAGATGGCTCTTGTGGCAAGAGAAATTGCCGCTAAGATCGAAAACGAGATGGATTATCCCGGTCAGATCAAGGTACATCTTATCAGAGAGAGCAGAGCTATTGAATTTGCCAAGTAATATGAAAAAAGCGGCTGTGAATTTCTTCACCGCCGCTTTTGTATAGTAATTTTACTAAAAAATATGATCCTGTCCCCATAAATTGACACAATAGGCAGAATATGCTATAATAATCTTGGCTGTCGACTCTTTCCAGTCGGAAGGAGGTGTATCAATATGGATATATTCTCATTTCTCTTGTCCGTGCTGGCAAGTGTAGTGGCAAACTACATATGCAAATGGTTTGACGGCGACAAGTAAGACAGCAACGAGCCGAGAGGTAAACCGCCTCTGTAAATAAAGGTTAGTCCCCCAAGAAACTCGCACTTTCTTGGGGGACGTTTTGTGTACCTTTTGGATATATTCACATTGTAATTACATTATACACCCCTCTGCCGAAAATGTCAAGGGGTTTCATTCGGATTTTTTACGGCTAATGTAAAGTTATCCCCATAAATTGACACGACAAACAGAATATGCTATAATAATCTTGGCTGTCGACTCTTTCCAGTCGGAAGGAGGTGTATTAACGTGGATTTAATAACCTTCATCTTGTCCGTGCTGGCAAGTGTAGCGGCAAACTACATATGCAAATGGTTTGACGGCGACAAGTGAGACAGCAACAAGCCTAGAGGTAAGCCGCCTCTGTAAATAAAGGTCAGCCCCCTTAGGAAATTGGAGCTTTCCTAAGGGGGCGTTTTGTGTATCTCGTGTATAAATAACCTTTGTAACTATATTATACACCCCTCTGCCGAAAATGTCAATAGTGGTGCAAAAAAATTTTTCGTCCAAAAACGGCTATAACAAAGGCTTTTCAAGCAGTCGGAAAAATTTCTGGAAAAAATTTTGAAAAAAAGCTAAAGTTTTAAAATGTCCTGCCGATATATATATCAGAAGCGAGGGGAAAAGGAAATCCCACGAGGGCAAGATGCCCGAGAAAATCGCTCACAGCCGAAGCTCTCCTCTCTGAATCGCGATAGGAGTTCGGAAGGGCAAAGGCAAAAACAATAATTTAATCAGGAGGATTTTATTATGGTAGTACAGCACAACATTTCGGCGATGAACGCTAACAGACTTTTTGGTATCAACAACTCCGGTCTTTCCAAGTCTCTTGAAAAGCTTTCTTCCGGTTATGCAATCAACCGTGCAGGCGATAACGCAGCAGGTCTCGCAGTTTCCGAGAAGATGAGAGCTCAGATCTCCGGTCTTACACAGGCTTCCAAGAATGCTGAGGACGGTATCTCAATGGTTCAGACCTTTGAAGGTGCTCTTACTGAGACAGACTCCATTCTCCAGAGAATGAGAACACTCGCAGTTCAGTCCGCTAACGGCACATATCAGAACGATGTTGACCGTGAGGCTATCCAGCTCGAGTTCGATCAGCTCAACGACGAGCTCAACCAGATCGCTGACACAGACTTCAACGGCGTTGTAGTTCTTAACGGCGGACAGATGGCTGACGGTCTTAAGCAGGTTAACGGTGAGTTTAACTACGCTAATGCAAGCAGAGCAGCTAAGCAGCTTTCTGCTTCCGACATCAACAAGCTTGATTCTCAGGGTATTGATGATGGTGTAGGCGATGCTTCAAATGCTACAAAGCTTTGGACTGACTTTGGCTTCAACAGAACTTCAACAGATACTAACAAGGATAATGATGGTCCTGACTCTGTAGATGTAACATTTAAGTATGATTCTTCTAAGGGAACTTGGTCTGCTATTTCTGCAACCGGCGGTGCAAACTATAAGAACATTAAAGTTAATACTGCCGCAAATAATGGTGGTTTCCAGGTTGGTTCAGCAACTACAATTACTGCTCCCGATGAATCTTCCAATCTCGTTAACGTAGTCCTTGATGGTACTTCACTTGTTAATGGTGATACAATCACTGTTACATTTAACAACCCCTCTGTAAAGAATACCGCAATTGAAAACATCGGTGTTTCTTCTGCAGATTATAGTGGTCTTACAGTAGGTACTGGTACAGGTGCGACATCTAAGACTGCTAACCTGAAAACAGAAGTAACAAATACAGCTGTTGAAAGCACATATGGTAATGGCACTACTGAGATGAATGCTGATATTAAGGAGCTTTTCGATCGTCTTGATGGTGCAACATTTACCGCAACTTACGCAGCTGACGAAGCAAATGCTACTGGACTTAAGCTGACACTTACTGATAAGAACGGCAATGTAGATAACATTACTGCTGATAAGACATTTAAAATCGGCGATACAGACTTCTCCGTAAAGGTTGGTGATGATGGTACATTCGAGATTGGACTTGGTGCAACAGCTGGCACAATAGATACTACTCTTGTTAAGCTGACTGCTGCTGCAAACACTGCTACAGATGGTTCTGCAGGCACTATTTCCTATACACTCGCTGCTGACACTTCTAAGTTCACATCAGCTACTAAGCCCTCAGCTTCTATTGCTCAGCCTGAAGGAGTTGTTTCTAAGTCCAATTCTAACAATGCTTCCACAGCAACTCTTACATATCAGGATAACATCACTCTCCAGACAGGTGCAAGAACCAAGGACAGCGTAAACTTTACATTCTCTTACGAGTCCAAGGGTCTCGGCGAACTCAATGCTGACCTTGACTGCTCCGCTCGTGGTCTCGGAACTGACAAGCTTTCTCTTGCTGACCAGGAAGACGCTAACGCAGCTATCGACAAGATCGACAACGCTATCAACAAGGTTTCTATGGTTAGAGCTTCCTTCGGTGCTATGCAGAACCGTCTCGAGCACAAGATCGCTAACCTCGATGTTAATACTGAGAACCTCACAGCTGCTGAGTCCCGTATCCGTGATACTGATATGGCTTCTGAGATGACCAACTTCACAAAGAACCAGATCCTCAGCCAGGCTTCTCAGGCTATGCTCGCTCAGGCAAATCAGCTTCCTCAGGGCGTTCTCCAGCTCCTCGGCTAATTTTCCTAATAAGAAATCAGCTTGAAACTGAATATTGCTTAACAGCGTGATTCGCCGCCCCCCGAAACTTGCTTTCGGGGGGCGGTTTATTAAAAAAAGCGAGGTATAATATTATGAATACGGTTAAAGCTTCTTTTGTTAAACAGCCAAAATTCTATAAGGATTTTAAGTGTATCGGCGGAGCCTGTAAGGTAAGCTGCTGTCACAGATGGCGTATAGACTATACTGTCAAAGAGGTGGAAAGGCTGAAAAATGCCGATTGCTCCGATTCGCTCAAAAGCCTTATAGAAACTTCCTTTGAGCCGATTCCCGATATGAAAAAATACCAAATAAAGCTTTCTGAAGAACGTAAATGTCCTTTCCATAATGCAGAGGGGTTATGCTCTATTCAAAAAGAGCTTGGCGAAGAATATCTGTCATACACCTGTCAAATATATCCAAGGTATATTCTGTATTATAACAGATATGTACTGAAAAGCTGTTCATTATCCTGTCCGCAGGTGTTAAAAATGATATGTAGCGATGATTCTTCCATGGAGCTTGAAAATCTAAAAATAAAAAAAACTCTGACAGATGTTAAGGCGGATTCCATCATATCTAAAACCAATACGCCTGCTCTTAAATACAAAGATGTTCTTTTTGACTTTTTCTATGAGATACTTTCGGACAGAAGCAGAAGCCTTGAAACCTCTGTTGTTCTCGGAGCAATGGCGGCTCAGAAGCTTGATGAATATATAAAAAAGGGACAGCACGACCGTATTCCCGAAATAATCAAGGCTCTTAAGCCTCTGCTGAACAACCCTCAGCAGATCGAAAAGCTTGAAGCTGTAAAGCCCAATCTTTCTCTAAAAGCAAACTTTTCCGCAGGCTTGCTGAGAAAAATAAGAGGGTCAACTATTTTTAATTCGGTTTTCGATAACGGCATACCCAGTCAGGAGATTTTTGATAAGGGTATGGATATTTTCAGAGAGCATTTCAGCGGAACTCCCGAATTTATGAGGAATATTGCTCTGAATCTCTATATCACCAATGAAATGCCATACAAGAGCAATTCTCACTCGCTTTTTGAAAATTACTGCTATTTTGCGGCAGAGCTTGCGGTTATAAAATGCCTTATCCCTGCGGTTGCTGTTCGCTATACGCCTGTTAACGAGCAGATAGAAATGGCTATTTCCTATGTGGACAGAAGCTTTACTCACGGAAACAATTCCGTTTCAAGGATAGTTGAACATATGAAAGAATGTAAGCTTACCTCTCCCGCTTATCTGCTTGGTATTATTAAGTAAATGCGTGATTCGCCGCCCCCCGAAACTTGCTTTCGGGGGGCGGTTTTTGTTTGTTTAATGAAACTAAAATACGGCAACGGAAATTGTGAAAAAAGCATATTGAATTTGGGGATAATTCGGTGTATAATAATAGTGAGCAATTATGCTCATTATTGTGTCGGGACTGTATATCGGCTTTATAAAAGGTACAGGGACAAATATTTCCGCTCCCCGATATGCGGCTTATAAATGGTCGGGGGACAAATATTTTTGCTCTGCTTTTGCAGAGCAATATTTTTATAAGGTGAAAAATGGAAACAGGATATTTCTATTTTATTAAAGACGAATATTACGAAAAATTCAAAAACTGCGGACTTATGGAGAATAAGGAAGACGCTATTCTCGGCAAGCACGGCAGACCTTGTTATTATTGCTATGAAAAGGACGGCTTGTGCTGGCTTATTCCGATATCATCAAGAATAGAAAAATACAGAAAGCTTTATTCCGAAAAAATGACTCGCTACAACGGTAAATTTGACGGCATCAGATTTGGTTATGTAAACGGCAGAGAAACTGCTTTTCTCATTCAGAATTTATGCCCTGTCACCTCTGATTACATAGCTTCTGAATACCGCATTTCAAAAAACACAGTTCGGGTAACAATTGACCGAAAGCTTTCAGAAGAGCTAAACTCAATTGTCAGAAAAGCTCTGAGATTGTATTTCGACAGAGGTGTAAAAATTGTGTTAACCGATTTAGATACTATTTTATCGGGATTGAATTGTAGATTGATTTGCCAATAATTGATATTTTTAGTGAATACGTTAACCGCCCCACGGAATTTGATTTCGGGGGGCGGTTTTTGTAAACTTGGTTGACAAATATAGTTTTATGTGGTATAATAACAGCAGAAGGTTTTATTATACAGGAGGTGTTTTTATGGCAGTTATTAAAATCAACAAGCTTATGAAAAAAGCTCTGCCCGTTATCCCTGCGGATAAAAGTGCTGAGTTTATCAGAAAAGCCAATCAGAATGTTGTTTCAAAAGAATTTATCGAAATGTGCCATAAATCGGCTCAGAGGTTTAAGAAAGCATAATGCTTGTCAGCGAACGCAGAGAAACCAAAACCTTCGATTATACCGTTGCACTTCTTTCAGAAGATAATAAGGCGCAGACAAAAGGATTTATATGCGGAAATCATTACCCCGAAGCAGGTCTTGCCGATTACCTTGAAAATGATGCACTTGTTGACATTCGGAACGGCAATGGTGTTACCTACATAATAAAGGACAACAGCAATAACAGGCTGATTGGTTACTACACTTTGGAAGCCTCCTCTTTGCCATATTTTTACAGAGATGAAGAGGACGAAGATTACGAGGTGCTTTGTGGTATCCCTGCAGTAAAAATAAATATGTTCGCCATTGATTCACAGTATCAGGATTTGTTTTTTGAAGGAAAACCGATTTCTGCGTGGATTTTGGAAAGTATTATCTCCGAAATATACAATATGTCCGTGTCGGGCTTGGGTATAAAAGCTATTTATTTAAGACCTTTGCCCTCTGCCGAAAAATTCTATTTAAAGAACGGCTTTACTATGGACGAGGGATTCTTCAAACCCTTCGCTTCTGCCGATGATGACTTGCATGTGATGTTTATGTTCATTCATCACATAGATGAACTTGATATTTTAAAGTGAATACGTTAACCGCCCCACGGAATTTGATTTCGGGGGCGGTTTTTGTTAAATGGTTATTGCAAAGAAAAACCGTCTGCCGAAAATCGGTCAGACGGTCTTGTTATTCATAAAATCGTACAATGCTTTACGATTCGGCAGAACATTCACGGCGGATTTCTTCTATAAGCTCTCTTTCAGCGCCGTATCTGCCAAGCTCACGGAGTATTTCTTCGTCGGATTCGTTTTCCTTGATTTTGTCGGAAATCATATTTTTCAGAAGCTCTGCCATTCCCTCGGCTCTGCCTTCTGCTTTGCCTTCTGCTTTGCCCTTTTCTATACCCTTTTCTATGCCCTTTTCTATGCCTTTGTTTATACCCTTGTCATAGATATCTTCGCTGAGATTACACATAGCTTCTACCTCCTCGTTCGGATACGAAACTACCGCAGAATTTTACGATTCGACAGAACATCCCCTGCGGATTTCTTCTATAAGCTCTCTTTCAGCGCCGTATCTGCCAAGCTCACGAAGTATTTCTTCGTCGGATTCGTTTTCCTTGATTTTGTCGGAAATCATATTTCTCAGAAGCTCTGCCATTCCCTCGGCTTTGCCCTTTTCTATGCCCTTTTCTATGCCTTCGGCTCTGCCCTTTTCTATACCCTTTTCTATACCCTTTTCTATACCCTTTTCTATACCCTTTTCTATGCCTTTGTTTATACCCCTGTCATAGATATCTTCGCTGAGATTACACATAGCTTCTACCTCCTCGTCTATATTCTCGGTCATGGGGATATTGAATTTTTCTTCCATTATCTTTTTCTTATCATAGGATCTTATCACGGGGGAAAATATGGTCGATAAAAGCTCTATCAGCTCATTGCCCTGTGAGACCTTTCCGTTATCCAGACACACCATTATCAGAGTGAGAAGATCATACTCGGCATCATCTGCCTTGCTTGACCCATACAAACATTCCTCTGCCATAGAATATCTGTTAATGGTATTTCTGAATTTCTCCGCAGGATTTGTACACACCCAGATAGAATATACCTTTTGTATCTTATCATAATCCGACCTGCGGAAAACCGTGCCAAGCTGAGATGATATCAGCCTGCTGCAATAATATATCCCTCTTTTAAGCAGAGAATACGACGGATTGAATTTCCTCTGGGCTTCAAGGTTGATAATAAGATTTATTTCCGTATTATCGCACGCAGGCGCTTTTGCGGTAAATTTTATATCAAATGTCCTTGTACCCTCGGTTATAGTGGTATCCTCGCTGTTGTCCGATTTAATATCGGGCGGCAGAGAGTCTGCATCTACGGGGGATTCGCCTATAGACACATTGCTGATATAGCATATTATTTCCTTTACAGTGCTGTTTTCATACTCGGGAACGACTGCTTTCAGAATCCTTGCGGCAATTTCCTTGTTCGCCAATATCCTTTTGCAGGAGCTGTCATAGGCTTCCTTGGCGGCTATAATGTCAAGCGTTCTGCCCAAAAGTGTATTCATACCTTCACTTCCTTACTTATATTATACTTTATATGCCAAGCAAAAGTATTAACATTCTGTTAAATCTCGGCGAGTCACACATATGCCGATTTAACAGAATGTTAATACCTCTGAGTGTGATGTAGGCTATAATAGAAATGAGGAAGTGAAAGGATATGAGTGTTCTCTGCAAGGATATTTCAGAAAAATCCAAAAGAATACCCGCCCCCGATATTTTAAGAGGCGGTGCTATGATACTTGTTATGCTCTATCATCTGCTGTATGACCTGAGATTCTTTTACGGTGTTTCTCTGCCGTATTGGCTTACACCACATAAACCGCCTGTGGAATTTGTTCACATCTGTTTTCTGTGGGTGCTTTTCGCAGTTTCGGGAATGTGCTCGGGCTTCTCCCGTGACACCGTCAGACGAGGTGCGTTTTTATACATAGTGGGCTGGCTGATAACCGCCGTTACATCGGTTTTTATGCCCTCTCAGCTTATAGTTTTCGGCGTTCTCAGCTGCTTCGGTGCTTGTATGGTCATAACGGGTCTGCTGCGTCCGCTTATTGACAGGATCCCGCCGAAGGTGCTGTTTATCTGCTCGGTACTCCTTTGGGCAGCTTTTCGTGATTTTCATACAGACAGCGTTATTCATCTGCTGATCACCGATATACATATCACGCCGCCGCAGATGTCCGATTATCTTTATCCCATAGGAATCAGAAGCGAGGGCTTCCGTAGTATGGACTGGTTTCCCGTGATACCGTTCATTTTTATTTTCCTGTCGGGATATGCACTGTACAGACCTGTTAAGGACGGGAAATTCCCCCGTTGGTTCTATGAAATTTCAATGCCGCCCCTTGAATTTATAGGGCGGCACAGTCTGATTTTTTATGCGCTCCATCAGCCGCTTTTTCTGGCGGTGCTGGAAATTGTTTTGTAGGTGATAAAATATGCTGAACATCAATCTCATTGTAATAGGAAAACTGAAGGAAAGCTATCTACGTGAAGCCTGCGCCGAATACATAAAGCGTCTTGGGGCTTACTGCAGGATAAAGGTAACAGAGCTTCCCGAGCACCGTCTGCCCGATAATCCGTCGGAAAAGGTCATTTCGGCGGCTCTGGACTCCGAGGCGGCACAGATCCTTTCTGCCGCAGGTAATGACACAATTATTGCTATGTGCATTGAGGGTAAAATGATGTCAAGCGAGGCGCTTTCCGAAAGGCTCAGCGGCTTCGGCATTGAGGGAAAAAGCTCCCTGAGTATCGTTATCGGCAGTTCCTTCGGGCTTTCGGACAAGGTGAAAAACGCCGCCGCCCTCAGACTGTCAATGTCGCCTATGACCTTCCCTCATCAGCTTGCACGGGTAATGCTCCTTGAACAGATTTACCGTGCCATGTCCATCGCCGCTAACGGAAAATATCACAAGTGAGCGGCGATATTTTCCGCTATGTATCTCTGCGCCTGTGTGCTGTACAGCACACGGGTGTATTTTTTTCCCGACGCTGCGGTCACTTCTTCCTCATAAATGCCTATCTCCCCCGAACGCTCGGTGATTCCCTTTCGGCTCTCTCCCTCGTCATCAGTCACGATTTGCAGGAAATTTTCCGAAATAAGCCAGTCATAAACCGCTGTTCTCAGATTCGCCGCCGATATATTCGCTTCTGCGGCGATTATCATTCCCGATACAAGGGCGGTTATGTGCATACTTTCCTGTGCAGGCTCAAATGCGGCTATGCCCTTTTTAAGCTCCTCTGCCGCCTGCTTTCTGTCAGCGTCGGTTTTAAGTCGGTTGGGAGCTTTTTTCACAACTGTGGGAGCCTGTTCGGGAGAAGCTTCGCAGTATTCCCTTATTGCGTTCATAAACTCATTGCCGTAGCGTTCAAGCTTTGCGCTTCCCACGCCAGACACTCCCAGAAACTGTTCATTTGTAACAGGTCTTTTTTCGCACATATCCGCAAGAGTTGCGTCGGTGAATATGAAATAGGCAGGCACTCCCATGACCGAAGCCCTTTTCTGACGAATGGCTTTCAGTATCTCCATAAGCTTGGGGTCTCTCGAATAAACGGTCTGCTCCTTCTTTCTCACAGTTTCCTCAGGCAGTCTTGCCTTGACGGTCTTTTCGCCCCTTAGTACCGAAAGGGCTGAATTGTCAAGCTTTAACACGGGATAATCCCCCTCTGTGCGGCGGATATAGCCCATTGTTTCAAGCCGTTCCTCGATTCGTCTGATACGCTTTTCCGAGGTATCCTTCATAATGCCGTAGGTGGAAAGCTTGTCAAGCCGTGCATTTAAAAGCTTTTCCGAACTGCTTCCACGGAGAATATCGCATATGGTCTTTACTCCGTATTTCTGTTCCGCACGGTAAATGCAGGAAAGAATTTTCTGAGCCTCCACGGTAACATCAGTTTCCTCCGAGTCCGAGCAGCAGACCGAGCAGCTGTTACATTCGTGAGGTGCTTTTTCTCCGAAGTATTTCAGTATATATCCTCTCAGGCAATCGCCGCAGGTGCAGTAAAAGGTCATATCACGAAGCCTTTTAAGGTCACGGCGGCGTGTTTCCTCGGCAATTTCAGCCTCCTGCTCGGAGTCCTCATAGCTTTTGTTTATGAGAAATTCGGCGGTAACAACATCACGTCCGCTGTAGAGAAGAACACAATCCGAGGGTGAGCCGTCACGTCCTGCACGTCCTGCCTCCTGATAGTAGCTTTCCACGTCCTTTGGCATATTGTAGTGGATAACATAGGTCACGTTTGACTTATCTATACCCATTCCGAAAGCGTTTGTGGCAACCATTATCCGCTTGCGGTCATAGATAAAATCCTCCTGATTGGCTCTGCGCTCCTCCTCGGAAAGTCCTGCGTGATAGCGTGTTGCGGAAAACCCGCTGTCGCAGAGCCTTTGGCAGACATCTTCCACATTTTTTCGTGTGGAGCAATAAACTATTCCCGTTCTGCCTTCCTTGTCATAATCGGCGATAAGCCGCTTTAAATCAGCTGATTTATCTGAGGGACGGCGCACCTCGAAATAAAGATTCTTTCTGTCAAAGCCTGTTACAAGGGTAAAGGGGTCATTAAGGCAGAGAAGCCGTGAAATATCCTCTCTTACACGGTCGGTTGCGGTTGCGGTGAATGCGGTCATTATGGGTCTTTGGGGAAGCTCTGCGGCAAACTGCGGAATGTTCAGATAGCTCGGTCTGAAATCCTGTCCCCACTGAGAAATGCAGTGAGCCTCGTCAACGGTTATCATTGAGATTTTCGCTTTTTTGGCAAAGCTGAGAAAAACCTCGGAGGTAAGCCGCTCGGGGGCAACATAGATAAGCTTATATACTCCTGCTTCGGCGTTTCTGATAACGGTGTAAAGCTGATTCATAGTCAGACTGCTGTTTATATATGCGGCTCTTATGCCCGACTGAACAAGCGCCCCCACCTGATCCTGCATAAGGGAGATAAGGGGCGATATTACTATGGTTATGCCCTCAAGCATAAGGGCAGGTATCTGATAGCAGAGGGATTTTCCTGCGCCTGTTGGCATTACGCCGAGAGTGTCCCGTCCCGAAAGTATGCTTGAAACAAGCTCGTCCTGTCCCTGTCGGAAGCTGTCGTAGCCGAAATATTTTTTCAGTATTTCATTCTGATGCATTTTTTCACCTGATTTGTTTTTATTTCCTGTCTGTTTATTATAACATATTACGGATATTTTGGCAATAATAACATCACTGTCAAATAATTCTTATTATTATCTGTAAAATTCATTAAATTTTACTTCCATTTACTGTTGACAATTATAATAATAAATGGTATAATATTATCATTGTTATTATATACACTTTGTATTTTTTCACTCTGATAATCTGTTGTTATTTTACAATCGGTACAGAAATCATTATTTCAGGAGGATCAAAAAATGAAATTCAGCAAATTCAGCAAGGGTCTTGCAGTTTTATCCGCAGCTGCTTGTATGACCTCAATGTCCGCTTCGGTAATGGCTGCTGACAGCTACAGTGTAAGCTGCACAACAGAGGGCAACGGTACTGCTTCTGCGTCCGTTTCGTCACAGACTGCGGGTGCACCTGTTACATTGAATGCAAATCCCGGAAGCGGTGCGGAATTTGACTACTGGGAGATCACGACCTCAGGCTACTCCAAAACAGCAAGCGTTGTTTTCGTTGTTGACACATCAGGCTCTATGAGCGATGAAATAGCCGATGTAAGAGATAACCTTACAAATCTTGTAAAAGCTCTTGACGCAAAGGATATGGGTCTTAATATTGCACTTATCGAATACAGCGACGCAAAGCATTATCCCGAAACAACAAATTATGTAACCTTTGCCAATGGCTCCCATTGGACAAGCGATGTTAATGAAGCTATTACCGAATTTGATAAGATCAACGACGGAAGCGGCTATGACGAAACTCCTACCGACGCATTTTCTCAGCTTCTGACAAGCGACGGCAAACTTGACTTTCCCACAGGCTCTGTAAACAACTACATCTTCCTTCTTACCGACGAAGGCTATTATGATTACAAGGACGATCCCGACAGCAATCACTATTCAATGGAAACCTGGATCGACAAGTTTGTTGACAGCAACGTAAGAGTTTCCGTTGTTACCGAGGATTCCTACAAGGACGATTACGAGGATCTGTTCACAGACACAAACGGAATTTTCATTGACATTGACTCTGAGGACTACGGCAAGCTTATGGAGGATTTCGCTTCCTATCTTGACAACACTTCCGTTTCAACAACAGAAAAAATCTATGAGAATCCCTGCACCTTCACTATGCCTGCAAATGATGTATCTGTAAAGGCAGTTTTCAAGGGCGCAGAAAAATCCGCTCATAAGATCACCGTTATCACTGACGGACACGGCACAGCATATGCAAGTCACGGCACAGCATACGCAGGCACATCAGTTACAGTTTTTGAAAAGGCTGATTCCGGCTATGTGTTTGACTCTATGGAATGTGTAAACGGCGGAGTTTCCCTTAACGGCAGAAGCTTTACAATGCCTGACTGTGATGTTACTATTCTTGTAAACTTCAAGGAAGATGTTTCAAAGTATATCGCAGCCGCACTCCCCCACTCCTACGTTTTCAGCTATGACTCCGATATGACCCTTATCGACACAAACTCCAACCGTGATTTTGACAGCTATCCTTCATATGTTGAAATAACCATTGATCTCGGCGAGGAATACGCAGGCAGAACAGGTAACATCTGCAAGGGAAGAAAGTCAAGCAGCAGCGTTATTGAAAGCATTACTCTTGATGATAACGGACGCTATACCTTCAAGGCTGACATTTCCAAGAATTATTCTTTCGTTCTTGACTGATAAAATCAACCAAACCGACGGTGCCGAAGAATTTTCGGCACCGTTTTATATTAAAAACAGGCTGTGAAGCGAACTCAACCGAATTGCTTCACAGCCTGTTTAATTTTTCCGCAAGACACGAAATACTCTTTTTTTCTTCCTCGGTCATGCTTTCCGCAAACCGCAGCAGCTCCTGCTGACTGTCGGAAAGGTCGCCTGCGGAAAGACCACGCTTGTTGTTTGTCAGCCCTGCAATGTAGTCAAGGCTTACGTTGTAGTATTTGGCAAGGAGAATTGCTCGTTCAAAGGGGATCTCTGCGTTGCCGTTTTCATACTTCCCGTAATGCTGAGTGGAAGTCTGCAAGTAAGCGGCAATATCGCTCTGTGTTTTATCGCTGTCCTCACGCAAATCTCTTATCCTTTGGTAAAATGCCATATCAGACACCTCTCTTTTTATCTATTTTACCATTTTTGATTATAATTATTGACAAATACATCTTATTAGATTATAATATATTACAGAGCCTATCTGATTAGGCAATTTTTGTGAAAGGGTGAGGAAAATGGATATAGCAACACTTATATTTATCATTATTGTTTCGATAGTCTGGGGTTATGCAACTCAAGCAGTCATAACTAATAAGGGTTATGACGAGCGTTGGTTTTTGTGGGGATTCTTTTTTGGAATAATAGCATTTTTGGTGGCACTGTCTAAACCCCCATATATTCCACCTACTTCAAACAAGCCGTCAAATCTTTCAGCAATTGCAGACGAAGAGGATCGAAAAAGAAAAAGACAGCAAAACTATTGGGAATGTAGCTGCGGTCGAATGAATGCTCCTTATGTAACTACCTGTGTTTGTGGTTTATCTGCCAAAGAAGTAAAACGGCAAAACGATTCTGCAATTCAAAAAATCCAAGAAAACGAAAAAAAGACTGCTGAACTTGAAAATCTTAACCTGCTGTCCAAATACAAGGAAATGCTTGATTCGGGAGTAATAACAGAGGAAGAATTCAACATTAAAAAAAGAGAATTGCTAAAATTATAAAAAAATCCTCCGCACCCGAAAGGGTACGGAGGATAAACTTTTTTACAGAGTTCCGATTAAGCCTTGCCTACAGAACCGAAAAGCTCCATCTTTTCCTTAACTGTAGCCTTGATAGCCTCGAAGCCGGGAGCGAGAAG
>JAGAJY010000154.1 GCA_017848125.1 Oscillospiraceae bacterium
ATAATCCATATACGCAAGATTATGCTCGATTTTTTGTATAGTTTTTAATTGGTGCTTAGTATTAACAGAAAACTCAAAGCTCACCCCACAAAGCCGAATGGCTCTGTGAGGTGAGCTTTTTATACTGTTTCTCAATCCACCAGCTCAGGGTCAAAGGATTCCTTCCAGGGAAGCCCCCACTTGTTAAGAGCCTCCATAAAGGGATCGGGATCAAACTCCTCAATGTTGTAAACACCGGGCTTCTTCCACTTGCCTGTCATAACCATCATAGCGCCTATCATAGCAGGAACACCCGTGGTGTAGGAAATAGCCTGAGAGCCTACCTCCGCATAGCACTCCTCGTGAACGCACACATTGTAAACATAGTAGTTGACAGGCTTGCCGTCCTTAACACCCTGCATAATGCAGCCGATGTTGGTCTTTCCCTTTGTTCTGGGCCCCAGACTTGCAGGGTCGGGCAGAACAGCCTTAAGGAACTGGAGAGGAACTATCTCCATACCGTTGTAGTTGATAGGCTCAATTGAGGTCATACCGACATTTTCAAGGCATTTCAGATGAGTAAGGTAAGACTGTCCGAAGGTCATAAAGAAGCGGATACGCTTGATACCGTTGATATTCAGCGCCAGCGACTCCAGCTCCTCGTGGTGAAGCAGATACATATCCTTCTCGCCAACCTCGGGGAAGTTGTAAACTCTCTTTATCTCCATAGGCTCAGTCTCGACCCACTTGCCGTTCTCAATGTAAGAGCCCTTAGCGGAAACCTCTCTGATGTTTATCTCGGGATTGAAGTTTGTAGCAAAAGGATATCCGTGGTCGCCCGCATTGCAGTCAAGAATATCAATATAATGTATCTCGTCAAAATAGTGCTTCTGAGCATAAGCGCAGAAAACGCCTGTAACACCCGGGTCAAAGCCGCTTCCCAGAAGAGCGGTTATGCCTGCCTTTTCAAATCTCTCCCTGTAAGCCCACTGCCAGCTGTACTCAAACTTAGCGGTGTCCTCAGGCTCGTAGTTAGCGGTATCCACATAGTCAACCTTACATTCAAGGCAAGCGTCCATAATGGTAAGATCCTGATAAGGGAGCGCTACGTTTATGCAGATATCGGGCTTGAACTCCTTCATAAGAGCCACAAGCTCCTCAACCTTGTCAGCATTTACCTGAGCCGTTGAGATCTTAGTCTTTGTCTGACCCGAAAGCTTGTCCTTAAGTGCGTCGCACTTGGACTTTGTACGGGAAGCTATCATAATTTCCTCAAACACCTCGGAATTCTGACAGCACTTGTGAATAACAACACTTGCTACGCCGCCGCAGCCGATAATAAGAGCCTTGCCCATTTATGATCAATCCTTTCAGCAGGAAACGGTATTCCTCGCAGAACACCTCATTCCCGATTATTTTTTAACACTATAAAATAATTATAACATAAACAGATGTGAAATTCAATTATATTTTTGTAAAATCCGTGCAAAAATATGGGTATCTCAAAATTATGTTTCACAGAACAGTTGCACCGCCCATCATAATGTGATATAATATATTTTGGAAATGTATATGTTAGATAATTCCTTGAAAAGTTTTGGCATAATGTTTCCGAATACAGTATATGGAGAGATAGGAATGAAAAACAAAAGAATAACCGCAGCACTCCTTCTGACCCTTATGTTAGCTGCCTGCGGCGGAAACAGCGAGCCTGCCGTATCCGAAACGGCAATTTCAGATTCGGCAGCCGAGAGCACAGAACTGACCTCAGCCGCCGAAGTTTCTGCGGAATCTGCTTCTACAGCTGAAAGTACAGCTGCCGAAACAACAGAATCAACAACCGAAACTGCCGAGGAGATTACTTCCGAAAGCACAACTACAGAAACGACCGTTGACCTACGAAGAGAACGCTGCTTTGAGCTTTATGAGCCCGAGATAAAAGAGGGCGTCCCTGCAATATGCGATATTGACGCACTTAAGGCAAGGCGCAGAACCGATATGGCTGAGAAATATAAGGCACTGGCTGATGAGAGTTATTTACGTTATTTTGATTCCGAGGACTATTCAGATGCAGCAGATTTTGCCGAAAGATATTTTAAATATTCATTTGATGAGTCCTCCCCCACCTGCTCCTATGTTGAGGACGATTTTGATCTTGACGGTAAAAATGAATATTATCTCTGTATGGCAGAGTATGTCATTGTGCCTTATTCAGTAGAGCAGAAAACCTATGATACAGCAATTGTAACATCAGTATATTATATAGATGATGACGGTACAGAAAAAAATGCTTTCAGCCGACTGGTTGAAATGCGTATTCCCGAATATCTCTACGGTGATACAGCGGAGGAGGCGTTGAACAATAGACTGTATTTTTCTGACGAAAACAATCTGATGTTCCAAATCAGTTGCGGCTACGGCAGCTACTCTGCCCCCCTTGTTATTGACAACGGTGACAGCAAGCATCTTTTCTGGAAGAATGATAACAGCTATCCGTCAGATTGGGGTGCAGAAATTTTCTGGCTTGATAAGCACTGCCGTGTTGAAATCTCCTCCCCCTCATCATCTCTCGGAGGATTCTATGAATGGGGAGAAGTGCCTGAGGAATTATTCTTTAATGAAAGGGATAAATTCGGCGAGGACTTCCGGGCAACATCAATCAATCTTGCATCAAAGCTCGACCTTTATACATACCCCGAGGTCAGCGGCAAGGTGAATACTATGAAGTGGGACGGTAATAACTATGTTTATGACATAATAGCCGATCCTTATGACAATAAACCCGAAAGCGGACCTGTTGAATGGGACTGATACAGATATGTCCATATTCCTTTCCTATAAAGCAGATTCCTCTGCAGGGACTATCCTCGGGCATAATATCAGAATAATAAAGAGCAGATTATCTGACATAAATATCTCGGATTATACGCCAAACCATAACAATAAATGATTGTAAAAGCAACCGCTTGCATATGTTTTTTCATCAGCACAAACAGCCCTATAATCCACATATGCACAAAAAACATTAAATCTATTGAAATGCTAAAATGTCTGTGATATAATTATAATTTATTTCAATGCAAATTAAAGACGGGAAGCTCTTATATCATTTAACAACAATAGACTGTTTCGAATCTATAGTGCAGTATGGATTATTATCCCGAAACGCTTTAATTAAAGCACAGCTTGAATTTACTGATACCGCAAATCACGAAATACTGCTTGGACGAGACAGGCTTGGGCTTGAAAGCTTTATACCGTTTCATTTTCACATTCATACAAGATATGATACATATGTTAAAGATAACAATAAAGACAAAGAGTTTATATATTTATGTCTTAAAAGAAGCTTTGCTCAGCAAAACAATTTTTCTGTACTCCCATTACATCCCACATCAACAGAACAACCAAATATTTACCCTTATACTGAGGGTATAGAGCATATAGATTGGGATACAATGGAACTAAAGAAAACAGACGATCTCCCTATCGGAATAACCGAACGATATCGTAATCAAGTGCGAATGGCAGAGTGTTTATCGCCTGACCCTATACAAATTGAATGTTTTAATTCTATTATAGTTAAAAATGCTGAAAACAAATTCTTTGTTGCAAAAACGCTGCGTCAAAATAACAAAGCGTTTAACCCGCCATATATCAATATAAACCCAAAATACTTTTAAAATCGAAAGGAGGATAAGCTATGTTTAAATTTGTCACAGGTGACCTGCTGAAATCCGATGCATATGCATTGGTAAATACAGTTAATTGTGAAGGCTATATGGGCAAGGGTATTGCTTATCAATTTAAAATGCAATACCCCGAAATGTACAAAGACTATGAAAAACTATGCAAAAGCAACAGGCTTATCCCCGGAAAGCTTCACTGCTACGATACGGGCGATAAAATAATAATCAATTTTCCAACAAAAAACAAATGGCGTGAAAAATCAAAAATGGAATATATCATTTCAGGGCTGGACGCACTTATAGAAATCATTCGGGAAAACAACATTTCGTCAATCGCAATCCCTCCTCTCGGAAGCGGCAACGGCGGACTTGTATGGTCAGATGTAAAAGCGATAATAATTCAAAAATTGGAAAGCATAAGCGAACAGGTCGATATACTTATATATGAACCTTCTCATAATTTTCGTGCTGTATCAGCTGACGAGCCTAAATTATCTTTATCTGCATTAGTGTTGATGAACATAAAATTCAATTTATCAAAGGAACGGTTTAATAAAATAAGTTTACAGCAAACAGCATACTTTATGAATATTTTATCAGGCACAGACTACTTTCATTTTAAAAAAGCTCAATACGGTCCTTGCGACCATTCGATCGAAGTTATTTCGACAAACATTCAGGCATACCAGCGTTATCATAACGTTAATACAACCGAAGAAGCATATACAATACTTATGAAAAAACTGGTAAGCCGCACAACACAGGAAAAGTTAGAGTTTTATATTCCATTCATAAAGCAAGCAGCAGCGTTTACAAATAATCTGGAATCTATTCAAGCTGTTGAAGGAGCAGGAACTGCTTTATATTTAATTCAGCAAAACGTAAATCTCAAACTTTCAGATATAATAAAACAGTTTAAAATGTGGTCAGAGGATAAAGCGGCAAGATTTTCGGAAGAATCAATAATATCTGCTGTTAACTCACTTGAAGCATTTGGATTTATAGAAGACACATTTTTAGGATATACTATCAAACCTCACCGCACACAATAAAGTTGGGATATACTAATATGCCCATATTCCTTTCCTATGAAGCAGATTCCTCTGCAGGGACTATCCTCGGGCATAATATCAGAATAATAAAGAGCAGATTATCTGATATAAATATCTCGGATTATACTCCCGTTCTTGGTGAAATAGGCATCATAGTAAACTGCTATCCTAATGAACTGACAGCTAAAGGCTTCGGCAAAATCAGAAGATATATCAGCTATAAAAACAGATATGCGGATATCAGACTGCCTATTGATTATGATAAGCTGCTGAAAGCAGACCGCCGTGAACAGTATATCCTTACAGTTAAAAACATTATTGAGTCAGTACAAGCGACAGAAAACAGATTGTCAGCCAAAAAGCTTGCATTTGATTCAGAAAAGCTTATTCGGGATATAATGATAAACACGGAAGTAACCGCAGATGAATTAAAATGACTGTATAACAGTCAGATGATAATTGTTAATGTAATATTGCAAAGACGAACATTTGTGCAATATTTTGACCATCAACACACAAAAACATATCATATTCCCAAAGTCGCCCCAAAAATCTCAATATCCTCATACACCCCACCCAAAACGCCCCTAAAAATTGACAACTTTATTCATAATCACGTCAACCAAGCCCAAAACATACATTATATGTAAATTATACCCTCCGTCATTTTGCACAACAAAATAAAAATCAAACGTTTTTTGCAAAAAAATCCCCGTTTTAACAATTTCGTAATGTGAATATATTAAGCAAAAATCCCCCGAAATGCAGTTCATAATTCTGAATCCTGCATTTCGGGGGATTTTTTCGTTTTTTCAAGCCGTTAAATCAACAATTTGGTTTACAATAGCACCCCATACAGGGTATTTCAACAAAAATTGTCAACGAACTTCACTTCAGTCAATTAAACTATGTGTATCTTCTTCTCAGAATCGGAGTTTTTTCCGTCAATTCCGAACTTCTTGTTTCTTCTGCTCTCAAAGAACTTGGGAGCGATCTTCGGGAACATAGCATAGGTCAGAACATCTTCCTCCTGCTCCAGCCACTCTGCACATTCCTCTCTCAGCTTGCTGAGCTCGGGAGCCAGCAGATCGGCAGGACGGCACTCAATGGACTCCTCACCCTTGAGAATGGACTTTCTGAACTCAGGGTCAATGGGCGTAGGTGTTTTGCCGTACTTGCCTGCCACAACGTCCTTGAACTCCTTTGTTACCATCTTATATCTCTCGCCGTTGATAACATTGAATACAGCCTGTGTACCCACGATCTGAGAGGAGGGAGTAACCAGAGGAATATTGCCTGCGTCCGCTCTTACTCTGGGAACTTCTCTGAGAACGTCCTCCAGCTGATCCTCCTTGCCTGCCTGCTTAAGCTGGGAAAGAAGGTTAGAGAGCATACCTCCGGGAACCTGATAAATAAGAGCATTAGCGTCAGCCGCAAGCATCTTGGGGTCAAGCAGACCGCTGTCCATATACTTTTTGCGCAGCTTCATAAAGTAATCTCTGATCTCAGTAAGCTTAACAAGGTCAAGTCCTGTATCGTACTCTGTGCCCTGAAGTGCGGCAACCATAGACTCTGTAGGAGTGTGAGATGTGCCGTGAGCCAGAGGGGACATAGCCGTATCAATAGCGTCACAGCCGTTTTCAACAGCCTTAAGCAGACACATTGAAGCCAGACCCGATGTGTAATGTGTGTGTATCTGAACAGGGATACCGATATTTTCTTTAAGCGCCTTTGTAAGAGAAGCGGCTCTGAACGGAGTTATAAGAGCAGCCATATCCTTGATACAGATAGAGTCCGCACCCTCCTCCTCGCACTGCTTTGCGTAGTTCACATAGTAGTCGTCTGTGAAAATATCGCCCAGAGTAAAGGACATAGCAACCTGTGCGTGAGCGCCCTCCTTCTTAGCCGCACTGATAGATGTGCGGAGATTTCTTATATCGTTGAGAGCGTCGAATATACGGATAATATCCATACCGTTGGCAACGGTTTTCTGTACAAAATACTCCAGAACATCGTCAGCGTAATGACGATAGCCCAGCATATTCTGACCTCTGAAAAGCATCTGCAGCTTGGTGTTGGGCATAGCCTTTCTGATAGTTCTCAGTCTCTCCCAAGGGTCTTCATCGAGGAATCTGATACAGGAGTCGAAGGTCGCTCCGCCCCATACCTCTGCGGAATAATAGCCAATCTTGTCCATCTCCTGCATTATGGGGAGCATCTCGTCAATGCTCATTCTTGTTGCGATAAGCGACTGATGAGCGTCTCTGAGGACTGTTTCGGTGATCTTTACCTTAGCCATAAATAACCTGTCCTTTCGCTTATGCTATAGTTACGAGAACATCGTCGGAGTTTACGGTGTCGCCCTTCTTTACTGTGATGGAAGTGATCTTTCCGTCAGCGTTGGCAACGATGTCGTTTTCCATCTTCATTGCCTCGAGAACGAGGAGCACCTGTCCTGTGGTAACGCTGTCGCCTACATTTACCTTTACATCAAGGATATTGCCGGGCATAGGAGCTTTAACGGGAGTGCCGTTTCCTACAGCAGGAGCAGCAGGTGCGGCAGGAGCGGGAGCAGCCGCAGGTGCGGGAGCCGCCGCAGCAGGAGCAGGAGCGGGGGCAGCCATAGGAGCGGAGCCGCCTACCTCCTCAACAGCAACATCATAAGCCTTGCCGTTAACTGTGATATTAAATCTCTTCATTATTATCAGACCTTTCGGATTATTTTTATTTTAAAATGCTGTACACTGTGATAACGTGACTTTATCAGAGGGAATGAACGCTGTGCTTCTTGGGGAGACGCTTGTTAAGGCGCTTGCCTGCTGTGACTTCAAGTACTCCGCTGATAACGCTGCGTGCGTTTTCGGGAGATACCACCTCGTCAACAGCGCCCTTTGCCGCCGCCGCAAATGCGGAAGCCTCGTTTTCGGCATACTCTGCGGCAATTTTGCTTCTCTCGGCAGACAGGTCAGCCGCACCCTTTAATTTATCGTGATAAAGGAACTCTGCGGCAGTTTCGGGCTCCATAGGAGCTATTACCGCATTGGGAAGGGCGATAACCTGATCCGCACAAGCGTTCTTACCTGCGAATGCAATAAAGGAAGCACCGCACGCCTTGCCGCTTACAAGAGCTATCTTTGCGCAGGTAGCCTCGGCATATGCGCCCGAAAGCTTCGCCGCCGCTCTTACAGACTCAGCACCGCTCATATCAAAGCCGTCCGTATCCACGGAAGTGACCACGGGAACGGAGAATGCGTCGCAGAGGCGTACAAATGCGGATATCTTGGAGCAGTCGTCTGCTGTGAGCTTTCCGCTCTTGCTGTCAACAGCAACAACGCCTGCGGCTGTTCCGCTTATTGTGCAAAGAGCCGTTACGGCTGTGCCGAAGCCCGAACGAAGCTCCAGAACGCTGTCAGCGTCTGCAATGCTCGAAAGGCTTTCTGCGGCTGTCTCATAGGAAGCTGCCGCAGGAGCGTCATATTCAAACTCGGGAAGGGGGGAGAGATTGTTCTGAGGCATAAGGGAAAGGTATTTTCTTACTGTTTCCATAGCCGCACCGTCGTCAGAAACAACAGCGGATACCACACCGCTCTTTGCGGCAGATTCAGCGTCGGAGGACTCCCCTGCTGCGGCGTAAAGCTCTGCGCTTTCGGTCATTACAACAAAATCGGCGGTTTCTGCGATAACAGCCATACTGCCGCCGCAGACGCCCGATACAACGGACACAACGGGAACTACACCCGAAATATTGCCTGCTTCAAGGAGAACTGCGCTGTAGGAGTTGAGGGCGTCCGCTCCGTCCTCGATAAAAGCGCCGCAGGAATCGTAGATGCCAACCACGGGAACACCGTTCTTTGCGGCAAGGTCGAACATTTTGCATATCTTCTCGGCATGAGCCTTGCTTACTGCCCCCTCGGACACAGTTCTGTCCTGAGAAAATGCATAGGCAGGACAGCCGTTTATATAGCCGTAAGCTGTTACAACGCCTGCTTTAAGCCCCGAAAGAGTTTCGGTGTAAACGCCGTCATCGAAAAGGGCAGTCAGCCTTTCTCTTGCGGCACAGGGCGCTTTGGCAGACTCATATTCGGTCAGCTTGGTCTTCTGACTTTCTGTCATCATAAAGTTTCCTCCGTTTCTCGGCGCAGTTTTATCCGCAATGCACCGATCATATTATGAGTATTGCTTTAATTGTACCACATTTCCGCAAAAGTTACAAGAACAAATCAGGATTTTTTTCCGTTTTAGGAATATTTTACAATTTCGCCAAAAA
>JAGAJY010000155.1 GCA_017848125.1 Oscillospiraceae bacterium
AGCATTATTCTCTATCGTCGTAAAATTTTTATCACAGCCTGCATGACCATCTAATATAGGCAAAAACACATGATAATCCGTTTGCAGTCTTTCAGCAACTTCTTTGTAATTCCACCATGATAAACCGCCTCCGTGTAAGAGGATAATTACATCATTATTTTCTTTTCCATATTCTACATAATTCAACGTCTTTCACCTTGCCGCAAAATTCTTATTTTTCAGGCAGACCTACCCAACAATTCTTTTCTATTATATCATATATTCCCCAAAAATTCAACAGCATAGAAAGGAAAATAATCAAATGGGAAAACGAAGTAAATATATTTTAATATCCGAGTTTTGCGAAATTAACGGAATAAAGATAAACAAGTTTTACAGAACTCTGCATCGACACCCAGAGCTTGCGAGAAAAATCCGAACAAGCAGGCAGGAGAGATAAATATTCTAAGCTATGATTTATAGGATTGATTTATTCTATGCCTTGTCTTCTGCCCTTATTTGAAATCCGTGAAATAATAATGGTTATTATATTCATAAACTGTGCAGCTGCTTATATTATCATTCTTAACAAAGTCATTGTAATAAACTTCGGTATTAACTGTTCTTCCGTCACTTAGCTGAACGTGGTACTTATAATTATATGTAGCCCCGGGAGTTCGACTTAAAACCTTAATGTTTATTGTGTTTGTTATTATGCCTTCAATTACATTACCATGTTCCATTATATTTTGTTTCCTCTTGTTATAAATAACAGATTTTGTAAATAAAAATATGATATGAAACAGAATAAAAAGAATCAAAGCGGAAAATGGATTGATTGATATAAGTTTTGGCAATTCATCAGTTATATTTGCCTTTTGTTTAACATCAACACCCACTTCCACCCAAAAAATGATTATTAGTATGCCAACATCAACCCAGATTCTCGAAAGAGAACTTTCATTTTTGCTTTTATAATGTTTAGGTCGCTTTTGTAACATCATAAATTAACCTTTGCTCCATCATAATTCGATTTGCAGACTTCTGCGGCTCGCTGTGAAAAAAGCTGTTTCATCTGCGGGATTTATCGTTTCCTCTTTGTATTCTCGGTCATATTCTTGCTTGTCTGTTATTGACACTTTACCTTTTCTTTATTTTATATTTTGGCGGCTGTTTTCCCGAATTGATATGATACACAGAACAATTCGTCACGGGTTCATATCTGAATAAACTGTTGTCAACAGAAAATTGAAATTTGTCTTTATAACCTATATGGCAACAAATCGCCAATGGTCGTAATTGTTCCGTCTTCTAAAAGCACTTCACATAAATAATTATCATCATGAATACTATTGATAAATTCCCTACAACGACCACATGGTGCACAGCCACAACCATTATCATCAACGCCGGTTGCTACCATTTTAACTATTTTAGACTCACCCGCAGTTATCATTGCTGCAGCTGCAGCGTGTTCTGCACAAAATCCCATTCCTGCTGGAACGTCAATGTAAACTCCCGTATATACATTTCCTTTATCTGTTAGAAATGCCGCCGCAACTGTACCTGCTGTTGCAAGTTTTGATAGTCTTCTTTCATTCAATGTATTTACCGCTATTTCTTGTAACTCTTTAAATTCCATAATTTCCTCCACAAAATTCTAATTTTTCAGGCAGATCTGCCCGACAATTCTTTTCCATTATATCATATACTCACCGAAAACTCAACAACATAGAAAAGAAAAATCAATGAAAAAGCACATAGACCGTTTATAAGGCAGAGCAATGCCGACAATCAGGCATATCCCGTTGAATACTGATAGTCAGTAAAACAACAGCACCATTGAAGCAATAATTGCATTCAATGGTGCTGCTGTAAAAAGAAGGAAAAATGAAGAAACGAATCTAATCTTTGCGAACAGCCTTCATCTGGAGTTTGTTGCCGTACATATCGTTGTCTGCACGGTCAAACACCTCTTTGGAATTCGCATCTATCCCTGCTCTGTAGGTTGCACAGCCTACAGCGGCAGAAGGGAATTTTTTATATCCGACTGAACTGCCTTCCGTGAGAAGCTGCCGGAAACTTGAAACAAGAGTCAAAGCTTTTTTTGACCTTTCGCCTTCGATTATCACAGCAAATTCATCACCGCCGATACGGAATGAATCGTAATCACGGAAGAATTCTTTAATAAGGTCTGCCAGCCGTTTTATCATTATATCGCCGTAATTATGACCGCACTCGTCATTTATACGCTTGAGAAAATTCAGATCAATTACAATGAATGCGAATTCCGCCGTTGCGTTAGTTATCTGAGTGTCGATCCTGTTTACGGTCTCATAGTAAGCCATTTTGTTTTTCAGTCCCGTAAGAGCGTCAACATGGGCAAGTTTGCTGAATTTTTCTGCTTGTTCGTGTGCAGTTAGAAGTTCACTTGATATTTCCATTATCTTATTGATATGGTTCTGCAGTTCTGCTATCATTGCAGCTGTCTGCTGTGACAGCACAGCAATTTCGTCATTGCCTTTTTCAATTTGTCTTAGCTGCTCTGCGATTATGGGATCCTTGATTCTGGTGTATTCTCCGATATTTTCTGATAACCGTCTGAGACGAACGATACAGCGTCTGCTGATATGATTCATATAAATCGAACCGATTACAGCAGTAACGGCGGCAATTATCAGGGATATGATAAGCGCATCGGAAAAAGCATTTTGTTTTGCTCGGGAAATATCCGCTCCTACGCATATTATTGCCTTTTCGCTATTGCTGTCGGGTAATGCGGTATAGCAGATAAGCACTTCTCCGTATTCGCCGCTGAAAATATCGGAATGACTGACAACAGAGCCGTTTTCATAAACATTATAAAGCAGCTGTGTAATTTCAGGCGATACATCTTTGTAATAATAAGCGGAAGGCTCGATGTATTCGTTAATTTCATCAGGCTGTACTGCCTGAGCAATAAGCTTTATCTGAGAATTGTCTGATGAAGTCACGAAACAGCCTATGAACGGCAGTTCAAATTCACTTCTAAGTGACTCGGCATAGCGTGTGAACTCCTCAATGCCCGAAGATACAGAATAGTTGTTTTTCAGCATAAGGGAGATGTGTTTCAAGGTATCTGTGCTGTATTCCGTGTAATCGGAAATACCTTGATTATAGGCATATGTACCCGCTGTCAACGGCATTATTATCAGCAGAAGAACAAAGAGCAGACCAAAGCTGAATGAAAGCCGCTCTGATATTTTAATGCTCCTTTTCGGGTTCATAGCCAGTTTCACCTCCTGCGGTTTGATATATGGAATTACAGTAAAATATCTGCCTGTCAGCCTTGTCCGTAATAAGCATTCTTGCCGTGCTTCCTGAGATAGTGCTTATCAAGAAGCTCCTGCTGCATATGTCCGATTTTGGGATTTATGCTTGCGGCATGGTAGTTCATAAATGCAGCTTCTTCAAGAACAACTGCATTATGTACCGACTCAGCGGCATTGCTGCCCCATGTGAATGGACCGTGACTCATTACAACAACGGCAGGTATGGTCATAGGGTCGATACCGTTAAAGGTTTCGATTATTACTTTTCCTGTTTCCTTTTCGTATTCGCCTGCGATCTCCTCAGGCGTCATATATCTTGTGCAGGGGATCTCACCGTAGAAATAATCTGCGTGTGTTGTGCCCATAGGAAGTATGCCTGCTCCTGCCATAGCGTAGGACGTAGCCCAGCGGCTGTGAGTGTGGCAGATACCGCCGATATCCTTGAATGCTCGGTACAGCTCAAGGTGCGTTGGTGTATCGCTGGAGGGCTTGTATTTTCCTTCCACCTTTTCACCTGTTTCCAGACTTACGACTACCATATCGTCAGCAGTCATACCGTCATATTCAACTCCCGAGGGCTTTATGACAAACATTCCGCTTTCTCTGTCGACTCCCGAAACATTGCCCCATGTGAAGGTTACAAGACCATGCTTTGGGAGCATCAGATTAGCTTCCAGAACTTCCTGTTTAAGCTTTTCAAGCATTGTTATTCATCTCCTAATTTTTTCTCTGCCGCAAGCCCTGC
>JAGAJY010000156.1 GCA_017848125.1 Oscillospiraceae bacterium
CAGGTGACTCTCGAAAGCGGCATAAGCGGCTCTGTAGGCTCAAAGGCTGTGCACAATATGTCAGCTGAGGAGCGTGAAAAAGCCCCTAAATTCGACGGGCTTTATATTGATATAGGCGCACTTGACAAGGCTGATGCAGAGAAGTATGTTTCATTGGGAGATTATGCATATTTCACCTGCGGATATGAGTCAAAGGGCGGTATGATAAGGGCAAAGGCAATAGACGACAGAGCAGGCGTTGCAATAATGCTTGCAATGATACTTGAAAATGCCCTTGAATACGACTGCACCTTCACCTTTGTAACGCAGGAGGAAATAGGGCTTCGTGGTGCAAGGACAGCAGCTTTTGAAACCGCCCCCGATTTTGCTCTGGTGCTTGAAGCCACCACAGCGGCGGATATTCCCTGCTCTGAGGGAGATAAGCGGTGCTGTATCCTCGGCGAAGGACCAGTGGTATCCTATATGGACAGAAGCACGGTCTATGACAGGGAGCTTTACAGGCTTTCAATATCCATTGCGGAAAAAATCGGCGTAAAGCGCCAGACAAAAACAGTTATCGCAGGAGGAAACGACAGCGGAGCGATACACATCAGCCGTGGGGGAGTCCGCACCTGTGCGGTGTCAGTACCCTGCCGCTACCTGCATACACCCTGCTGTGTAATAAATGAGCAGGATTATTTTGACAGCTTTACTCTCAGCCTTGCAATGGCTCACGAGATTCTTTCGGGCAAGGTATGATAAACCTTGTTTCCGATAAAAGCGGACTGCTTCTTGACAAAAGCTTCTACAGCGGAAAAATAAACGCCGCCTTTGAAGCATACGGCGGAAAATATGATTTCTGCCGATTCTATCGTCTTGACAGCGGCAGTCTGCTGATGTACAATTCCTCTGCCGTAATAAGCGGCGAAGGGGATAGCGATGAGCTGTCGGGCTTTATAATGATGAACAGCCCCCGATCCGTGGAATGTCCGAAAGCTTTGGGCGAAAGCCTGTCCCTTTCGGGCTATGAGAAGCGGCGGCGAACGGCTTTTGAAATGCGGATAACTCCCGATGAAAACGGCTTTCCTGAGGAAGCTGTGCTGATGAAAATGTATGATATCGTCAGCCGCTCCTTCGGTGAAATACCCCTTGACCTTTGGTATGCGGATATGTCCCACCGCATACGTCACGGAGTTTCCAAAGCATATATGAACGGGAAATATGCCTGTGCCTGCCTTGATTTTATCTATGATAACAGGGCGTACATATCACAGGTGGCAGTCCTCGGCGAACACAGAGGAAAGGGGTTTGCACGTCTGCTTCTGCGGCAGCTGGGAAATGCCCTTGCCCCCAATGTAACTCATATACGTCTATGGGCATATGATGATGCGGCAGATTTTTACCGCCATGTCGGTTTTGCCGAAATCGGAGAGGATAACATTTACTTAAAGAAGGAGATTTTATAAATGGCAGAAATATTTGACCCGAAGCCTGTTGTACAGAAGGGCTTCGAGATAGAGGAAAGAATACTTAAAGCGGCTGCAAAGGCAGAGGAAGCCTGCGAGTCTGTTTTCAAGGAAATTGACAGAACTGCAAGGCACAACGGCGAAAAGGTGCTCAAAGCCTTTATCGACAACAAGGTAAGCGACGTTTGTATGAAGGGCAGCTCAGGCTACGGCTATGACGATATGGGCAGAGATACCCTTGAAGCGGTTTTCGCACAGGCAATGGGAGCGGAAGACGCTCTTGTACGTCACAATATAGTTTCGGGAACTCACGCCCTTACAATAGCCCTTTTCGGCGTTCTCAGAAAGGGCGATAGAATGGTTTCCCTTACAGGCAGACCCTACGACACTCTCGAGGAAGTCATCGGACTCAGAGGAAGCGGAAACGGCTCCCTTGCGGATTACGGCGTGGAGTACGATCAGGTTGACCTTACCGCAGACGGCAAGCCCAACCTTGCGGAGATATTCAAAAAGGTAAAGGGCGCAAAGCTTGCCTATATCCAGCGTTCAAGAGGCTATTCCCTCCGTCTCTCCCTTACCGTAAACGGCATTGCGGAGATAGTCAAGGCAGCAAAGGGCGCAAACCCCGACATTATCGTAATGGTGGATAACTGCTACGGCGAATTTGTGGAAAAGACCGAGCCGACAGCGGCAGGAGCAGACCTTATCGTAGGCTCGCTTATCAAGAATCCCGGCGGCGGAATTGCCGAAACGGGCGGATATATCGCAGGCACAAAGAAGCTTGTGGAGCAGGTTTCCTATCGTCTTACCTGTCCCGGAGTGGGCAGAGAGGCAGGCTGCTCGCTTGACCAGAACAAGAGAATGTATCAGGGACTTTTCTATGCGCCCGAGGTGGTTGCTAACGCTCTTAAAACTGCGTCGTTCACAAGTGCGGTTATGACCCAGCTGGGCTATCAGTGCTATCCCGCTCCGGGAGAGCCCAGAGGTGATATTATCACAGCAGTTCTTATGAAAAACTCTCAGAATCTCATAGCCTTCTGCCGAGGAATACAGAAGGGCTCGCCTGTTGACAGCTTTGTTGCCCCCGAGCCCTGGGATATGCCCGGGTATGACAGTCAGGTAATAATGGCGGCAGGCGCATTCAACAACGGAGCGTCTATAGAGCTTTCGGCGGACGCACCTCTCAGAGAGCCTTATGCCGCATACGTTCAGGGCGGACTTACCTACGCCACGGGACGAATGGGAGTTCTCTGCGCATTGCAGGAAATGTTTGAAAAACGCTGTCTGAAACTCTTTTAAGCAGGGCTGAGCCCTACACCCGACTCGCTGGGAACTTTAGAAAAAAATATTTAATTTGTAACTCGGTAACTCTCGAAAAGCATAATGCGTAATTATAAAAACGTGGGTGACAGGGAATAAATATATTATAGCACATTTGTGTCAAAAAAGTCAATAGTAATTTGGAACGAACTTTCTGTATTGTTTTATGCAGAATTGCCGAAAACGTACAAAGCAAATTTATTTTAAAAAACCTGAAAGGAAGTACCGCTATGTCAAAACGCTATGAAAGACTTATGAAATGCTATGAAAGCTTTAAAGCAAAGATCGACTTTACTCCCGAAATAGCCCTTATCCTCGGTTCGGGTCTTGGAGACTATGCCGACGGCATCGACATCAGAGCAACCCTTGATTACAAGGATATAGAGGATTTCCCCGTATCCACAGCCCCGGGGCATAAGGGACGTTTTGTGTTCGGCTATGTAAACGGTGTTCCCGTAGTGGTTATGCAGGGACGTGTCCACTACTACGAGGGCTATCCTATGGAGGACGTAGTTCTCCCCGTAAGGCTTATGAAGCTTATGGGAGCAAAGGTGCTTTTCCTGACAAATGCCGCAGGCGGCGTTAACTGGCAGTTCGAGTGCGGCGACTTTATGCTCATAAACGACCAGATCTGTATGGCACCCTCGCCCCTTATCGGAGAGAACCTTGACGAAATGGGACCCCGATTCCCCGATATGAGCGAGATATACAGCAAGAAGCTTCGTGATATAGTGAAAAAGTCCGCAAGAGAGCTTGACATTCCTCTCAGGGAGGGCGTTTATATCCAGCTTACGGGACCCAACTACGAATCTCCCTCCGAGGTGAGAATGGTGAGAACTCTCGGAGCGGACGCAGTGGGAATGTCCACCGCCTGCGAAGCCATTGCCGCAAATCACATCGGAATGAAGACTGTAGGCATATCCTGCATTTCAAACCTTGCCTGCGGAGTTTCAAACCGCCCCCTGTCCCATGCAGAGGTGCAGGAAACTGCCGACAGGGTAGCACCCCTTTTCAAGCAGCTCATTACCGCTTCTGTGACAAATATCGCCAAGGAAATATGACAGCAGTGCATATAAATCTCCTTATAACGGATAACATTTTGTGCAAAAGCGAAATTATGTCAGAATCCTCTTGAAAAAAATCAGCCTCGGTGTTATAATACTACTGTATTGTATCCGAGGTTGTATTGTATCCCGAAAGGGAATGATAACAAGGAGGATCTTAAATTATGCGTGAAAAAACAAGAGCGCTTGTGGGAACAGGTATTCTCACAGCAATAGTCGTAGTGCTTCAGGCACTGGCAGTAGGTATCAGGTTCGGTCCGTTCAGCGTTACCTTCGTTCTGATACCTATCGTAATAGGTGCGGCGCTTTACGGCTGGAAATCGGGAGCATGGCTTGGCTTCGTGTTCGGTGTTGTAGTTCTCTTTACCGATGCAGGGGCGTTTATGGCAATAAGCGTTCCCGCAACAATTGCCTGCTGTATCGGAAAGGGTGCATTGGCAGGACTTGCCGCAGGTATCGTCTATAAGGCGCTGGAGGAAAAGGATTACTGCGCAGGCGTAGTATCTGCCGCTGTAGTCTGCCCCGTGGTGAATACGGGAGTGTTCCTTCTGGGCTGTCTGCTGTTCTTCTATGACACTATCGCCCAGTGGGCGGCAGGTGCAGGCTTTGAGTCCGTAGGTACATATCTTATTGTGGGTATGGTGGGCATCAACTTCATAGTAGAGCTTGCAACCAACATCGTTCTCAGCACAGTTATCGTAAGGCTTATAAAGATCATAAAGAGAAAGCCTGTTACAGCTGAGTAAATTATTTAATGGGGAGAAGCCTTCGGCACTCCACCGCAGCAATCGTGTGAAATTCATTTTGTGATACAATACATAAAATCAAAGCCGCAGATAAGCTTTCTGCGGCTTTAAGCGTGCCTCAGAAAACGTTTTTGTATATAGACCTCTGCGGCATTTGCCTGCTGTTGCCGAAATGTTCATAATCTATAGACGGAAAAACCGTTGACTGAAATACAGATAGATTATATAATTATAATAAAACAAATACATATAAATGGAAGTGAGATAGATTTGAGCAGCAAGAAAAAGAAGAAAAAGAATCAGCCCCAGTCCGCAGCGCAGAAGCCCGAGGAAACCCCTAAGGCTGCTGAACTGACAGCGGAGGAGGAAGAAAATATACCTGTCCAGAGCTTCAGCGAAATGATGGCTTTTTCCGATGATGATTTTTCGGACGAGCCTTCCGTGCCCGAGCCTGCGGCAGAGGAAAAGACAGAGGAAAAACCTGAGGAAAAGCCTGCACCCAAGGCAGAGGAAGAAAAGAAGCCCGAGCCTGTGAAAAAGCCTGCGGCAAATACCGCTGATGCCCTTACCTCAGGTCCGCTTATTTCCGAGGCTGAGGCGGCAAGACGTGCAAGCGCTGAGGACGCTCTTGACCGTGACCTTGCTGTGGCAAGAAAGAAAAAGCTTCAGGAAGAGGCATACAATAAACGTCAGCGTGACATGGAAATGAAAAAAGAGGCTGAGCGCCTTGCCCGTGCAGAGCAGGCGAAGCAGCGTCAGGAAAACGTTCAGGAAATGGCACGAAAGCGTGAGCAGCTGAAAGAGGCTCAGGCGGCAATAGCCTCCTCCGAGGCAAAGGCAAGAGAAAACGCAGCGGCAGCGGCGGCAGTCACAAAAAAGGTCAACAGGAAGTTCAATAACGTTCTGCTCTCAATGAAGGCAGGCAAGGCGCTTCTTGTTGTCATTATCCTGCTTATCCTTGCCTATTGCGGTGCGTTTGTCTATGCAGGCTCAAAGAACGATGAGTTCTACAGCGAGCTTGAAACCAAGCTCAACAGCCGCAGTCAGATAGTAGAGAGTACAGAAGGCTATCAGCTGCCAAAAACCGCACCTCTCACCGCAGAGGAAAAGGCGGCGGCAGGACTGTACGAATTTCTCCCCGACTCCGACTCGGACGGACTTTCCGATGAGTATGAGATAAAGATATCCGCAACCGACCCTCTTAATCCCGACTGTGACGATGACGGCGTTCTTGACGGACGAGAGCTTCGTGCGGAGCTTGATCCGTTAAGTCCCTCAACCGACGGCACAACTCCCGACAGCGAGGTAATAAAGGACATCACCGTTACCGAAAAGAACGTAGCGGCTCAGATAACAGGTATTCCCAAGACTGCCTATACCTCCCTCTCAAAACTCCGTAACAACAGCGTTCAGGGAACTCCGGGGCTTGTAGGCTACGCATACGAATTTTATACTGACAAGAAGTTTGATACCTGTACTTTAACCTTCAGCTACACAGACAAGGAAGCGATAGAGAGCGGCATAAACGAATCAGCTCTTTCCGTCTATCGCTTTGACGCAGAAAAGCTTCTTTTCGAGAAGCTTGCCAGCAGGATAAATCCCAATGGCAACACAGTCAGCGCAGAGGTAACCGAAAACGGCGTTTATGCCTTGTGCGACTCTTCCGTGCTTATGCGGAAGGGAAGTACGAATATCTTCTTCCTTATCGACAACTCAGGCTCTATGTACCCCCAGGAGCTTTGCGCAAATTCCGAGGAGAACGACGTTGAATTCAAGCGTCTTGACTTTGCGGTCAATCTGATGGATATGCTCGGCGACGAAGCAAATTACGGCGCAGGCGAATTTTCGGGAAGCTACAGCCGTATCACACCCATCTCCAAAGACAGGGATACGGTTAAGCAGAAGATATCCGACATCAGAAACAAGAATCAGATCTTCTCGGGAACTGAGATAGCCGGTGCTGTTACAAGTGCAGTTGCCGAATTTGGAAATATCAGTCCCAGCGATAAGAATTATCTTATCCTGCTTACCGACGGTATGCCTTCTGCATATAATGAGACAGCGGAAAAAGCGGCTGTGGAGCTTGCAAAAAGCAAGGGCGTAACTATCTTCACTATCGGACTTGGCAAGGAGGTAGACACCGAGTATCTTTTCAACATTGCCGAGGATACAAACGGGCAGTTTTTCCAGGCATCCAATGCGGACGCACTTGAAAATATCTACGATAAGATACAGAGCTTTATGTCCTACAATCAGGTGACTATCGAGGAAGAAAGCGGCAGAAAGGGCTATGTTGTGGCTGACTCCGGATTCAATGTTCTCAAGGACGGCATTGGCTACAGCAATTTCCGCACAGACTTTGCTCCCGACGGTGCTGACTACGGCATAGCAGGTCTTATCAGAGCTTACTACACAGGAAATCTGAGCCTTACCCAAAAGGGCTATACATCTGTTGACGGCAAGGCTGTAGAGGGATATGACATCAGCGCAGTTTCAAGCTTCACCGACAGCAAGGCTGACCTATCAAACGTGCATATGGATATACTTGATGCATACAATCAGTATCTTGCTATTCCCGACAAGTGGGATTTCGGCAAGGTAAGAGGCGGACTGCTCAGCTATACCGATGACACAAGAGAGTTCATCGAAAGCCATATGATGAAGGTGATAACCGTTCCCTACGAGTTTGAAGCCCCCGAAGCCGACGGACTGACCGACCTTCTGAGGACAATCACATTCAGTCAGTTAAAGAGCTTCGGCAGCTATGAGAGCGTAATTCTTGACAGCACACGCTGTCAGGGCAATGACCTTGCCATTATGAATATGATAAACTGGTTCGGCAATTACCACAATTCGGGCAAATGCCGTGTTTACGACTTCGGCTATGAGGGCGACGCCGCTCTTGACGCACTTGTAAATGAGCTTACAAGGGGAAGCCCTGCGGTAATTGTTTACGGCGGTACAGCAATGAACGCCGTTAGAATTGTCCGTGATTCTCTTTCTCCCGACCTCTTTGTCATTGACGCATACGACAGCAATTCTCCCGAAAGAAGCACAAAGATATATCTGACCCGTTCTCCCGTGTATGACGCAAACAGCGTTCCCACATATCAGTATATGGCATACAGAGGAAGCGAGCCCGAAGCACTGAAGGTCATTGTTTCGGACTGATAAATAAAAAAAACTGCGGCTGACTTAATTAAAGTCAGCCGCAGTTTTTATCAAACCTTTTTAAATTCCTTCTTTTTCTTCTTGTCCATATACATAAGCTTGTCAGATTTGTTAAGCAGCTCCTTGAAGTCGTTTATCTCCGTGTGAGCCGCCTTGTAAACGCCTACGCTGGCAGAAACGGTGTAGGGCTTGCCCGAATGAGCGGTGTAACATTCAAGATACTTGTCAATGCTGCTCTTGATGTCCTCGTTATATTCGCCGTCAACAACAGCTATCATCTCATCGCCGCCGAAACGTGCGCACACAGCGTCCTTGGGACAGCATGCCTTGAGAGCAAGTCCCACAGCCCTGATAGCAACATCGCCCTCGCCGTGACCGTAGGTGTCGTTAATGTGCTTAAGTCCGTCAAGGTCGGCAAGAATAACGGTAAGACCCGTCTTTGTATTCTCAACAAGCCTGTCGTATTCCTTGATAAAGCCGTTTCTGTTAAGAAGCCCTGTCAGGGGATCGGTCTTGTACATTTCCTCAATACGGGCAATAAGGTGCTCCTGATATTTCAGATTTC
>JAGAJY010000157.1 GCA_017848125.1 Oscillospiraceae bacterium
ATCCTTGCTCAAACGCTTCGTGACGGTATTCCCTGTCCCGTGTGCGGCTCTCTGAGCCACCCCTCCCCTGCCGCAAAATCCCTTGAAGCCCCCACAAAGGAGCAGGTCGAAGCAGCCGAAGCAGAAGCAGAGACCAAGCGTATTGCCCGTGAAGAAGCAAGCAAAGAATGCAGTGAGATAAAGGGACGATGTGAAAACGGAAAAAAGTGGATAAACGATAAATTCGGCGGCAGATGTGAAGAAAGCAGACTTTCCGAGTACATAAAAGCAGAGCTTTGTTCCATTGATGAAAAGCTTACCGAAAATGCTGCCCTTCTTGCCGTAGAAAAAAGCCGACTTGAAAGAAAGCGTAAAATCTCCGAAAAGCTCCCCTGTCTTGAACAGGAAATAAATCAGCTGAATAACGACATTTCTCAGCTTGACAGCTTTATTTCCTCACAGACAGCGATTTTTTCCGAGAAAAGCGAAGCAGAGAAAAAACTGCGCACAGAGGTTAAATTTGAAAGCACACAGGCGGCTCAGAATGAGATAAACAGGCTTATTTCAAAGCGTGACGCAATAAAAAAACACTACAACACCTCTTTGGAAAATCACAAGAAACTGAACACCGATTCCGAAGCTCTTAAAGGACAGATATCCCAGCTTGAAGCACAGCTTGAAAACAGCGGCGAAACAGACCTTGCAGGGCTTGAAGCAGAGCGTGACAGGCTCACAGCAGATAAAAAGACTCTTACTGACCGCAGTATCACAGTAAACGGCAGACTCAGTTCAAACAAGTCCGCCCTTGAACAGATTTCCGCACAGCACAAGGAAATGACACTTGCTGAAAAGAAGCACATTATTGCCGCCGCCCTTTCCGATACAGCAAACGGAAAGCTCACAGGCAAGGCAAGAATAAGCTTCGAGACATATGTACAGATGTATTTCCTTGACCGTATCGTTGAACGTGCAAACCGCCGCCTGCTCATAATGTCCGAGGGTCAGTACGAACTTAAACGCCGTGAATACGAGAAAGCCGAGGGAAACGGTCAGCGTGGACTGGAGCTTGATGTTACCGACCATTACAACGGTACGGTGCGTGATGTAAGGTCTCTTTCGGGCGGCGAATCCTTCAAAGCCTCCCTCGCCCTTGCTCTGGGTCTTTCCGACGAGGTGCAGGCATCTGCTCCCGCAATAAAGCTTGATACAATGTTTGTTGACGAGGGCTTCGGCTCCCTTGACGACGAATCTCTCCGTCAGGCAATAAAGGCACTTTCGGAGATCGGCGGCGGAAACAGGCTTGTGGGAATAATCTCCCACGTTTCCGAGCTGAAAGAACGTATAGAAAAGCAGATAGTTATCACCAAGGAAATAAGCGGCGGAAGCCGTGCAGAAATCAGAATCAACTGATATGAAAAAACTGACTCCGCAAAAAGCGAAGTCAGTTTTTTTATGCTTTAGCTTGTTTTTTCATACGGTACAGTTATTATCGTGTCTCCAGTAATAGGTCCGACAGTAATCTTTGCCCACTCAACTTCATTAAGGGTATAGACGCCGTCAGCTTCTGTAATGGTTTTGGGAGGAGAATATGCCGGAGGTTTTTCACCATAATTTACATTAACATAAGTAAGCTGATAATATTCATCATAGCTTGTAACATATCTTACTTTATATGTATTTATCGTATATTCAGCAACGACCTCAATTTCTCCCGTAACACCGTATGACTGAGTATATTCGCTTCCGTTTAGCGTCCATTTGCCTGTATATCCCGTCTTTGTGGGAACAGCAGGCTCATAACTCTTCAATGATCCGCCATACGGCACCTGAACTACTTTTTCATAAGACTCGTCAGCGTTGGGAGCCTTGAATGTTACATTTACCTTTACCGCTTCATACCTCGGCACTATGGCAATATTTCCGTCACCCCATCTTGACATACTCACAGACAATGTAAGCGAGCTTTCTCCTGCTTCCGCTATCTGAACACTGTAGTCATAGTTTTCGCTGTCATAAACAGTTCCGCTGCCTTCCTTCAGACCTGAATTGAAGCCGCCGCCCGAACAGGTTATGCCCCAGCCTGAAAACTCCATATTTTCAGGTGCAGCATCTGCCGCTTCAACAACAGGAAGGTCAATGGTATCTCCGTCACGGTAAAGCTTGCTGATAAGAGTGTTTCCGTCAATTACTATCTTTACCTCGCCTATCTCATCATAGGGAACATAGGGCACAGCTATATCCGTGTCCTCGGTAACAGCAGAAATACCTGCCCTTACCTCCTCCCAGCCCCAGAGATAATACTCATTGCTTCCGTAAACAACATCAGGAGTAATTATCTCAGGCACTTCACCGTGCTTTACGGTAACGCTGTCAAGGATAATGCTGTTATCAAAGCTTGCCACATAGTTTACAGTGTACTCGTTGATTGTGTATTCGGCAGTAACCTCAATATCCTCTGTTATTACCGCAGAAGATGTAAACTCAGCACCGTCATACATCCATACTCCCATGTAACCTGTCTTTTCGGGAACATCGGGAATATCCGCAACAGTTTCGCCGTAGCTTACCGTTCTTGTTATATCCTCATAGCCCTCTGCCTTAAAGGTAACAACACAGGCATTTACAATGTATTCAGCCTCTACGGTTATGTCAGAGGTAACAACCGTGTCCGTGCTGAACTCTGCACCGTTATACATCCAAACTCCCGTATATCCCGTCTTTTCGGGAACTTCGGGAATATCCGCAGCAGTTTCTCCGTAGCTTACTGTTCTTGTAATATCCGCAGAGCCTTCTGCCTTAAATGTAACTACACAGGCATTTGCAATGTATTCAGCCTCTACCGTTATGTCGGAGGTAACGACCGTGTCCGTGCTGAACTCTGCACCGTTATACATCCATACACCCGTATATCCCGTCTTTTCGGGAACAGCAGGAATAGCCGAAACCGTTTCACCCTCGGAAACAGTCACCTCACCGATCAGCTTGCCGTCACATACAAAGCTTACTGTATAATCATCTGTCTCCTCCGTTGTTTCTGCTGTTACACTTGTTTCATCTGTATCTGATGTGGTTATGCTTGTTTCAGAGGAAGTAGTAATAACAGGGATCCATACATTGGAAGTGCCTGTATGAGACGGAGTAGTAAAGCCTGTATTGGTAGTCGGTCTCCAGAAATCAGATGATACCATGGTTTCCTTTTCAGTTTCTTCTGTTGTTTCAGCCGTTGTTTCAGGCTCTGTCCATGTCACAAAGTCTGTATTACGAGTAGTTTCCTCTATTGTGGGAACTGTCGTAACCTCAGTTTCCTCAGTTGTGGGAACAGTAGTTACTTCCGTTTCTTCAACAGCGGGAACTGTCGTCACTTCAGCTTCTTCGGCAGCAGAAACTGTCGTCACCTCTGTTTCCGAAAGGGTCGAAACAGCAGTCTCTACAGTCTCTGCTGTCACGGAAGCTGTATCAGACTCAGATTCCGATATGGTTTCTGCTGATGTGTCTGCCGATGTTTCTGCTGTTTCGGCAGATGTTTCCGCTGACGTATCAGCTGATGTTTCACTCTCAGAAGCAGATACCTGCGAATCGGAATGATCCCCTCTCATCTTGCGGACGATAACGCCGTCAAGCTCCATAATACCCGAATCATTGGAGCTGAGCGCTCTCTCGATAACGCTTGACGGAATAAACTCATAGGCAGTATCGGAAATAGGATCTCCGCCCTCGGGAACAGCCGTATATGTACCGTCTCCATTGAGATAGATAAAGAATGACGTACCGTCTATCTCCGCAGGATTGCCCGAGCTTTCGTGAGGCTCTGTTCTTATGCTTACAGATTTATCCTCCGTGACCATGACCTTGTAAGCTGTGGGATTGCCCTCCTCGTCAAGAAGAACAGTCTCAACCTTTCCGTGGAATACAGCAGTCTGAATAATATATGAGCCGTCCTCGTCCTGCTCCACGGATACCATAAAGCTTGTTCCTCTAACAGCCATGGTAGCCTTGGGCGTAGATACTTCATAAGAGGAATTTGACGAAAGTGACGCTGTAAGCTCGTTGAGTATAGTGCCCTGTTTGAGATTTATAGCAGTCTTGCTGTCCTCGGCAGTTCCCGTAGCATAAAGCTCCATAACCGTGCCGCCGTCAAGCAGAATGTATTTATCCTCGTCAAGTGAGATCCTCATTGTGCTTTCCTCGTCAACCGTAAGCACATCACCCGACTCAAGATTCATTCCCACATATGCGTCAATATCCCCCGTGCCCTCACGGGAAACGGAAGCCTCGCCCGCCAGCTCAAAAACCTTGAGAACACGGTAAGCCTCCTCGCTGTTCAGAATCGTACCTATAGCCACCGCAGCACCCGTCACAGCGGCAACGGCAACACAGGCAATTATCACCTTTACTTTCACCGATAAAACAGTAATCGTACCTGCATTCATAAATAACGCCCCCCCTGTTATGTTAATAAATTTATGTGCGGAAATAAAAAAGAAGCACCCGACCAAACCGCACCCAAGAAATTCCTCAAATGCAGCCCGACCGCCGTGCTTCCTGATAGTTCAGAAGGTTAGGCTCGTGCTTTGCGACATCAGCTTTCGCCGATTTAGCCTTTATATTTGATTACAAAAAAACTATATCATATTTTAATCCAAAAGTCAATACCTTAAAATCGTTTTGTAACATTTCAGCATTTTTATACAATCCACGCACACATTTCTGTTAATTATACCAAATCTCAGATTATACCTTGCTTTCTGAGAAATTCTGCCGACCGCCGCTGATTTTTGGGGCAGCTTGTTTCTATAAGCACAGTTTCCGCACCGCAGAGTTTTCCTTTGAAATGCGTATCGAACAGCTTCCAGTCAATTTTACCGTCACCTACAGCCAGATGAAGGTCGTTTTTCAGGTCATTGTCATTTATATGCATATGCTTTACATAAGGGCTGAGAGTATTCACCCACTCTTCAATATCCGAGCCGTATATAACAGCATGGGCATAATCAAGGCACACACCGAAATTCGGCACATCAGAAAGTCTCCGTGCAAGCCCCGAGAGCATTTTCGGGGAATCGTCAAACATATTCTCCATATACACCTGAATATCGGAATATTCGGGGAGAATACTTCTCCAGAATATCTCATTCCTCTCAAACCAGTTTTTGATATAAAAATCCGCCGTAAGCGCAGGATTGTGATTTGTATGGAACACTACTCCCTTAACACCAAGCTCCCTTGCAATATCAAGGCTTTCACGGACTCTCTCCTCGGAAATGCGCCTTATCCTCTTGTCGTCGCTGAACAGGATAACATCGAAAAATGCGCCGTGCATAGTGCATACCTGGGGAAGCTCGTGCCCCTTGTATCTTGCAATCAGTTCATCTGTAAGGCGCTTGTTGTCGAGCACATCGGGAATAAAGAAATCATTGTATTCAAATCCGAAATCATATTCCTCTGCCAGCCTCAGGCTTTCCTCAATGTTGTCAGGACATGGTATAATAAGAAATTTACTCATATTTTTTCATCTTCTTTTCGGAAGATGCACTCCTTTCCGTTCAGGCTAAGCTTGACTCAACCGCCGTCTCCGATTCTTCGTTAAGACCCGTAAGCGAATATACAAAAACGCCCTTTGACTTTCCCTTCAAGGGAATTTCGCCGATAGGCTCTGCCGAAACCCTGTCCTTTACCTGCTCGTAAACGCTTTCGCTTATAAGCACCTGTCCCCTCTTTGCATTTGATTCAAGACGTGCGGCAGTGTTGACCGTATCGCCGATAGCCGTGTAGTCCATTCGGAAATCACAGCCGATATTTCCCACGACCGCAGGGCCGCAGTTAACGCCCACACCGAAGCTTACGGATTTTCCGTATCTTTCAAGGAACTTGCTTTCAATGGCATTTCCGCCGCTGACTATAGCCCATGCGGTCTTTACAGCCTTGTAAACATAATCGTCCAGATCGAAGGGCGCATTGAAAACAGCCATAGTAGCGTCGCCGATGAATTTATCCAGCGTGCCGCCGTTTGCAAAAATAGAGTTTGTTGTAAGGTTAAGATAACTGTTGAGGATATCCACCACCTGCTCAGGCTCAAGGCTTTCCGACATAGGAGTAAACCCTCTTATATCAACGAAAAGAACGGCAATATTCCTGTTTTCTCCTCCCAGCTTTATCTGATAGCCGCCCTTCCTTGCGATCTCTTCAACCACCTGAGGAGCAACATATTTCTTGAATGCGTCGGTTATTTTCTTCTTTTCCGCTCTTTCCTCCAGATATTTCCTTGCCAGATTCACAAGATAGCAGAATGCCGAGCATACGGGAAGATATATTACAGGGAAAGTGATACCCGAAGCATTCATAGCCGCAAAAGCCGCAACGCTTCCTCCCGCAAGGACAAGCAGTATGGGAGTGGAGAACTGCAATCCCAGCTTTCTTGATGTAACATAAACGATGCAGGCAGCAGCCGCACATATAAAGGATGACATCATTCTGCCGGCGGGAACAGGGCATTTTCCGTCAATGAGCGCCTGAACTATATTTGCGTGTATCTCCGCACCGAACATCTGGTCTGGGCTGTTAGGCACAGAGAACTGATCCTGAAGCCCCGAAGCATACGCACCTATTATAACAATACAGTCCTTGAATACCTTCGGGTCAACCGAGCCTTTCAGAACGCTGCTGAGAGGAATATGCTCATAAGCTCCGGGACGGCCCGCATAGCTTATCCACATTCTTCCGTTGCTGTCAAGAGCAGGAGTGTTTTCGGTGATACCCATACGCTTGCAGTATTCAGAATAAATGGTTGCCGCAAAGCTCTTGTACTCAGTTCCGTCAGCACTTTCCGAAAGGATAGCCGAGCGTACTATTCCGTCGTCATCAGGCACGGAATTTACAAAGCCCGTAACGACCTGATTTTCTATAATAGGCTGTTCCACTTGGTCAATATGAAAATGATCCATGTAAGAATTTCCATTTTCATCGGTAACATAAGCAGTGCTGTAGTTTATGTATGAGCCGCTGATAACCCTGCCGCTGTCCTCGCAGGCTTTTTTCAGAGCCTCATCACCCTCGCTGTCCATCTCACCGAACACCATAATATCCATAGCAATGACCGCAGGCTCATCACCCAGATAATTTATAATATCCGCATAGACCTGCCTTGACCATGTGCCGAAAGGACCGACATCTCTCAGTGTAGCGTCATCAATGGCTATTATCTTTATATCATTGTTTATGACTCTGGGCTGCTGATACAGCTTGTCCCTCATCAGACTGTCAAAGGAATAGAACAGGTCATTAAAAGCAATAAAAAATGCCGCAATAAATACCGCAGCGATCTCTGCCGCAAAAACAACTCTTTTTTTCATAAAAAGCCCCTTAAAAATTGCACTATAATAAGCATTTTGCCATATCTTAACTTAAAGTATATCACATATTTATGATTTTGTCACTATCTTTTTATAAAAAAATATTATTTTTCCTTTTCCTATTTACATTTAGAAAAAATTGTGGTATAATCTTTTTATTAAACGAAAAATATAAGATAATTTATGATTTTCAGTTTGAAAGGAGTGCTAAAGATTTATGGATAATAAAATCTCAGCCGAAGCTCTGCTTGAACAGATTTTCAGCATCACACAGAATCTTTACACCGAAATGTCCCGACCCGAAAGCGACGCAGAAAATGACCACGCCGCAATTTACAGACTGCTTACAGACCTTGGCAGAACTCTTGTAAATGCCGACCGTGCAAGCTTCTGGAAATGGGATAAGCGTAACCATACATTATGGACAACAGCCGCAGTAGGTGCAGGAAGAATAACTATTCCCGAGGGAACGGGTCTTGTAGGCAAGGCGCTCAATGAAAGAAGAGCCATCATCACCAATGACCCCTACAACTGTCCAGATTTCAATTCCGATGTAGATAAAAAGACAGGTTATGTCACAAAGTCTATCCTTGTAATGCCCATATCCGACTGCAAGGGCGAATTTATAGGAGCATATCAGGCAATAAACAAGCTTGACGGCAGCGGCTTTGATCTTGCTGAGGACGTAAGGCGGCTTTCCCTTGCCGCATTCATCTGCGGAATAACCCTTGAGTCCGACAGCTTCCTTGATGATTCCCGTCATGACAAGCTTACCGAGCTTAAAAACAGAATGGGCTTCTACAGCGACTATACACGCAATTTTGAAAAGCTCCTTACAGATACGGATAATCCCAGAAGCGTTTCCCTGTTCATCTGTGATATTGACTTTTTCAAAAAGGTCAACGATACATACGGGCATAACGCAGGCGACGCCGTGCTCCGTCACGTAGCAAAGCATTTCCGTCAGAATTCCAGAGCCTGCGACGGTGTTTACCGCTGGGGCGGCGAAGAGTTTATCGTCCTTCTTCCCGAAACCACAGCAGAGCAGGCAGCAGAAGCGGCAGAAAGGCTGAGAACCTGCATAATGGAATCCACCTGTCATTTTGAAGACCTTGACATCAAGGTAACAATGAGCTTCGGCGTGACTGAGCTGAACCCCACCCTCTCCATTGAGGAAAACATCAGCATAGCCGATGGTAAGCTCTATAAGGCAAAGCAGGAAGGAAGAAACAGAGTAATAATCTGACTTTTAATAAACCACAACGAAAGGATTGGATCAAATTGTCAAAAACAATACTTGTAACAGGCGGCGCAGCCAGCGGAAAATCAAGATGGGCGGCAAGCTATCTCTCAGCCTGCGATTATGTCCTCTATCTCTGCACAGCAGATAAGCTTGACAGCGATACACAGGGCCGTATCGAATACGGCAACAAGCAGAACTATGTTGAGTGGGACATCAAGGAGGGCGTAAAGGGCTCACCTGCGGAAATGATAACCGACCATAAGTTCATCATCTTCGATAACCTTGCTTCCTATACCTCTCAGGTACTTAAAGAAATGTATCCTAATATTTCTTCCATCAACGATGAGCAGAAGAAGGAAGTTGAAAAGAAAATAATCTCCGATATAACCGAAATGTACGACAAGATAATGGTTATCGACGGCACAATGATAACCATTACACTCGAAACAGGCTTCTCCGTAAAGCCTGATAACAGAGAGCAGGCTATATTCAGAGAGATCCTCGGAAACGTTAACCAGCGTATAGCCAATATGTCAAACGAGGTATATCTCTCCGCCAGCGGAATCCAGTTCAAAATCAAGTAAACCAAACTGAAAGGACGATATATATGACTTTTGAAGAATTTATACTTGAAGCCCGCAATATGGGCGCATCTGATATCCATCTTACAGTAGGCGCACCTACAGTAGTCCGTATCAACGGCGAGCTCTGCAAGTTCAAGGAGCTTTCTGACGTTGTTGTAAACCGCACTATTCTCTCCATTCTCAGTGCAGAGCAGGAGCAGCTTCTCACCACAGGACAGGATATTGATTTCAGCTTTGAGCTTTCAAACGGCGCAAGACAGAGAGTAAACGTGTTCAGACAGAGCGGAAGACTTGCCTGCTGTATCAGACTTCTCAATGACAATATCCCCTCTCTCGAATCCCTCAAAATGCCCCCCGTGCTTACCGAGCTTGCAACCAAGAAAAGAGGTCTTATCCTCGTAACAGGACCCACAGGCTCAGGTAAATCCACAACGCTTTCCGCAATGGTTGACTATATCAACAAAAACCGTGCCTGCCACATCATCACCATCGAAGACCCTATCGAGTACAAGTATGTGCAGGATAAGGCAACTATCCACCAGCGTGAGATAGGCAAGGACGTAGGCTCATTCAGCGACGCCCTCAGAAGTGCCCTCAGAGAGGACCCCGATGTTATCCTCGTAGGCGAAATGAGAGATTACGAAACCATTTCTCTTGCAATGACCGCCGCAGAAACAGGACACCTTGTCCTTGCAACTCTCCATACCTCAAGTGCGACCCAGACTATCGACAGAATCATAGATGCCTGCCCTCCCCACTCACAGGAGCAGGTAAGATCCCAGCTTTCCAATATGCTCCAGGGCATAGTGTCCCAGACTCTCGTTCCCACAGCGGACAAGAAGGGAAGAGTTGCCGCTCTGGAGATCCTTATCGGAACAGATGCGGTAAGAAGCCAGATAAGAGCAAACAAGATCCCTCAGATGGAATCCGTAATGCAGTCCAGCGCACGTCAGGGAATGTGCACACTTCAGGATCACCTTGCAAAGCTCTACAAGAGAAACATTATCTCTTACGAGACCGCAATGGAATTCTGCTCAGACAAGACCGAAATGGAAAAGGCACTGCAGGCAGGCGCAGGCTTCTGATAATAACCACAAATGTCTTTCTCCTCACGGGGAAAGACATTTCAGATTGTCGATAAAGTGTATTTATGAAAAAAGTTGCACAAATAAACACAAGGTAAAAGTTTCGGTCAAGCCTTTTCAACGGCTTGCGGGGTCGAGGGGCAGAGCCCCCGTCGCCCTCCGCAGAGGGCGAAATCCCCTTATTTCCGTGAAATAACGGAGCAAGGGGTGAGAAATGCGACAGCATTTCGAGGGGAGGCGA
>JAGAJY010000158.1 GCA_017848125.1 Oscillospiraceae bacterium
ATGCCGCTCTGAACAACTATGTTGCCCTGCACTACAGCTCACGTCATATGAGCTGGCTTCATTGCTTCTGGGGCGTGGGAACTATAATCAGCCCCTATATTATGAGTTATGCGCTAACTCACAGCGTATGGAGTGACGGTTATCGCACCGTTTCATACATTCAGTTTGCAATATTCCTTATTATTCTGCTGACTCTGCCCCTGTGGAAAATCAACGCAAAAGCCGATTCGAAAAAAACTGATACAAAGCCACTGGGAATACGGGGAGCATTGAAAATCAGCGGTGTACCCTTTATTCTCACCGGCTTTATGGCATACTGCGCCGCCGAATCAACAGCAATGCTGTGGGCAAGCAGCTTTATGGAAGGCGTTCACGGAATGACAAAGGATAAAGCCGCCGCCTGCGGTTCGCTGTTCTTCATAGGAATAACCGCAGGACGATTTCTTTCAGGATTTATCTCTGACAGATTCGGAGATATCAGAATGATAAAATTGGGAATCGCAATTGCTCTGATTGGAATAATAATGCTTGTATTCCCTGTAAAAATACTTTCAGTAATCGGCTTTGTAATAATCGGACTGGGCTGTGCACCCATTTATCCATGCATAATCCATTCCACCCCCGACAACTTCGGAGCGGAAAACTCACAGGGTATCATCGGAATACAGATGGCAAGTGCATATGTCGGCTCAACCTTTATGCCACCCCTTTTTGGTGTCCTTGCATCACACATCGGACTTCGTATAATGCCTGCATACCTTGCATTATTTTTCATACTTCTGTATTTTATGATAATCAAAACACAAAGAGCCACAGGAAAATAAAAAAAGACGCTGCGAAAAACAGCGTCTTTTTTGTATGTTTTGTAAGAGCCTTGATTACTTGAGCTCGATAGTAGCGCCGGCAGCCTCAAGCTTAGCCTTGAGCTCCTCAGCCTCAGCCTTGGGAGCAGCTTCCTTAAGGGTCTTAGGAGCGGACTCAACAGCCTCCTTAGCCTCCTTGAGGGAAAGACCGCAAGCGTCCTTAACAGCCTTGATAACGTCCATCTTCTTGTCGCCGAAGGAAGCGAGAACAACGTCGAACTCAGTCTTCTCAGCCTCAGCAGCAGCGCCTGCGCCTGCAGCGGGACCTGCAGCAGCAACAACAGCTGTTACACCGTACTTCTCCTGGATAGCTTCAACGAGCTCAGCGAGCTCAAGAACAGAAAGAACGTCAATCTGATCTAAAATGGTAGTGATCTTCTCAGATGCCATGATAATAATCTCCTTTAACTTTATTATTTTAATGATTTAAGCGGCATAGTGATAAATATAACGCTTATGCAGCTTCTTCCTCTGCCTTCTTGTCGGCGAGAGCCTTGAGTGTAGCTGCGAGCTTCTGCATAGGACCCTGGAGAGAGCCAACGAGCTGAGCAAGCAGAACCTCCTTGGAAGGAATCTTGGAAAGTGCCTGAACACCCTTAGCGTCGTAAACAACACCCTCAACAAAGCCGCCCTTAAGGTTGAACTTGTTGTCGTGAGCGTCAGCAAACTTGCCGAGGATTCTTGCAGGAGCAGTCTGGTCGTTCTCGCATACAGCGATAGCGGTTGTACCCTCGAGAACGCTGCAGAGATCCTCCATTCCGTTCTCCTTGAGAGCGATTCTGAGCATTGTGTTCTTCTCTACGAAGTACTTAACGCCTGCCTCTCTGAGCTCCTTTCTGAGCTTGGTATCCTCCTCAACGGTGATACCCTTGTAATCAACGAGGACGCCTGAGCAGGAATTTTTAAGGAGCTCAACGAGCTCAGCTGCTCTTGCCTTCTTTGATTCAAGAATCTTTGCGCTTGGCATAAAATTTCACCTCCGAAAAAGTTGAAAATTATGCTACCCATTCATAAAAAGAAAAACCTTTCCCTGCAGTACAGGAAAGGTGCGTACAAGCATAATACAGTACAGCGATCTCTTTCCTCGGCAGGATTTACGGTCGTCATAGTTGCAGCCTGACTTCCACCTGCTGTCTTTAGAATATGATAGCCTTGCCGTTATCAAACGACTTTATTACTATATCACACTTTTTTGTATTTGTCAAGTGTTTTTTGGAATTTTTCCAAAACTTTTTTGGGGACATAAAAAAGCCGCCACTCGGAAATCCGAATGGCGGCTGAACTTATTTAGCTTAACGCTTGAAGTTCGGTAATCTCGTCAGAGATTAGCCTCTCTTCTTAGCTACTACAGCAGCTGCAGCAAGAGCTACAGGGATAACTGCGAGAGCTACAGGAGTGTTACCTGTTGCAGGAGAGGGAGCTGTCTCTACAGGAGCAGCCTCTGTCTCAGCCTCTGTCTCTTCAACCTCAGGCTCAGTCTCCTCAACGATGTCCTCTACGGGCTCTTCGTCCTCGATTACATCGCCTTCGCCGTCGAGACCCTCACCAGCGTCGATCTCCTCTTCCTCTTCGTCAGAAACTACTACGGAGAGAGAATCCCAGTACCAGTCTGTGGGTGTGTAAAGGAGCATAGAAGTAAGGAATGTCTTAGCATCAGTGATCTTGCCTTCGTCTGTGATATCGAACCAGTCGAAAGAAAGGGTGTTGTTGCCCCAGTTGAATGTATCGGTATCAGAGAGCTGCATTGTGAGACCGTTGTTTACAACAACTGCACCTGTGAAGAGGTTGATGCCCCAAGCAGAGCTGTAGGAACCGTACATATCGTAATCGTCTGTATCGAAGAGAGAGTAAGAGTTATCGATATTTGTGTAAAGGTGCTGACCGAATGTGGGGTTGTGCCAGTCAAAGGAAGAAGTCTGGTAGTCATAACCTCTGTCAATATCAACCCACTGGTTCATAGCGTGAGACTTAACAGTTGCAACATAGCCATTGTAGGAAGTAAATGTGAATACAACGTTGTCGTGGTTAGCGATAGCGTCGTTAAGAACTGCTACAGGCTTGGTGTAGAAGTTGCCGCCAGTCTTACGATTCTCGAGAGCAGCGATTACATCGTTGTCAGGAGTTACAATAGTAGCTGTTGTTCCATCAGCATTTGTGTATTCCCACTTGTTGGAACCGGGCTTAAGAGTTGACTTGAAGGGAATAACCTTCTCAGCAGCAGCACCAGCTGTGAAAGCACCAACTGCTACAGTTGTAGGATCAGAATCAAGAGCACATGTTACAGTATAATCGTCATCTGTCTTCTCAGTCTGCTTAGTGTAAGTATAGCCATTCTCAACCATACCCTTCTTGTTGCCCCACTCATTCCAGAAGCCCTTAGCAAAGTTCTCAGCAGACATTGTTACGTCGCCGTAGAAGGAAACGCCGAAGAAGTGCTGGAATGCATCCTCGAGCTCTTCCTCTGTGAGGTGAGGCCAGTTAGCGCCGCCCCAGCCCCAGCCGTTAGCTCTGTTGAGGGAAACAGTGTTGGGGATCTCGTATGTCATCTTAGCAACTGCATCTCTTACAGCGTATGTTGTCTCAGTAACAACAGCTACACCAGCAGCGTCTGCGTTCTCAGCTACAGAATAACCAAGAGCAAAAAGATCATACTTTGTAAGATCGAACTTGCCGTAAACGTTGTTGCCTACACCGATAGGCATATTGTAATATGCACCGCCGAGGGACTTGTCATAGTAAGCGCCGTCAACATTATCAGCATAGTTAGTAGCCTTGAATGTCTGGTACTTCTCCTCGAGATCATTGGGGATATCCTTGTAAGGACGAGCTGTGAACTCGAACTCCTTCATTTTAGCCTTGTCAAAAGGCATCTCGCCAATCTTAACGCCCTTGTCGTTGTAAATAGCGCCGCCAGTAACGAAGCCGTTCTCAGCACCAAAAGTAATGTAGCCAGAGCTTACAGATTTGCTATTAACTGTAGAACCCTCGTAGTTAGCAATAACTGTTACCTTAGCAGCAGTGTCGTTTACGTTGCTAACGTATGTCTTAAGGTCATAAGTGAGAGAGATTGCATCCTGATCAGCGGATACAACAGTAGCCATTGCAGATACGGCCATTGCGCCAGCCATTACGCCAGCAATTGACTTTTTCATGTTCATGAAAAATTCCTCCTTGTTTTGTTTTGGTTTTCTTTATTTATTTCCAAGTATGTATGGAAATCAATAATTAGCTGTGATACCGTGCTTCTGCTCACGTCGTATCACGATTTTATTGTACCACTCAATCGCAAACTTGTCAATGTACATAAACAACAAACTTACTTGTCGTTTTTTATCCTTTATGCACACTTTTTGCACAAAAACCTTATCTTCACACGTTTTTCTTACGCCCGAACCTTCGGTTTTCCGTGGTATGCTATAACTATACATCATTTTGATTTTAATTTCAATTGATTTTCTGCACAATCTTGCCTTGCTTTTCCGTTTTGTTTTTGTGCATATAATCATTATACGAAATTCAGATGTGCGAAATCAAGGGCATTTACCATCATCGCATATCTGCATGCATCCTTCTTCTCGGGCTTTGCAAGGTAGCCTACTATCTGTTCGCAAAGTATCATCAGATTGGAAGCACGCCCCTCTATCTTGAAGTTCTCAAAGCCCATTTCGGTATATTTTCCGAAAACATCATCAGGACTTATCCACAGCTTTGTATGAGGCGTTTCAAAGGGATCAAACACTCTGTATTCACATTCCCACTCTCTGAACTGCATTCTCTGCTCATGGGTCATCGCCTTCATATCGTTGAGCTTCATCATTACATCGCCGATATATTTGTAGTGTTCCTTCCTTCTCGGACAGTTGGGAACGCAGTGGGAATTTATAAGAAGCTCACTTCTCTTTCTTTCCTCGGGAGTAAGCTTTTCCAGAGTCTCAAAATCGTTATTGAAGTTGTAATCAAGCACTACAAGACTATAATCCTTCGCAAGCTCCGCCTTGACGTCCTCTATTCCTCTTATGCACTTGCAGGTGGAAGATGTAAGCTTCATATTGGGATGAGTTTTTCTGATATAATCCTCCAGCAGAGGAGAATTAACTATAGCCTCATTCATACCGTTGTCGGCAATATTAAGAAGCGTATTGCAGTCCTTATCCTCCAGAGCCTCCTCGGTTATGGAAGGATTTGTAAACGTAAATCTGTAAGGAATACCCCTTGAATTATAGCCATCTATGATAGCCTTCATTCTGTCGGGATAAAAATGTCCGAGTATCATTCTTCCGCCGTTCCATATAACAGGAGGACAGCCGAAATACGAAGCGATTTTGAAGCCTTCTCTGAAATAATCGGGTCTCTCTCTCATCAGATCGGCAAGAGCCAGATTAAGGCTTACCGATTTTGTGGATTCGCCGATATGAAATCCTATCATAATTTTACATTCCTTTCTCTAATCCAAATAATTTCTCCGCATTCCTTGCGGTAATTTCAGCCATTTCCTCGGAAGTCACGTTTTTAGTCGCCGCCATTGCCGCTATAGTAAACGGCAGATATCCGCTGTGGCATCTTTTTCCACGGTTCGGCTCGGGGGACATATAGGGGCAGTCCGTCTCAACAAGAAGCCTGTCAAGAGGAACTTCCGCAAGAGCCTTCAATGCTTTTTTTGCATTTTTGAAGGTCACAACTCCCGTAAATCCCACATACATTCCCATTGAGACAACCTCACGGGCAATCTCCGCAGACCCCGAAAAACAGTGCATTACGCCCCTGGGACGGTATTTTCGGAGAAGCTCCATAGTGTCCTCCCATGCGTCACGGGAATGGATTATGACGGGAAGATCTGCTTCTCCTGCAAGGATAAGCTGCTCCTCAAATGCCCTTTTCTGCGTTTCACGGCTGTGATTTTCATAGTGATAATCAAGACCTATCTCCCCCACAGCAACCACTTTTTCACGGCGGCAAAGCTCACGTATCTCCGAAAGCCTGCCAACCTCGTCAGCGGAATCGGGGTGCAGTCCTGCCGATGCAAATATATTTTCATACCGCTCCGCAAGCGCCGCAGAGGTATAAGAGCTTTTCACAGAACAGCCCACATTGATTATTTTGCTTATCTCGCCCGAAAAAAGCGAATCCAGAAGCTCATATCTGTCGCAGTCAAACGCATCATCATCATAATGAGCGTGAGAATCTATTATCCTCATCACTTCCGTCCTTTCTTTTTAACGGAAAATCCGAAGTCCCCGAGCTTTCTGCCCAGAGCGAAATATTCTCCGTGAGCGTAGGCAAGAAGCCCTGCCTGCTGCAGATTTATCTTGCCCTTGCTGTCAATGTAGCGTTCATCAACCGAAACGCCCACAATATCGCCGATAAACATAGTATGACTGCCAAGCTCTGCCGCTTCACGCACCTTACATTCTATGGAAACAGGCGACGACAGTATCACAGGGCAGGAAACATTCTCCCCTTTGACCGTTTCAAAGCCGCATTTTGCGAATTTGTCAAGCTTATTCCCGCTTTTCATTCCGCAGAAATCAACCTCTCTCGCCATTTTTGACGTTGTAAGATTGATAACGAACTCTCCCGTTTCTTTTATAATAGAATAGGAGTGCCGCTCGGGACGTATGGAAACATATGCCATAGGCGGACGGGTATTCACAATCCCCGTCCATGCCGCTGTCAGCACATTTCTTTTCCCGTCCTCAGTTCCGCAGGTAACAAGAGCCGCAGGCACAGGCGCAATAAGCGCACCGCCCTTTAAATAGGTTCTGCCCATATGTTACTTTTCCGCCATAAGCTTATGCATATCCGCAATAAGCTCGGCAATATCGCTGTCATTGTACTTTGCGCCGCTCCATATTTCGTGAGCCACAACCGCCTGCCACACAAGCATAGCCATACCGCCGCAGGTTTTTATTCCGTGCTTTTCGGCAGTCTGCATAAGCTTTGTCTTTTCGGGATTGTAGATAACGTCAAACACGAAGCCGCAGCCCGATATTATTTCCTCGGACACGGGGCACGCCTCAACCTTGGGGAACATTCCCACAGGCGACGCATTTATAAGAAGGTCAAATTTTCCGCTGATGTTTTCGGGATTCACGACCTTTATATCATCGGAAAAACCGTTTGCACGGGCATATTCCTTAACAGGCTCAACCGTGTCCTCAAAGCCCTGAGGAACGGATACGGTAAGCCTTGCTCCGTGACGTACAGCCTCTATCGCTATCATTCTGCCAACGCCGCCGCAGCCGCACTGGAGCACATCGCCCGAAAGCTTCGCCCCCGCAGCTTCAAGTGAACGCAGAAAACCGTCGCAGTCGGTGTTGTAGCCGATGTATTTTCCGTCCTTTTTTGCAACGCAGTTCACGGAATTATATCTCTCAGCCGAATCCGCAAGCCCGTCAATATGGTCAATTATAGCCACCTTATGAGGAATGGTGATGTTAAAGCCGTCAAGAGCAAGCACATCGCCTATCTTTTCGGGAAGCTCCTCGGGAGAATATTCCTTTAACGTGTAATCAAAATCGCTGACCCCTTCAAGCTCAAAAAGTCTCTGATGGATAGGAGGGGACATTGTGTGCTTTAAAGGATAGCCCAGCAGACCGTAGTGCTTCATAATTACTCGTCCTTTCATCAGGATATACTATATATAATAGTATATCCGCCAAAAATTACTATATATTGTGTCAGCCGATGGTTTTCTCAAGGCTGTCAGCGTCCTGAACGTTCTTGATATCAACGCCCTTGAGAGTCTTTTTAACAAGACCCGACAGCACCTTTCCGGGACCGCATTCAACAAATGTATCATAGCCCATAGAGCTGAGCGCCGCAAGCTCGTCTGTGAATCTTACGGGAGATACGATGTGCTTTGCAAGTCTTTCGGGCATATTGTCAATACCGTCAAGCTCGCCGCCCGTTACGTTGGAGAACATCTTTATCTCAGGCTGATTGAATGTGATCTTTTCAGCCTGAGGCTTGAACTCGTCTGCCGCACTCTGCATAAGCTTTGAGTGGAATGCGGAGGCAACATTGAGCCTTACAGCCCTTGCGCCCATCTCCGCAAGAGTATCCGCAGCAGCCTGTGCAGCCGCTTCCTCGCCTGCGATAACAGTCTGAGCGGAGGAATTGTAGTTAACAGGGACAACATAGCCCTCGGTATCGGCGCATACCTTTTCTATCTCCTCGGCAGTCTTTCCGATAATAGCGAACATAGCGCCCTTGTTAGCCTCAGCCGCCTTCTGCATAGCCTCGCTTCTTGCCTTGATAAGCTTAAAGCCGTCCTTTCTGGAAACCATTCCTGTATATACCATAGCCGCATATTCGCCCAAAGAGTGACCTGCCGCCGCAGAAGCCTTTATGCCGTTCATTGCAAGAGCCTCAGCCGCACAGAGAGAAACAGCCATAATAGCAGGCTGGGATACAACTGTTTTTCCCAGCTCCTCATCAGAAGCATTTGCGCACTTGTCATAAAGATCAAAGCCGAGTATCTCGCTCGCTTCGTCAAAAATAACCTTTAATTCAGGATATTTCTCAACCAGAGAAACGCCCATTCCCGCATACTGGGAGCCCTGTCCCGAGAATAAAAAAACTGTCTTTTCCGCTGTCATTTTACAAAACCTCCGATAATCTGATATAAATTACATTTTGTAATATTATAGTTTTTTATACATCTCGTATTTATTTTGCCTTAATCGACAAAATTCCGTCTTATTTTTGCGTTCCTTTACCTCACAAAGGTATTTTTTTTCAAAAATACTGAAATATCAGTTGACAAGAGACGTAAAAATATATTACAATATATAATGTATTGTATTATGTAACAGCCTCACCTGTCACATATATTATAATAACATACTTTCCTGCAAAATACAAGACCGTAAATTCAGCCATTTTGAATTTGCGGCATACGACCCGAAAGGATTGATAAAAACAGATGAGCGGAATCAACATCGTATCCACAGGCGGCTATGCCCCCCTGCTGACCGTAACCAACGAGGATATGGCAAAGGTCGTTGAGACAAACGACGAATGGATAAGAACAAGAACGGGCATAAGCCAGAGACGTATGTCAAACGGAGAGCCCACATGGTATATGGGAGCAATGGCTTCAAAGCAGGCTCTTGAAAGAGCAGGCATAAAGGCTGAGGATATCGGTCTTATAATCTCCTCAACCATCACAAGCGATTTTGCAACGCCCTCCACAGCCTGCCTTATCCAGAGAGAGCTGGGCGCAGTAAATGCAGCCGCTTTTGACTTAGGCGCAGCCTGCTCGGGCTTTGTATATGCCGTTGATACAGCCTGCCGTTTTCTTGCTACGGACAGCAGCCTGAAATATGTGCTTGTATCCGCAAACGAAAACCTTTCCTGCATAACAAATTTCGAGGATCGCTCCTCCTGCGTACTTTTCGGAGACGGTGCGGCGGCGGTTATACTCGAAAGATCGGACAGGCTTTATACAAGCTGGCTGGGAGCTGACGGCAACGGTGCGAAATTCCTCTATGCAAAGAGCAGATTCTCACCAAACCCCTTCGTAACGGACGAGCCCTTCACAGCAGCCGATGACGAAACAGACCCCGAGGTAACTCACAGATGTCTTGTTCAGGACGGCAAGGAAGTATATAAATTCGCTACAAAGGCGCTCCCTAACGCCGCAAGGAAGGCTGCCGAAAAAATCGGGCTTGACATTGCCGATATTGACCTTTTTATCCCCCATCAGGCTAATATAAGAATAATTGAAACCGCCGCAAAGAACCTTGACGTTTCAATGGATAAATTCTTTACCAATATAGATATGCACGGAAACACCTCCAGCGCATCTATTCCCATTGCTCTCAACGAGGCTGCGGAAAAGGGCGTGCTGAAAAGAGGAATGAAGGTATGTCTTGTAGGCTTCGGCGCAGGACTTACCCTGGGTGCTGTAATAATAGAGTATTGATACGTCTATAGGAATAAAAATTCAGAATCGAAAGGAAGACTTATATGAAAAACAGAGTAACCGAGCTTCTGGGTATCGAAAAGCCCATACTTCAGGGCGGTATGGCATGGATAGCAGAAAGCACTCTTGCGGCGGCAGTTTCAAATGCAGGCGGCGCAGGAATAATCGCAGGCGGCTCCGCTCCCATAGATTACCTTAGAGCAGAGATCAGAAAGTGCAAGGAGCTTACAGACAAGCCCTTCGGCGTAAATGTAATGCTTATGTCCCCCAATGCGGAGGAGCTTGCAAAGCTTGTTATCGAGGAAGGCGTTTCCTTTGTAACAACAGGCGCAGGAAATCCCGGTCAGTATATTGCGGCATGGAAGGAAGCGGGAATAAAGGTAATTCCCGTAGTCCCCTCCGTAGCCCTTGCAAAGAGACTTGAAAGAATAGGCGCTGACGCAGTTATCGCAGAGGGAACAGAATCAGGCGGCCATATCGGTCAGAACACCACAATGTGCCTTGTTCCTCAGGTGGTTGACGCAGTAAGCGTTCCCGTAATTGCCGCAGGCGGTATCGCTGACGGCAGAGGAATTGCGGCGTCCTTTATGCTGGGCGCAGAGGGCGTTCAGATAGGCACACGCTTCCTTGCGGCAGAGGAATGCCAGATTCACGAAAATTACAAGAATGCAGTCATCAAGGCAAAGGACACCGACAATGCCATCACAGGCTTCTATTCGGGAAGCCCCTGCCGATGCATAAAGAGCAAATATACAAAGAAGCTTCAGGAAATGGAGAAAATGGCAGCTCCTCCCGAGGATTTCGAGGCTCTTACAGTAGGCTCTCTCAGAAAGGCTGTTGTTGACGGCAACACCGACGAGGGCTCTATGCTCTGCGGACTTATCGCAGGTATGATAAACGAGGTAAAGCCTGTAAGCACTATTATGAACGAGCTTTCAGAGCAGGCAGGCAAGCTTCTCGGTATGGATTTCTGATTACTTCACAACGAAAGGGACTGATATAAAATGGCAAAAACAGCAATAATCACAGGCTCCTCCAGAGGAATCGGTGCGGCAATAGCCCTCAGACTCGCTCAGGACGGAATGAATATAGCTTTCAACGACCTCAATATGACAATGTTTGAAAACAACGATATCGTTGATAAGGTAAGAGCGCTGGGCGTTGAAGCGGAAATTTTCTGCGCAGACGTTTCAAAGCACGATGAGTGCGAGGCTCTTGTAAAGGCTGTCAAAGAGCGCTTCGGCACAATAGATGTTCTTGTAAACAACGCAGGCATCACAAGAGACGGTCTTATGGCAAGAATGTCCGAGGAGCAGTATGACAGCGTTATCGCAGTCAACCAGAAGAGCGTATTCAATATGACCAAGTTTGCAGGCAATGTAATGATGCGCCAGAGAAGCGGTCATATCATCAACCTTGCTTCCGTGGCAGGTCTTTACGGCAACCCCGGTCAGATAAACTACAGCGCATCAAAGGCAGCTATCATCGGTATGACAAAAACCGTGGCAAAGGAGCTCGGCTCAAGAAACATCACCTGCAATGCGGTAGCTCCCGGCTTTATCCATACTCCCATGACCGACAAGCTCACCGAGGAGCAGAAGGCAGCAATGCTTAATCAGATAGCAATGAAGCGCTACGGCGAGCCTGAGGAAATTGCAGGCGTTGTATCCTTCCTTGCCTCCGAGGATTCCTCCTATGTAACAGGACAGGTTATCGAGATTTCGGGCGGAATCTCAATGTAATAAATGCACATACCCTTAAAATGAAAGGACAGAATATATGAGAAGAGTTGCAATAACAGGAATGGGCGTTGTTTCCCCTCTGGGAAACACCCTTGATGAATTCTGGAGCAATATAAAGGCAAACAAGCTTGGCTTCAGCTTTCTTGACGACGTGGTAAGCGAAGATTTTGAAGTAAGGATCGGCGCTCCCGTAAAGGATTTTTCTATCGAAAAGTACGTTGACAAGAAGGAAGCAAAGAGACTTGACCGCTTCACACAGTTTGCTGTTTATGCCGCACTTGAGGCAATGAACGACGCAGGCACAAAGTTCGAGGATATTGACCCCTACAGAGCGGGCGTTATCGCAGGCGTAGGAATCGGCGGTCTGGGTCTTACCACACAGGAGCATACCAAGTACCTTGAAAAGGGTCCGGGACGTGTATCCGTATTCTACATTCCCTCCAATATCGCAAATATGGCTGCGGGAACTATCTCAATGAAAACAGGCTTCAAGGGAGCAAACTACTGCACCACAACAGCCTGCGCATCTTCCACTCACGCAATCGGCGAGGCGTTCAGAAAGATCAAGGACGGCTATCTCGATGTGTGTCTGGCAGGCGGCTCTGAGGCTTGCATCAACGAATTTGCACTTGCAGGCTTCAACAATATGAAGGCTCTTTCACGCTCAACCGAGCTTGATAAGTGCTCTATCCCCTTTGACGCTGACAGAAACGGCTTCGTAATGGGCGAGGGCGGCGGTATGCTGGTTCTCGAGGAAATGGAGCACGCAAAGGCAAGAGGCGCAAAGATATATGCGGAAATAGCAGGCTACGGCGCAACAGGCGACGCATTCCATATGACCTCTCCCGACCCTAAGGGCGAAGCGGCTTCCGTTGCTATAAAGCTTGCATTTGAGGAAGCAGGTCTTGCTCCCGAGGACATAAACTACATCAACGCACACGGTACATCAACACACCTCAACGATCTCTGTGAAACCACAGCCATCAAGCTTGCTCTGGGTGATGCTGCAAAGAATGTTGTTGTAAACTCCACCAAGTCAATGATAGGACACCTTCTGGGCGGAGCAGGCGCAGTAGAGGCTATCGTAACAGCCCTTTCCTGCAAGGAGGACTTTGTTCACAAGACAGTGGGCTTCAAGACTGCCGACCCCGAATGTGACCTTGACAACTGCACCGACGGCAACAGAAATATGACCGTTAACGCCGCACTTTCCAACAATCTCGGCTTCGGCGGACATAACGCTACCCTGTGCTTCAAGAAATATACAGACTGATAAAAATCGGCACACCGAAAGGAATGAAAGAAATGGGCAGACTGCCATTTGACCTTGAAATAGAGGACATCTCCGCTCTTGCGGACATTATAAACGATAAGAATCTGGGCGAGATACGCCTTGAGGACGAGGACATCGGAGCAAAGCTTGTGATAAAGGGTCGTCCCCTGCCTCCTCCCCCTCCTCAGGCACCTGTATTCACCGCCGCAGCCGCTCCCGTACAGCAGACCGCCGAGCAGGCACAGACCGCTCCCTCTGCCGCTCCCGAAAAGGAAGCAGCTCAGGCTGAGGGCGAGGCTGTCAAGGCTCCCATTGTGGGAACCTACTATTCCGCTCCCGCACCCGATAAGCCTCCCTTTGTACAGGTAGGTCAGAAGGTGAAGAAGGGCGAGATCATAATGATAATCGAGTCGATGAAAATTATGAATGAGATCCCCTGCCCTGCGGACGGAACTGTCAAGAAAATTCTTGTAAAGAACGGCGATGCGGTCGAATTTGACCAGCCTGTAATGATAATCGGTTAAGGAGGCAAGACCTATGCTTATGAACAAGGAACAGATAATGGAAATAATCCCCCACCGTGACCCCTTCCTTCTTATAGACGAGATAGAGGAGCTTGAACCCGGCAAGCGTGTGGTCGCATACAAGAATATGACCCCCGAGGAATTCTGGTTCAAGGGACATTTCCCCGATTACCCCGTAGTACCGGGAGTTCTTATGGTTGAAATGATGGCTCAGGCAGGCTGCGCCGCAATGCTCACACTTCCCGAAAACAAGGGCAAGATAGGCTTTTTCGGCGGAATCAAGGAAGCAAAGTTCCGCAGACAGGTAGTTCCCGGCGACAGACTCAAGATCGAGGTGGAGATCATCAAGGTAAAGGGTCCCATCGGCGTAGGCAAGGGAATCTGCACAGTTAACGGCGAAAAGGCAGTTACCGCCGAGATCACTTTTGCAATAAAGTAACCCGAAAGGCTCTGAGTTAAATGTTTAAAAAGGTACTTATAGCTAACCGAGGCGAAATAGCCGTAAGAATCATAAGGGCTTGCAGAGAGCTTGGAATACATACCGTAACGGTTTATTCCACCGCTGACAGGTCAGCCCTTCACGCAAAGATCGCCGACGAATCTATCTGTATAGGTCCTGCCGCAACAAAGGACAGCTACCTTAATGCGGCGGCAATAATAGAAGCCTGCAAAATGACAGGCGCAGAAGCAGTTCACCCCGGCTTCGGCTTTCTCTCCGAGAATGCCGATTTCGCACAGCTCTGTGAGGATAACGGCATTGTGTTCATAGGACCAAAGCCCAGATCCATCAGTATGCTCGGCGATAAGGCGGCGGCGAAATCCGCTATGAAAGCGGCAGGCGTTCCCGTTATCCCGGGCTCTGACGGAGCAGTTCCCGATATGGAAACTGCTGTGAAGCTCAGCAAGGAGATAGGCTTCCCCCTTATGGTAAAGGCGGCGGCAGGCGGCGGCGGACGAGGAATACGTCTGGTTGAGCGTTTCGAGGATCTTGAGGACGCTATAACCGCTGCAAAGCAGGAAGCAAAAAATTTCTTCGGCGACGACAGCATTTATATGGAGAAATTCATTGTTGACCCCAAGCATATCGAGGTACAGATACTTGCGGACAACTTCGGAAACACCGTATATCTGGGTGAGCGTGACTGCTCTATGCAGAGAAGAAACCAGAAGGTGCTGGAGGAAACTCCTTCACCTATAATGACCCCCGAGCTTCGTCACAAAATGGGACGTGCGGCTGTAACTGCCGCAAGGGTATGCGGATATACAAACGCAGGCACTATTGAATTTCTCGTGGATTCCAGCAGACGCTTCTACTTTATGGAAATGAATACCCGTATTCAGGTCGAGCACCCCGTTACCGAGGCGGTGACAGGAATAGACCTTGTAAAGCATCAGATAATGATAGCAAACGGCGACCCTCTCCCCTTTGAACAGAATGATGTGGAGCTGAGAGGTCATTCCATCGAGTGCAGAGTAAATGCGGAAAACCCCGAAATGAATTTCCGTCCAAGTCCGGGACAGATAACCTCTCTCCATATTCCGGGAGGTCCCGGAATAAGAGTTGACAGCTCCGTATATCAGGGCTACACCATCACCCCGTACTACGACAGTATGATAGCAAAGCTTATCGTTCACGCACCCACACGAGAGGAAGCCATTGCCAAGATGAAATGGGCGCTGGCTGAGTTTATCGTGGAGGGCGTTGATACAAATATTGATTTCCAGCTTTCCCTTATCCGTGACAGCGTATTCGAGCAGGGAACCTATGACATAGGCTACCTTACCAGAAAGCTGTCAAAGGGCAAATAATACAGATGAATTGAGGCGAAAGGATTGTTAGAGGATCTGTTCAAGGTCGTCACAGCACGATTCAATAACGACGGCAGCGAAAAATCCGCCGAGACTTCTTCGGAGAAATTATTCAAATGCCCCCGCTGCTCAGAGAGCTGCTCTCCCGAAGAATTTACAGGCAATAAATGGGTATGCCCCTCCTGCGGCTACCACAGCAGAATAAGCGCAAGAGAACGCCTTTCTATTACCGTGGATAAGGACAGCTTCAGGGAATACGATAAGGATATGTCCAGCCTTAACCCCATTGACTTCCCCGATTATGAGGCTAAAATATCGGGTCTTAAATCCCGTACAGGTCTTAATGATGCGATCATAACAGGCGAGTGTACCATAAAGGGCGAAAAGTGCATAATCGGCGTAATGGACTCTCATTTTATGATGGCTTCAATGGGAAGCGTTGTGGGCGAAAAGGTTACAAGAGCCTTTGAAGCAGCTGCGGAAAAGAAGCTGCCGCTGGTGCTTTTCACAGCTTCGGGCGGCGCAAGAATGCAGGAAGGACTTGTTTCCCTTATGCAGATGGCAAAGACAAGCGGTGCGGCGGCTAAGCTTTCTCAGGCAGGCGGTCTTTACATCACCGTGCTCACTGACCCCACCACAGGCGGCGTTACGGCTTCATTTGCTTCTCTGGGCGATATTATAATCGCAGAGCCCAAGGTGCTTGTGGGCTTTGCAGGCAGACGAGTTATCGAGGGAACGATAAAACAGCGTCTTCCCGAGGATTTCCAGTCAGCCGAATTCACCCTTGAAAACGGCTTTGCGGATATGATAGTGGAGAGAAAGAATCTCCGCAGGACCATATCTCACCTTATCCGTCTTCACAGACCCTACAAGGAGGTGGATATAATTGTCTGAGGAAATGAATGTCACAGGCGCAGAGGATATAACTGACGCTATCACCCCCTACGAGCGCCTTGAAATAATCAGAAACAAGAACCGTCCCACCATCAGGGACTATCTCCCTCTTATCTTCAATGACTTCTTCGAGCTTCACGGCGACCGCCTTTACGGCGACGACGGCGCTATTCTCGGAGGAATAGGCAGGCTGGGAAATATCCCCGTGACCGTTATTGCAGAGGTAAAGGGCAGGGACATTTTTGAAAACAAGGCTTCAAACTTTGCAATGCCCCACCCCGAAGGCTACCGCAAGGCTCTCAGGCTTGCAAGGCAGGCGGAAAAATTCAACCGTCCTGTTATCTGCTTTATCGACACTCCCGGTGCATTCTGCGGAATTGCGGCGGAAAAAAGAGGTCAGGGCGAAGCAATTGCAAGGAATCTTGCTGAATTTATGGTGCTGAAAACCCCCGTTATCTCGGTAGTTCTCGGCGAAGGCGGAAGCGGCGGAGCGCTTGCTCTGGGAGTATGCGACGAGCTTGCAATGCTTGAAAACTCCATTTATTCTGTAATTTCACCGAGAGGCTTTGCTTCCATTCTGTGGAAGGACGCTTCAAAGGAGAAGGAAGCCTGCAATATAATGCGTATTACCGCTGAGGACGCAGTTAATCTGGGCATTGCGGAGCAGATAATTCCCGAGCCCGAGGGCGGCGCTCACAACGACCCCGAAATGACTGCCGAAAATATCTCAAAATTTTTGGTAAAAACGCTGAACAGTAAAATGAAAAAAGATATTGACGTTTTGCTGAATGAACGATATAATAAGTTTAGAAAAATCGGTGTGTTCTCTGAAACCTCGGAGAACATCTGATTCAAAATATAAGGAGGAAATTTCAAATGGTATTCGATAAGGTTAAGGAGCTCGTAGCAGAGCAGCTCGACGTTGATGCAAGCGAGGTTGTAGCAGAGGCAAACATTCAGGACGATCTCGGTGCTGACTCTCTCGACGTTGTTGACCTCATTATGTCCCTCGAGGAGGAGTTTGAGGTTGAGATCCCCGATGATGCTGCCAAGAACATCAAGACTGTCGGCGACATCGTTAAGTACATCGAGGACAACCAGTAATCAGCAAAAAAAGATTCAGCCCGAAGGCATCTGCTTTCGGGCTTTTCTTGTGTTTATAGATAAATCCTAATAAAAAAAGTTGCACAAATAAACACAAGTTAAAAGTTTCGGTCAAGCCTTTTCAAAGGCTTGCGGGTTTCCAAAGGGCAGAGCCCTTTGGTCGCTGTCCGCAATGGTAAGCAAAGCTTACCTGCGAAATCCCCTTATTTCCGTGAAATAACGGAGCAAGGGGTGAGAAA
>JAGAJY010000159.1 GCA_017848125.1 Oscillospiraceae bacterium
GTACCCGTCCCCTAACTTTAACGTTCTGACACCTTGACGTTTACCGGAATTTTCAGGCTTAACGCATAAATACTTGCCCTTACGAACAAGGTATCCGCAATTACAAAGCTGCATAACCAAATGGTCAATGGTTTTCACATTCTCCATAAGCACAATTCGGTCAATATCATCGCAAAGCTTCTGCTTCCAAGATGTGCCGTTCTGACGGGCAAGCCACTCTGTATAAGTCTGATTTGCGTTCCATTTCGGGTGTTCGATTATACTGAGGTGTTTCGCCTTGCAAAGCTTATTGATGTTCTCTCTGCATTTCTTCAAAGTCGATTTATTGTCAAGCCAGCGTTTGCCGTCCATACTGAAAGCATTAACGGCAATGTGAACGTGAATGTTATCTGTATCGGTATGAACAGCAATGAGTATCTGACGGTTATTGCCGAAGGTATCATATGCCCACTGCTCCGCAATCCTCTGAGCTTCCTGCGGAGTGACTTCATCTCCCTCGAATGAAATGACATAGTGGTGCATTTTGATATGCTCTTTCCCAACGGGCTTGGCTGTTCGGTGGAATTTTTCTCCTGCATAATGTTCATAGCAAAGTCCCATTTCGATATATGCCGATTCGGGATCATCGGAGCAGTTTATTCCTGTGACGATTTCCACTTTATGCTCTTTGGTTTCTCCTGTGACATATTTCAAAAGAGCCAAAGGAGAGCTTTTTATGGAAAAGTGTATTAAAACGGCCATCAGCAATTCACCTCTCGCATAGCAATGGTGTGAAGTCCGTTTCGGGAAAACTCTCCCATCTCGTTGATGATCCTTTCGACTTCTTCCACGTCACTTGTGAAAACCGCCTTGTGTGTATTTACAGTTTTCGCAACCTCATTCATTTCCCGATGAAACTTGTTTCGGATATCGACAACACCGTCATCGGGAGAGAAAACATCAATTACCTTGATTTTGATGTTAAGTGCCTGATCTCTTATGTAGGCAGCAGGGAGCTTTCCGCTTTTCTTAGCAAGGGCAGTAACCTTGTTCCACTCCTCTGTGCTGTACTTAATTTCCTTTCTGATCTGTCCTTTTGTCTTTTTCAATTTTTCACCCCCCTGTTCATAAGCTGAGAATAGTAGCGAATGAAGTTGTTCCTGTATTCATCAAACCGCTTTTTAAGCTCTCGGAGCTTTTCAAGGTGTTCGGGATTTGTGCTTTCCGCAACTCTGATAATCATATTCATATCGGTGCCGATATGATTTATGATTTTCATCGGAAGGCAGAAATCATCGGCAGAAACGTTTTTCCATTCCTTGTGCAGCGACATATTCCGAAGATATGTAGCAGGCTTCATTTTCACAAATTTGGCACGTTTGCACACACGCTCCCACTGTTCCTGCGTAAAAAGAACGTGTTTGCGTTTTGTTCGTTTCGTTAAAATCACTCTCCTTATCATTATATCCATTATCGGGGTCTTAGGGGCGGCAGCCCTTAACAAGCCGACTGCGGAGCCGGTCGGGAAAAAGGTGTACTTTTTCTGCACTTGTGATAATCAAGCTACCACCTTCTGTAAACCTAATTCAAGCAATGCGTTTACTTCTTTCCTGACAGAAGATTGCCGATCTTCTTTCCCACGCTCGTATTAGCGGTTTCCTCCAAAACTCCGAATAGAGCATTGAGCTGTTCTGCGAAATTTTCAAATGCAGAAGCCTTGTCTGTAAGCTCGGCTATGCGATTGTCCTTATCGGCAATTATGGCATCTTTCTCACTTATGGACTGCTCCATCTTTTTTATCCTGTCCTCATATTCGGCAATCAGCTTATTCTTCGTTTCAAGCTCGACAGTCATAACCTTTACCTTATTCCCCTGACTGTTGGCAAGGCTCTTGTTCTGCTTGCTAACATTTTTCTCGTTTTCCAGAGATTTCTCCAGTTCTGCATTTTTGCTGATAAGCAAGGCGTTGTCCTTTGTGGGTTTCAGAAAATCCTGTGCAAAACCGTCAATCATCTTTCTGCCGTTTATTATGAAAACGTGACCTTTCAGCTCGTCCTTATGGCGGTTCATCTTGGAATTGACGGACTGACGGGAAACGTGATTTTCAGCTGCATACTCATTTACGGTCAAC
>JAGAJY010000160.1 GCA_017848125.1 Oscillospiraceae bacterium
GCTCTGCCATATTGCCGTTGGAAATTCTGCTTGTCTGAAAGCCGCATATCTCCTCTGCCCTCTTAACAGGGTCGTACTTTGATTTGTCTCCCTTGAAAACATTTTCAAAAACATATTTTGTTCCGTACTTCTTTTCAAGATCCAACAGATATTTTTCCAGACCTTCGCTGTATTTTCCTGTAAGCTTTTCGGATAATGTTCCTTTTTTTGAATTTAAATTAACAACTGAATTGAAAGTTGCAGAACCTGTACCAATTACTTTTGTGACCTTGCCGACCGCATTATACATTGTGATAGCTGTCTCCGCAGTGCTTAATGTATGCTGACCTATTTGACTTATTGCAGAAGATATGTTGCTTATGGAGTTAGAATTTGTATAACTATCCCTGTTTGTCGAGCCTCCCGACACACCTGACCTTGCCGACGAGGCGGTATTTGACACTGAAGACCCCACAGACGACATAAAATTTGTTAAATTTGTTACATTGATTGCCATAAATACTACGTCCTTTCATATCATTTTCATATAGCATTATAATTATATCATATTTTTATTAACAATGCAAGTAAAAAAGTAAATGTTGCCATATTCTGCCATGCAGATAATGGGCTGCGTTTTTATTGAGCAATGTTACATAAAAATTCTTAATTACGAATTACGCATTACGAATTACGCATTACAAATTACGCATTACAAATTACGCATTAAGAATTATTTACATTATTTTTCCTTGACACATTCCCCGAAATAGGGTATAATAAACTTAATTATTGTGTTCGGACTATGCCTTGGCAAGCCAGGCAGCTTTTAATTGCAATTGAATTAAATAATGAGCGGTATGGAATAAAAGGGAAACGGCAGACTGCCCCATATGTAGAAAATAATAGGTTGAGCCTGTAAAAAAGCGGCAGTCATTTGATTCACAGCTATGTACTTTTATAAAGTTTTATTGCAGATCTGTACGGAAAATAATTATTGTAAAATTTTGCTGTTTATTTCAAACCGCACCGAAGCGGCGGTATCTGTAGTTTATCTGTCATTATCCGAAAATCCGACACCGCTGTCAGCTATACTGTAAACAGGCAGTCCTGCACAATAAAAAGCCTGAAACCGAAAATCGGGCAAAAAGATAATTTTATTTAATTTGAAATGAGGTAAAAAAATTGGCTGAGAACCGAAACAACGAAACAGAGCCTACAGTAAACGAGTACGGCGAAAAGATCGCACCCAAGACAGAAAAGAACGAAAGCACTCCCCGTCAGACAGGCTTCGGCGCAAGACGTCCATGGAATCAGCGCAGACCTGCACTCCCCCCCAGAGGAATATCCCCCGAAAGCTTCGACCGTCAGAAGGAAAACAGCTTCCGCCCCGAATCCGAGGGAGAAGCACGCCCCTACAAGCCCTACAAGCCCTTCGGCGGCTATAATAATAACAGGGGCTATCAGAACAGAAGCTACAGCAGAAGCTATCAGAAGCCCTACAGAGTCTCCGAGCAGAACGGCGAGAATGTTCAGAGGGACACATCTGTATTTGAAAAGACCTCCTTTGAACGCTCCTACAGCAAGCCCTTTGACAGAAGCAGAAGCAGTCAGGGCTATCAGAGCGGGAGATTCCGCAGAAACTACGATAATATGCAGCCCAGACAGGAGCAGGAGGGTGCAAATGCCGCTCTTCTGAACGTTCCCTCGGCGCATACCAATCACAGAGCCTGCAAGCGCACTCCCCTGAGAATAATCCCCCTTGGCGGTCTTAACGAGATAGGCAAGAATATGACCGTTATCGAGTGCGGAAACGATATGTTCATCATCGACTGCGGCCTTGCCTTCCCCGACAGCGATATGCCCGGTGTTGACCTTGTTATCCCCGATTTCACCTATGTTGAGCAGAACATTTCAAAGGTAAGGGGAATCGTCATCACTCACGGCCACGAGGACCATATCGGCTCTCTTGCATATCTTCTGAAAAAGTGCAATATCCCCGTTTACGCCACACGCCTGACTATCGGTCTTATCGAGGGCAAGCTCAAGGAGCACAATCTCTCCTCTCAGGCAAAGCTTAACGTTGTATCACCCCGTCAGACCGTAAAAATGGGCTGTATGGCGGTTGAATTTATCAGAGTAAATCACTCTATCCCCGACGCTGTGGGACTTGCTGTGCATACACCTGTGGGAATCCTTATCCACACAGGCGATTTCAAGGTGGATTTCACCCCCATCGAGGGCGGCATAATCGACCTTGCACGCTTCGGCGAGCTTGGAAACAGAGGAGTTATCGCTCTTATGACCGATTCCACCAATGCGGAAAGAGCAGGTCACACCGCTTCCGAGCGCACCGTAGGCGAATCCTTTGAGAAGCTTTTCGCAAAGGCAGAGGGCAAGCGTATCATAATCGCAACCTTTGCTTCAAACATTCACCGTATCCAGCAGATAATCAACAAGGCTGTCAGCAGCGACAGAAAGGTTGCTGTGTTCGGCAGAAGTATGCTGAATGTGATCTCCACCGCTATGGAGCTGGGCTATCTTTCCGTTCCCGAGGGAGTTATCATCGACCTTGAAACAATGAACCGCTATCCTGCGGAGAAAATTGTTCTCATCACCACGGGAAGTCAGGGCGAGCCTATGTCCGCTCTCACCAGAATGGCGATGAACGAGCACAGAAGCGTTTCCATAACTCCCATGGACTATATCATCATCAGCGCAAACCCCATTCCCGGAAACGAGAAGCACGTTACCAAGGTAGTAAACGAGCTTCTTAAGGCAGGTGCGGAGGTAATATACGAATCAATGTACGATGTGCACGTTTCGGGTCATGCCTGCCAGGAGGAAATAAAGCTTATTATGTCCCTGACACGCCCCCGCTTCTTCATTCCCGTTCACGGCGAGTACAAGCACCTTAAAAAGAGCGCAGACCTTGCCTATGCAATGGGTATCCCCGAAAGCAACGTTATTATCGGCTCTATAGGCGATGTTATCGAGACCGACGGCTCTCAGATAGGCGTTACGGGCAAGGTTCAGGCAGGCAGAGTGCTTGTTGACGGTCTCGGCGTAGGCGATGTAGGCTCTATCGTCCTCAGGGACAGAAAGCATCTTGCGGAGGACGGTCTTATCGTTGTGGTTGCCACTATTGAAAGCGACAGCGGAACTATCCTTGCAGGCCCCGATATTCTTTCGAGAGGCTTTGTATATGTAAGGGAAAACGAGGAAATGATGGACGCCGCAAGGGATATTCTCAGAAAGACCCTTGAATCCTGCCTGTCAAGCGGCACGAGGGACTGGAACAGCATAAAGTCGGGTCTGAGAGATTCCCTCAGCGATTATATCTATATGAAAACCAAGCGCAATCCTATGATACTCCCCATTATCGAGGAAATATGACTGTAATGCCAAATCTTTTCGGACTGCCGTCCGAAATTTCCTTACGGAAACCGCAAAACTCTCACAAATAAGGAAGTGATTGAAAATCAAAGATTTTCAATCCCAGATTGTCGATAAAGTGTATTTATGAAAAAAGTTGCACAAATAACCACAAGGTAAAAGTTTCGGTCAAGCCTTTTCAAAGGCTTGCGGGATCTGAAACCAAAGGTTTCTGGGGCAGAGCCCCCGTCGCCCATCCGCAATGGTAAGCAAAGCTTACCTGCGAAATCCCCTTATTTCCGTGAAATAACGGAGCAAGGGGTGAGAAATGCGACAGCATTTCGAGGGGAGGCGAACAAGACCGCCTCCCCTTGTAGAGCGGTTGTGCTTACTTACCCTTCAAAACGTTCCGGTGGAACGTTTTGAAC
>JAGAJY010000161.1 GCA_017848125.1 Oscillospiraceae bacterium
CACCCGTGCACAATAATCTGACTCTCCGCCGACAACTACAAGTTCAATATTATCAAGATGCGGTTCGATATGTATTTTTTCAAGCAACGGTTGTGCAGTAATACATTTGTGCTTTATCGGAAGCGATTCAAATAATGACAATCTTTCATCTGCATTTTTTTGAGTTTCAACGGTACAGCACACAACAACATTTTCATATCCGTCGTCCCAATCGTCAGGGACACAATCTGCAAACCTTTCTATTCGTTTAGTGAGAAAAAGAAAAGTACAGTCTTGTCGTTGTTTTATCATATCCCAGCACTCTTTGCGCCACTCGTCCGCTTCTTCTATCAGAAAATCCGTTGAAAAGCAAAGGTAAACCATTCCTGCTTTCATTTTGTAGTTTCCGTTTTTTAACCGCTCAACAGGCTTATAAAAATCTTTTGTTTTTATAATATCGTTTGTATTAACACCACGTTTTGCATCGCCTTTGTGTATATAGCAATGCAGACATCCTTCACTGCATTTTTTACAACCTCGCCAAGGATTCCACATAGCCATAATAAACACTTCTCCAACTTCTTATTTATCTATCTCTTTTTCTTCGGTAACGGGAGTTCATCATACATAGCGTTGAAAAGCTTTGCAAGGAAATCTCTGTTGTCAACATCATCGACGAGCAGCATTTCTTTTGCGCCCTCATACGGCAGTTCAAAAGTTGCATCGGGCATAAAAGCAACAGCCGATTTGACGGGCTTCACAAGCAGTCTGTCATCATATATGCCGCCGATGATTTTGCCTCGATAGTAGAGGATATATTCTCCCATCATCGCTCTGTATGTTATTTCATCCAAATCGGATAACTGTTCTAAAATGAATTCCAGATAATCTTTACTTGAAGCCATAATATACCTCGTCAAATCTTATTTATCTGTTTAAGTATATCACAGCCAATATGTTAACGCAAGAATGAATGGTCTGCTATAGAGACATGAAAACAGGGAACAATCCGACTAAAAAGCACGGGTTGTTCCCTTAATTGTATATTTCGACAAATTGGAGTTGTTGTTCCTTACCAATTAGGAAATTCTTTGTAATTGTTAAGCGTTATGATCGCTTCTTGATATTATTTTTTTAATCCTTTCCTTTTATTGCTCAAAAAAGCAAGAAAACGTAAAACAACAAATCCAATAATGTAAATTATAAAAAAGAATCCAATGGCACAGATAATTGCTTTTTGAATACTGTTTGTGAATTTGTAAATTAAAAAAGATGCAACACACGCAAACAACGCAGCCATAATTCCACTTATAATTACATCATTTTTAGCGGTAGATGTGCTGTCAGATTTTCCCCATAAACCGTTTTTTACAGTCATAACAATTGCAGTAATACTGCCAACCAGCAGAATTATTGCTTCTCCTATAATGTATCTGACATCCAAAAAAATAAGTAATTGAAGGTTAAGTGTTATTATTCCGATGATTATTGTTATTAAAAAGGATGTCACAAAAATTTTTATTCTTTTCTCTTTTTCAGCTTTATTGTAATCTACTACCTTTTCAAGAGTTTCTTTTAGCTCATAATTTATTTTCTTGCCATCCTTTTCTCCGTTCAGAATCTCCTTAACTTCAACATCAAAAAATTCTGCTATTTGAATAATCATGCTTAAATCGGGCATATTGGATCCGGTTTCCCATCTTGACACGGTTCTGCCTGCTACATTAAACACCTCAGCAAGCTGTTCTTGTGTTAGTCCTTTTTCCTTACGTAGATGTTTTAGAAAAGTGCCTATTTTCTGCATATCCATGATTAAATCTCCTTTCACAATAATACTATCAAAAAACGGAGATCGTAAACACGACACAAAGTGAGAATTTTATTATTTTCTTATTTGTCGCTCTAATCATACCACAGTAAAAAGAAAAATTCCACATTGATTTTTGTGCCGTTCATATCCAAGTGAGCTGATATATCTGCACACATGGAAATGATTAGATCGGTCTTAATTGCCCCGCTTCGTGCGGGGCTTTTTCTTTTTGTTCCGCTTACTTGGATTTGTTATAAAATTTTTCTCCAACCTTTGGAACATTTTGGTTTTCTTGTGTCGTATATGGTTGGAGGGCAAAAACATTATCACAAAAGAAAGGAGAATTTATGAAGAATTCAAACGACTCTCTTATTCTCGGTATTGACCACGGATACGGGAATATCAAAACAGCAAACAAGACTTTTGGAACGGGTGTTTATGTGAGCGACACCGAGCCCGCTTTCAAAGACAATTTGCTTACGTGGAACGGTAAATACTACACAATCGGTGAAGGTCACAAGGAGTTCGTTGCCGACAAAATTCAGGATATGGATTACTATGTACTGACCTTGGCGGCTGTCGCTTACGAACTTCGTGCACGTGGATTGCGTGAGGCTAAAGTTCATTTGGCGGCAGGTCTTCCTCTGACCTGGCTCACTGCACAGAAGGAAGCTTTCCGCAGCTACCTTTTGCAGAACAAAGAGGTTGAATTCAGCTTCAACGGCATTGACTACAGGGTCGAGTTCACGGGTGCGGATATTTTTCCGCAGGGATTTGCCGCTGTTGCGGACAGAATTCACGAATTCAGCGGAACAAATATGCTCTGCGACATCGGCAACGGTACGATGAACGTTATGCTTATCAATGAGAAGAAACCCGAAAACCGAAGATGCTTCACGGAGAAATTCGGCACTCAGCAATGCGTGGTTCAGGCAAAAGAAGATATGATGCGCACTCACCACGCAACGGTTGACGAATCGGTTATCACCCGTGTGCTTCGTTTCGGCAAAGCGGATATTGCGGATGAATTTCTTGAAACGATTACGAAATCCGCAAAGAACTATGTTGCCGAGATCTTCCGCAATCTTCGCGAACACGGCTACGACCCGAGAATGATGCGACTGACGGTTGTGGGCGGTGGCGGATGCCTGATTAAGAATTTTGCCGACTGCGACAAATCACGAATTACCGTTATTGATGATATCCGTGCAACCGCAAAAGGTTATGAACGGCTTGCAACGAGGCAACGAAAAAGAAGTGGCAACAAATGAATATCAAGAAAATATCCGTGCGATTTAACCTTGATAAAGAAGCTGACAGCAAAGCTTGGCACTATCTTCGCTCTGTCAAAGGTCAGTCATACACTGAAACAGTAGTCAATGCTCTGTTGAATCACGACCTGGCTGACCTCATTGAAGAAAAATTTGTCGGTCTGAAACTTCAGGCACCACCCGAAGAAAAACAAATAAGCGAGATTGAACAAGAGGAAAATGATGATATCATCTTCAATTTTCTCGACAGCTTTTAGTGACGGCATTTTTGCCGTCACTTTTGTTATGCCGAAAAAACTATGACGGCACTTTTGCCGTCAACCCGAAACGGACTGTTTCAAACAATGCCCTCCTAAACGAAACAGTCCGCTTCATTTTGAGAAACGGATAAATCCGAAAAACATCTGTTTCTTCAGTCTTAGCAAGCATTGGATTTATTGTAATAAATCCGCTTGCGGGGTAAACCCCGAGAATCAAAAAAGAAAGGAATGAACATTATGCAGAAAAGAATCCACCGAGTAACCGTTTGCCTTACAGAAGAAGAACACCTCAGGCTCAATGAGATGTGTAAGGCAACCGGACTCACAATGTCAAAGCTGATAAGATTTCTGCTCAGCGGCTATTTACCTGCACAGGCTCCTCCTGCCGAGTATGCTGTGCTGATAAAAGAACTGCGTGCAGTCGGCAACAATCTTAATCAGCTTGCAAGAATCGTCCATTCGGGCGGTTATCTGAACACTGCCGAGCTTGATAAAGCCTGCAAAAATTTCAATGAGGTTTCACAAAAGGTTGACGAAGCCTTTGCACCCAAAAGAGCATGGCAGTAACCAAAATATTCCCCATAAAAGGCAGGATTGGCAAATGTATCAATTATGTTATGAATCCTGAAAAAACCGTTGAAGCTGACGGGTGGAGTTATGTTGACGGCATCAATGTAACTCCCGAAACAGCTGAGAAAAATATGATGTCCGTAAAACGTCGCTACGATAAGGAGGACGGGATAACGGCTTATCACGTAATTCAAGCTTTCGCACCCGGTGAGGTTACACCCGAAACGGCACACGAAATCGGAATGAAGCTTGCCGAGAGAATGTGGGGCGAGAGGTTTGAAGTTGTTGTTTCAACTCACCTTGACCACGAGCATATCCACAACCACTTTGTTTTCAACTCCGTATCGTTTGTTGACGGGAAGAAGTATAACGACAATAAACGGAATCTTTACAGATTGCGTGAGATGTCCGATGAGCTTTGCAAGGAATATAAGCTGTCTGTCGTTTTGAATCCGAAAAAGTCAAGAGGTATTCCGTATAACGAGTATATGAACGAAAAGAATATGAAGCTTACCAAAAATGCGATTATCAAAACCGAAATTGACGAAACGATACTCACATCAATAAGCCGAAAGGACTTTTTCAATCAGATGAAAAAGAAGGGATACA
>JAGAJY010000162.1 GCA_017848125.1 Oscillospiraceae bacterium
CATCTACTTAATACAGCAAAAAGCGTATGCAAATTTTCACCAAAATCTGCATACGCTTTTTAGATATTTCCAAATGGAGCCGGAATTTATATAAGATCAACCAAGCTCATAGAAGCCTGCACTCTTTGCAGGAACGAATATTTTACCGTTATTCGAAGTGATTTTTCCGCCAAAGTCATATATACATTCTTTGACATTGCAGGAGTAATCAAAAGATACCTCTCTGTCCGCAGGGTTTATAACAACAAGTGTTTTTTCATCTTCCGCACTTCTTACATACGCCAGAGGGTATTCATTCTTCTCCGCATACACAAATTCTATCTCGCCCTTGCTCATAAGGGAAGAATGAGCCTGTCTTATACCGATAAGACGATTGATCTCGTGCCAAAGGGATTTTTCATCAGCCATTTCTGCTTCTGCTGTTGGTCGGTCAACACTCTCGTCCTGCTTTATGTAAAGTTCTTCCTTGGGTGCAGCACTGAAGCCTGCATTCGTTGTGCTGTCCCACTGCATAGGTGAACGTGAGCCTGTTCTATTATATCCGCCTTCAACAGATGTAAGTCCTTCAACATATCTCATTCCTATCTCATCGCCGTAATAAATGAATGGTGCTCCCGGCATTGAAAGCAGGAATGCAAATGCTATTTTGAGGTTATCACCTTTAATGGTACGTGCAAGCCTATCCATATCGTGATTACCTGACGGAATACAGATAAGTCCCTTGAGCTCGGATTTTTCGTAGTTTTCTTTATACTTTGCGACAAATTCCGAAACATCGCCTTTTCCTCGCTCGGAGAAGAACGGTTCTTCACAGCGGAACAGATCATTGTAATGCGAGGGACCGAAATGGAGCAGAAAATCCATATGGAAGCCGCCCTGCAACGACTTATCTGGTTCTCCCCATTCGGAGATCATTGCAGCTTCGGGAAATTCTTTATCAAGAAATTCTCTTACATTCTGCCAAAGCTTTATAGTACCCTTTCCGTCCTCGTCATTCTTTACAAGTGAGCCTGCCATATCCACACGGAAACCGTCACAGCCCATTCCAAGCCAGAAACGCATAACATCCTTCATTGCTTCCAGCGTCGCCTTCGGACCTTCTGCATCCATAGGCTGCTGCCAAGGTCTGTCAGGCTTGTAGTAGCCATAGTTCAGTGCAGGCTGATGCGAGAAAAAGTTGACTGCACAGGTTCCGTCACGGTCGGAGAAACCACTGATGCTTCCGATACCCTGAGGACTTTCCCATATAGTATCAGTCCAGATGTAACGGTCGGTATATTCGTTCTTTTCAGCCTTCATTGATTCTTTGAACCACTTATGCTGAACACTTGTATGTCCCGGAACAAGGTCAAGAAGAACGTGCATATCACGCTTGTGAGCCTCAATAAAGATATTTTTCAAATCTTCATTTGTGCCGTATCGGGGAGCAGCCTTGTAATAATCCGCAACATCATAGCCTGCATCACCGAAAGGAGAATCAAAGCAGGGATTTATCCATAAAGCATTGCAGCCCAACTCCCTGATATAATCCAGCTTTTCAATAATTCCGTTAAAATCGCCTATTCCGTCACCGTTAGTATCATTGAACGACTGGGGGTATATCTCATAAAAAATTGCATTATCAAGCCACTTTGGCATAATTATCCTTCTTTCTGCTGACTGATGTCAGCTACTGATTTTCTTTCGACAAGATTTGTGTGAAGCTGCACTGAGCAAATATGAATACCGCTCTTTATCTGCTGCATAGCAATAAATGCTGCTTTTCCTATGTGTATGCGATTCTGATTTACAGTTGTAAGCTCAGGGATACAGGCTTCGGATATAGGCAGATTGTCGTACCCTATTATACTTATATCCTGCGGAATACGGTATCCTGCTTTAGTCAGTTCCTTTACTGCCGTTACTGCGATGTTATCACTGATGCATACAATAGCAGTAATATCTTCCTTTGCCATATCAAGAATAAGCTTTTTCATTCCTTTGCCTGAGAAATGACCATACTTTATCAGCTTATCCGACCGGGACAGTCCAAAATCAGCAAGATTATCGAGATAAGCATCTCTTCGCTCAACAGTTACAATGCTGTCGGGTTCTCCGCCGAGAAATCCGATTTTTCTGTGTCCCTTGGAATAGAGGTGTTTCATAGCCTGAGTAATTCCATCGTAATTATCACAGCCCACTCTTGCCACAAGCGGATTTTCGATGTAATTATCAAGCACTACCATAGGGATATTATGCCCTTTATTGCGTTCTATGAAATCAATATGCGGACGAAATCCGAGGAAGAAAATACCCTCATAATTCTTTCCGATCACAAGATGATCGTAATTTCCGCTATTCATCTGCTCCTCAGTCACAGTAATAATGTTTATTCCAACATTATTGTCAACTGCAGCTGCCTGAATACCTGCTATTATCTCATAGCCGAATTGATTGCTTGTACCGTAATGTATTCCATAAACAAGTATGGCAACATTTTTCTTTCTTGTCATTCGTTCAGGGCTAATATGATATCCCATTTCAAAAGCACACTTCAATATACTTTCACGTGTTTCTTCACTTATGTCAGTTGCACCTGATATAGCTTTTGAAACAGTACTTTTTGCAATCTTCATTTTGTCTGCAATGTCTTGAATAGTAACTTTTTTTCCCAATTATCATTCCTCCCTTACCGGATTATACCACATTTGCCAAGTAATATCAATAGCAATTATCCCTTTACTGCACCACCTGTAACACCCTCAACATAGTACTTCTGCATTGAGATGAACAGTGCCGCAATAGGAATTGATACGAGAACTGCACCTGCAGCAAACTGTGTATAATATGCACCGATAAATTCTCTTTCAAGCATTTTGAACATTCCGAGTGCAACCGTATAGCTGTCATATTCGGAGCCGCAGATAATGCTGGGGAAGATATAATCTACCCAAGGAGCCATAAATGATGTAAGTATGGTATAAACTATTATGGGTTTTGAAAGGGGCAGTGTTATTTTAAAGAACACCTGTGATTTTGTTGCACCGTCAAGATATGCCGCTTCGTCAAGTGCCTTAGGAAGTGTATCGAAAAATCCCTTTGCAATATAATACTGAAGTCCTGCTCCCGCAATATAAACAAGTGTCAGACAAACAAGAGGATTGCTTAAAAAATTCATTCCCTTGAGGATATAATACACTGCGATCATTGACATAAAGCCGGGGAACATTCCAAGTATAAGTGCCACATTCATAAGAGGCTTTCTCATTTTAAAACGCAGACGGCTCAGTGCGAACGAAACAGCCAGTACGATCAGAGTTGAACCAAGACAGGATATCACCGATACAAGCAGTGTGTTGAAGAACCATTTTGTAAACTTAAACTGCTGATCCTGCGTAATAAGATTTACATAGTTATTTACTGTAAATCCTTTCGGCCAAAAATAACTTGTATATGAACCGGGTTCTTCACGAAATGATGTCAGGATCACCCAGCATAACGGAAGGATCCATATAATTCCAAGCACAAGAAGCAGTACCTGTATAAAACCATTGACAGCTTTCTGCTGACCATAATATGATTTGCTTTTTTCCTTCATTACTGGAACGCCTCCTCATTATTGTAGGACTGAGAATTACGGAACGTAATAAGAGAAATAACAGAGCATATCACGAATACAAGGATACCAATCGTAGATGCATAGCAGTAATCTCTCGAATTTACCGTAAGCTTATAAAGCCATGTTACAAGCAGGTCTGTTTTTCCCGCCTGATAGTAGTCGAGTGTTGCGGGATTTCCGCCTGTGAGGAAATAAATGACATTGAAGTTATTGATATTTCCGATAAATTGTGTAATGAGATAGGGCGTTGTGACAAAAAGCACATAAGGCATAGTGATCTTTGTAAACATTATAAATGGTGATGCACCATCTATCCTTGCCGCTTCATAGAGGTCATCGGGAATGTTCATAAGAATACCGGAGGTGATAAGCATTGTATATGGAATACCTATCCACAGATTAACAAGAATTACCGTTACTCTTGCCCACGTGGGGTCTGTAAAGAACGGCAGAGGACTGCTTATAAGACCAAGCTCTGTAAGCAGTACATTTACAGGACCTGCCTCTGCGAGCATATTCTTCATAACCAACAGTGATACAAACTGAGGAACTGCTATTGCAAGAACAAAAAGTGTTCTGTAAAATGACTTGAACCTTATGCCCTTTTTATTGATGAGCAGTGCAAGTATGATACCGAAAACATAGTTAAGAAAGGTAGCAAATACAGCCCATATAAGTGTCCAGCCAAGAACGGGCCAGAAGGTCTGAGAAAGAGTCGAATTTGCTCCCAGCATTGTTTTAAAATTGTCAAGACCAACCCAGGTGAAGAGATTTGCAGGAACCTGATGATCCTTATCGTAGTTAGTAAATGCGAGAAGTATCATATATACCAGAGGGACGATCGTAAATATCAGAACGCCCGCAATAGGAAATGCAAGGAGAGTTTTATGGAATTTGCCGTCAAGGAGCGCAGCAACATCATCCTTAAATTTTGGGAGCTTCGCCCCGGATTTTGATAATTTCTCAGCTTCGGCAGCAGAAGAAATATTAGTCACATAAAGAATAATGAAAGCTGCTGTTATAAACAAAGCAAATATTCCATATAGAAGTATGAGCATTGAATTATCGTCGTTTTCACGCATAACATCTATGCCAAGCTCTTCATCGAAATACCAACCTCGCTGAACTGTTCCCAGATTTTTCAGTCCTGCAATACAGGAAGCACCGTTTGTTATCATAAACCATATATATGCTGCCTGTGCAAGCAAGAATATCAGTCCTTTTACTATCTGACCTCTGAAAAGATTTCCTGCTCCCATAATAACGTATGAAAGCTTTGTAAGCAATCCGCCTTTAACAAAAGTCATTCCATAGTTCTTAAATCCGTTTCCAAGCTTCCTGAATAAAGATAAAACTGCTCCGGGTATGCCTTGAAAAAAACGCACAAGTCCTCTTCCCGTTTTTTTCAAGGCACCGCTCGCTTTACAGATAAGCTTCTTATACCAGGGTAAGATGTAGTATTCCGCCTCTGTCATATTGATCCCTCCGCTTTCAATATTTTTTGCCTATGATATAGCCTTAAACAAATACCCGGTCAGTCCGGGGATTTGTTTAAAGCCGTTATCCGCAAATAATACTGCGGATAACAAGCTTTATTTTAAGGAGAAAATGATTACCGAAATCATTCGCTTGTAAGAGCTGAAAGAACAGATTCTACATACTTATCAAGCTTTTCCTGAAGATTATCTCTTGTGATATTGCCTGCGATAAGATCCTGACCAAATGCTTCTGCGGGAGTCCAGTAGTTTCCGCACTGAGGAATGGAAGTCTGAACTGTTGCGTGCTGTGCCTGCTGAGCAAGAGCAGCAACTGCTGCGTTGGAATAAAGCTTTTCAGTATCATTTGCAAGCTCAACATTTGTAGGAGCAAGTGAACGTTCCTCAAAGTTGATGACCTGATTATCGTAATTTGTAAGCCATTCTGCAAGTGCCATAGCATCAAGCGGATTCTTTGTTTCGGCATTTACACCCATAATCTTGAAGTTTGCCATACCGCCAAGCTGTACTTCTTCACCGTTTAAAAGCTTAATGCTGGGGAGCTTTGTAGCTGCGTAATTATCACCGAGAGAAGCCTGAATATCAGTTGCATTCCATGTGCCTGTTACGGCTGCTGCAATGGAACCGTCTGCAAAGCCTGCCTTGATAAGTCCATCGTCAAAGTTGGCACCGTACTTTGGATTTTTTACAAGATCAATGAGATATTCACCTGCGAGCATACCTCTGTCATTGTTAAAATCGCACATTGTGGGATCTGTGCCATCATCGCCAAAGAGCTTGCAGCCTGCTCCGAAGAAAAATGATGACTGATACCAGCCGTTGTCGGTATCAAATGCAAAGTTTGTTGTTGTGCCCGGGATATCCTTTGCGAGCATTGTATCAAGAGAAAGCACTTCTTCCTCTGTAAACTTTGACTTATCATAATACATAAAATATGTATCCGAAACGTAAGGATAGCCGTAAAGCTCACCGTCAACGGTAGCTGACTGTATCGAGGGTGCTGTATTGTTTGCAACGATCTGATCCTTATTCTTTGTCACTCTGTAAAGAGCACCTGCGGAAACAAGCTCACCTGTCTGGTCGGAAGCAAATCCGAAAACATCGGCACCTGCCGAAACATCCTTGAGCAGTTCCTTTTTTGCATCAGCTTCACTGACTACACCGTAGTTAAAAACATAATTCTTATCGGGATTTGCTGCTGCAAAAGATTCACACATTCTCTTGAGGAAAGGCTGACCTTCCTGAGAACCCCAGACTGTAAGTGTAACTGTATCTCCCGAACCTGCTGAAGAAGCATCACCGCTTTCTGCTGTACTTCCGCAAGCTGTAAAGATAGTTCCTGTAAGAAGCATTGCTGTAAGTGAGCTTATAATTCTTTTCTTCATATTATTATCCTCCCATATCATTGTGGTTAATTTTCTGATTGTTTCGATACCATTTATTTTGTTTCGAAACTCTAGTTATAGTATAACACCACGTTTTAAGTTTGTCAAGCATTTTCACTATTTTTTTTTATCGTTTTGCACTATTTTTGTAAGTTTGTAACTATTAACAAAACATCACCAACTTACATTATGCAAAATAACTATATCCTGTTGATATTCCAGATTTCTTCTGCATATTCGGCAATGGTTCTGTCGGAACTGAACTTGCCTGCGCTGCACATATTGAGCCAACACTTTCTCGCAAAAGCAATTTTGTCCTTATAGTCGGCATTTACCTTCAGCTTTGCCTCAACATAGCTTTTCAGATCACCTATAACATAATAATTGTCGGGCTTATGCCAGCTTGCACCGTCCATAAGTGAGAAATAAAGCTCTCTGAACATACCTGTGCCGTTATCGTTAAGTGTGCCGTCAATAAGGGCATTAAGAACACGCTTTATTTTCGGGTCATTTTCCGCCGCAGCACGGGCATCATATTCGGGGAGAATTTTTTCAAGCTCATCAACTGTTGCTCCGAAGATATAATTATTCTCCGCTCCCGCTTCCTGGGCTATCTCAACATTTGCACCGTCAAGTGTACCGAGAGTTACCGCACCGTTCAGCATAAGCTTCATATTACCCGTTCCCGAAGCCTCTGTTCCCGCCATAGATATCTGCTCCGAAACATCGGCGGCAGCAACAAGCTTTTCAGCATAGGTAACACGATAATTGCTGATAAAAACTACCTTGATAAGATCCTTTGTATCGGGGTCGGAATTAACAAGATTGCCTATCTCGCCGATAAGCTTGATTATTCCCTTTGCACGATAATATCCGGGTGCAGCCTTTGCACCGAAAATATAAGCTGTAGGAACAATATCCTTTACATTGCCCTCTTTTATCTCAAAGTAAAGATAAAGTATGGAAAGAGCATTCATAAGCTGACGTTTGTATTCGTGTAAACGCTTTATCTGAATATCGAATATCATATCGGGGTCAACGTCAATATGCTCGTTTTCAGAAATGTACTTTGCAAGACGGCGCTTGTTTGAAGCCTTTATATCAATAAATCTTCCCAGCACCTTTTCATCCTCGGCATATTTTTTCAGCTCCGAAAGTCGGTCAAGATCGGTTATCCAGCCTTCATCGCCCAACAGCTCGGTGATAAGTGCCGAAAGCTCGGGATTACAGAGTGCAAGCCACCTTCTCTGTGTGATACCGTTTGTCTTGTTTTGAAAACGTTCGGGATAAAGCTCATACCAGTCCTTTAATACAGTGGATTTCAGAAGCTCCGTATGTATTTTCGCAACACCGTTTACATAAGATGAACCGTAAACAGCCATATTGGCCATATGAACAGTGTCGCCGCTTATAATACGCATATTATCTCTGCTGTCTGCAGAAACATTTTTCCTTATTGTTTCGGAGTGAAAATGCTCGTTTATCATAATGATAATGCTGTATATATCGGGGAGGATCTCCTTGATAAGGCGTAAATTCCACTTTTCGAGTGCCTCTGCCATAATAGTGTGGTTTGTGTAGCAGAACACCTTCCTGGCTGTTTCAAATGCCTTCTCAAAGCAATATCCTTCCTCGTTCATAAGCCTGCGGATAAGTTCGGGAATTGCGATAACAGGGTGTGTATCGTTAAGCTGAATAACGTTGTAGTCTGCGAAGCTTTCCATACTTCCAAATAGCTTACGGTGCTTTCTCATAAGGTCGGCAACTGCAGCTGCGCTGAAAAAGTATTCCTGCCTTAATCGAAGCTTTTTCCCCTCATCGGTTTCATCATTGGGATAAAGCACCCTCGAAATATCCTCTGCACGTCGTTTAAACTCGCTTGCTTCGGCGAATTTTCCGCTGTTAAAGAGTCCAAAATCAAACTCATTATCTGTTTCAGCCTGCCATAAACGGAGTGTCCCGATGTTATCGCAGTTATAGCCGATAATGGGATAGTCATAGGGAACAGCTTTTACATCAAAATCAGCAAAATGAATTGTAACTGATTCGCTGTCACGTCTTATGCTCCAGGGATCTCCGAAACGGGACCAGTCATCGGATTCCTCACATTGAAAACCATTTTTGATACTCTGCTTGAAAAGTCCGTATTTGTAGCGGATACCATAGCCGTCAAGCGGAAGTGAAAGAGATGCTGCACTATCCAGAAAGCAGGCTGCAAGCCGTCCCAGACCTCCGTTTCCGAGTGCTGCGTCCTCTATCTCCTCCATATCATTTATATCCGTTCCCATAGCTTCAAGTGCTTTGGAAACCTCCTCGGTAATGCCAAGACAAAGCATATTATTATAAATCGCTCTGCCAACAAGAAACTCCATTGAAAGGTAGCTTGCCTTTCTTGCACTGTCGTGAGCTGTCCTGCTTTTTTCCCACTTTGGTCTAAGCTCATTCATAACCACCGAAGAAACACCGTTGTGAAGCTGTTCGGGAGTGGATTTTTCGGTATTTCCGCAGTTCTTTTCAAGCTCTGCCCTGATTTTTGACTGTAAATTTTCGATTACCATAGCTTACTTTTCCTTTCTGTTGCATATTTCGGTAAGACGTCTGAGCATATCCGCATTTTCCTTTGAAAAATCCGTTTTGACTGCTCTCCATCTCCAATTATTGCCGATCGTCGAAGGTATGTTTATTCTTGCCTCACTGCCATAACCGCACAGTTCCTGAATGGTGGTCATTGCAATGTCTGCGGTACTCTGCCACGCCATTCTGATAAGTGCATAAGGAATATCAGCATTTTTTCTGATATTCAGATATTCACGACAGAATTTATTATCCCTCCTTTTATTATGTTCTACCCACCCTAAAGCGGTATCGCTGTCATGAGTGGACGTATATACAGCACAGTTTGAGCTGCTGTAATTCTGAGGCATATATTCGCTTTCCCCTGTGGGGTCAAATGCGAACTGCAGCACCTTCATTCCGGGATAACCTGTCTTTTTTAACAGCCTGCGAACTGCGGGAGTTACTATTCCAAGATCTTCGGCAATGATATTTCCCTTGCCTGTTCGTTTTATTATCTCGTTAAACAGCCCGAATGATGGACCCTGCCTCCACTCGCCGTTTCGTGCGGTGGTGTCACCGTATGGTATAGCATAATATCTTTCAAAGCCGATAAAGTGGTCTATTCTGACTATATCATAAAGCTTTTTCGCATATGCGATACGCTCTGTCCACCAGTTGTAATTTTCACTTTTCATATGCTCCCAGTTGTATATGGGATTTCCCCAGAGCTGACCGTCCGCCGAAAAACAGTCTGGAGGAAAGCCTGCCACAACAACGGGAACCCTGTTTTCGTCTAGCTCAAAAAGCCTTGGTTCGCACCATACATCACAGCTGTCATATGCGCAGTAAATGGGAATATCCCCGATTATCTTTATACCCTTTTTGTTTGCATAAGCCTTTAACCGCTCCCATTGTTCAAGAAACTTATACTGCATAAATTTCTGAAAATCTATCTCATCGGCATACTGTTCACGTGCTGCCCGAAGAGCAGCTGTTTCTCGCATACGCAAAGGTTCTTCCCATTCGTTCCAGGGTCTGCCGTCGTGAACTGTTTTGAGTGCCATAAAAAGAGCATATTCCTCTACCCACGGGTTATCCGCCGAAAACCTTTCAAGTGAGCTTTTCATATCTGCATTATCTATAAAACGAAGATATGCTTTTTTCAAAACCACATAAATGTTATCATATATCGTGCCATAGTCAATATATCTCTCATTTTCACGCCATTTTATATCTGCATATTCCTCTTTTTTCAACAGTCCCTCATCTTCAAGAACTTCAAGACTGATAAAATAAGGATTGCCTGCATATATGGAAAAACTCTGATACGGTGAATCACCGTAGCTTGTGGGTGACAGTGGAAGTATCTGCCAGAGCGACTGCCCGCACTCTTCCAGATAATCCACAAATTCGTAAGCTTCTTTACCCATTGTTCCTATGCCGTAATCATTAGGCAGGCTGGAAATATGAAATAAAATTCCACTTTTTCTCATAATATCCCTCTTTCCTTTGTGGTTTCGCCGCTCACATATTCCGCATCAAGCAGAATATGTGATGCTTCGTCATTATTTTCTATCATTTCAACAAGCATCTTTACCGATATGTCGGCAAGCTTTTCAACAGGCTGATGAAATGTCGTTATCCTCGGAGTGTAAAAATCCGCAAGCTCCAGTCCGTCAAAGCCGATAACGGAAATATCATCGGGAATTTTAAGTTTCATATCGCAAAACGCCCTTACAGCACCTATTGCAATTATATCCGACATTGCGATCACCGCCGTTAGATCACTATGTTCCAAAATAAGCTTATAAGCTTTCTCATATGCCGATCTGAAGGAAAACTCACATATCTCTGTGAACCTTTCGGCTTCGTTTATGCCGTATTCGGACAGGGCATTGCATATACCGCTGAATCGCTCGCAGAATGGACCTGCAGATTTATTATCGCCGCTCAATATCCCTATCCTGCGATGACCAAGCTCACAAAGTTTAGCCGCCGCAGCTTTACCGCCCTGAAAGTCGTTTACGCTTACCGATGAAAGATTTTCAAATCCGAGCTTTCCCGCATATGCTGTGCAAAGGACGCAGGGAATAGTAAGTTTTGAAAAATCCCTTTGAAAAATGCAGACATTTCCGCCGAGAAATATAATTCCTATGGGCTTCATTTCTTCGCACAGACGAAACGCCTCGGTTATCTCGTTGTCATTTTCACTTATGTAGCTGACAGTAACGGATAATCCTTTTTTTCCTGCCGAGGACTGTATCTGCTCAAGTATGGGAGTAAAGAACAGATTTACATTTCCCTTGGCTATAAGCAATACGTTTTTTCCCGATGACTGCTTTAAAAACTTGGCGTTGCGGTTAGGACAGTAATTATACTCCTTGACTATCCTGCAGATCCGTTCCTTGGTTTCGGGATTTACATCGGGGTGATCGTTAAGTGCTCTTGAAACAGTGCTTACTGCACAGCCGGATATCCTTGCAATATCTTTTATAGTCAATAACATTTCACCACCTTTTGAAAACCATGCTTATCGGAAACGTTATCGGTAACGTTTCCGATAAGCAGAGTTTATCATAAATGATCGTTTTTGGCAATACTTTGGAAGGATTTTTGATGTTTCGCACTAAACAAAAAAATCATTTTAATATGTTTCGTTACAAAAAAAACCTGCACAACAGCAAGATCAGACCATTATTTCAGATGACAAGCATCAAAGCACATCTGATTATAGCGGTCAATATCGCCTGCATTGCTGTTGACGGTAAGTTTCCTCTTGACTGCAGCAATTATAATGCCATCAGTAATAACATTTATAACGGTCCATCTCCTTCGCCTACTTATAGTTCAAATCTTAAAGATAGGTTTAAGTAGTCATAACAAAGCAATCTACCCTGTGAAGAGCAATCTCCACAGGG
>JAGAJY010000163.1 GCA_017848125.1 Oscillospiraceae bacterium
GACATTCAGACAATGGGCTTCACCCGTACTATGGCGTACAATATCCTTAATCGTGAGGACGTGCCTGTTGTGAAGATCGGCAGTCGGAAGTTTATTCAGAGGGATAAGTTTTTCGACTGGCTGGACAGCAGAGAGAAGGACGAAATCGTAAATTCTGACGGGAGGGCTGACAGATGAATGAGGAAGAAAAGACCATAAACGCAAATGAGCCTGCTGCCGAAAAGCAGACCAAGCCCACAAAGCCGAAGCGTACCGATGAGGAGAAATTGCAGGAGTGCTATGAAAGGCGTGACAGGCTTCGGGAGCAGAAAGCCTCCCACAAGAATAAGGGACAGGTGATCGACAAGAGCATTGCCGAGAATAATGCGAAAATCGCAGAGCTGGAAAACAAAGAGATTCTTAAAACCTTAAAGGAGAAGAAAATCTCCGCACAGGAGCTTATCGTATTTTGGAAGAAAATGCCCGAAGGCGTTACCCTTGAAAATGTTGCAAACGTGGCTTTCCGCAGAATACCGCCCCATTCCGGGCAGATCCGCTTCAACAATACTGACTGATAGGAAAAATCAGTACCAAAATACCGCCGTTTTAGTATGACTGTTGCGTTTGGTATAAAAAACGTACCGAATTCATACCAACAACATAGCACTAAAACGGCGGAAAAGTGGTACTAACTCAGCTTTGGTATTGATAACGTATCGAAATGATACCAAAAAATCGGTATGAAAACGCAGCCGAATTGAAGCCAATGCAGAAATGGTATTAAAATGTGGTACTTTTCATACCAACAAAAATGGGAGGTGAGCCAAAATGTCAGAAACCGAAGAAAAGCTGTTGACCGTAAATGAGTATGCTGCCGAAAATCACGTTTCCCGTCAGTCCGTCAATTCCAAGATGAACCGCCATAAGGACGAGCTGAAAGGTCACGTTTTCATAATAAACGGCAGAAAGATGCTTGACGGTTTTGCACAGGATTTTCTGAAACCTACAAAGGACAATGCCCTGCTTATCAACAAAAATGCAGAACTGGAGAAATCTTTGGAAAACGAGAAAAATGTTAGCAAGCAGAACAAGAGCCTTGCCAACAGTCAGGGGAATAAGGTAAAGGTTATGACTGTTGAGCTTGAAACGAAGAATAAGCTGATTGCCGAATATGAGGACAGGATAAAAAAGATGGAGCAGTCCATCAGCGAGAAAGATGCCATAATTGCGGAGAAGGACAAACGCATAGCCGAGCTTACCGACAAGGCTGCTGCATTTGAAAATTTTACAGAACAGCTCACTGCTCTATTCGGAGTTTTGGAGGAAACCGCTAATACGAGCGTGGGAAAGAAGATCGGAAATCTTCTGTCCGGTAAGAAGTAAACGCATTGCTTGAATTAGGTTTACAGAAGGTGGTTGCTTGATTATCACAAGTGCAGAAAAAGTACACCTTTTTCCCGACCGGCTCCGCAGTCGGCTTGTTAAGGGCAGCTGCCCCTAAGACCCCGATATTTGATAAAATGATAAGGAGAGTGATTTTAACGAAACGAACAAAACGCAAGCACGTTCTTTTTACGCAGGAACAGTGGGAGCTTGTGTGCAGGCGTGCCAATCGTTTGAGAATGAAGCCTGCAACATATCTTCGGAATATGTCGCTGCACAAGGAATGGAAGATTATTCCTGCCGATGAATTCTGCATTCCGCTGAAAATCATAAATCATATCGGTACCGATCTGAATATGATAATCAAAGTGGCGGAAAGTACAGGCTCAGAATATCTTGAAAGGCTCAAAGAGCTGAAAACACGATTTGAAGAATATCGGGGAACATACCGCCGATATTTATCCAGATATATGAACAAGGAGGAGTGAGAAATGGAAAAGAAGATCCGCAGGGAAATCAAGTACAGCTCCGATGAATGGGATAAGGTCATTGAGCTTTCTGCCAAAAGTGGAAAACTGCCTGCCGCTTACATTCGGGATAAGGCACTTAATATAAAAATCAGTGTAATTGACTACTTGAATCATCATCCAAGAGATCAGGATGAGAGATTCCGTCTTTCAAACAAAATGAACGATATTGCAAAAACCGTAAATACCGAAAAGGCGATATACGGGAAAGATGTGGAAGAAGCGGAAAGGGTTATCAACGATCTGGGCGAATTTGTCCGTAACGGGATAATTCCGCTGCCTTTAAGGGAGGTGGAGTTTTAGTGGCGGTATTAAAGCACTTTTCAATAAAAAACTCACCTCTGGCAACACTCAAATATATTGTGGGAGAAACCAAGGAGCATAAAGCGGCTATTGTCACAGGCTTGAAATGCTCCGAAGACCCCGAATCGGCATATATGGAAATGGCTATGTGCTATGAGCATTTCGCAGGAGAGAAATTCCACAGAGTCGGAAATCCCACAGGAAAAGAACATCTGAAAATGCACCATTATGTCATTTCCTTCAAGGGGTGGGAGATCACTCCGCAGGAAGCTCATCGAATTGCAGAACAGTGGGCAAGAGAGATTTTCGGAGATAATCATCAGGTATTGATAGCGACCCACGCAGACACAAAGAACATTCACGTTCATCTGGCTGCAAACGCTTTCAATATGAACGGGAAACGCTGGCTTGATAACAAAAAGACCTTGAAGCTCTGCAAGGAGAAAATCAACAAGCTCTGCAAGAATAAAAACCTCAGCGTTATTGCAAATCCAAAATGGAATGCAAATCAGAATTATGCAGAGTGGCTTGCCCGTCAGAACGGCACATCGTGGAAACAGAAGCTTTGCGATGATATTGACAGAATCGTGCTTATGGAGAATGTTCACAGTATTGATGATTTTATCACAGAGCTTGCAATGCACGGATACTATGTCAGAAAAGGAAAGTATTTATCCGTTAGACCGACAAATCTTGAAATTCGCAAACCCGTCCGCACGTTAAAGCTGGGTGACGGGTACGGACTTGAGGAATTGCAGTATCGCATTGAGAACAAGGACAAGGAAATGTCCCTTGACAAGGTGCTTACATATACAGGCATTCAGAGGGAATATGCCCTTTGCTTGCGGCAGATACAGATGATACTGTACCGAAAGCCCGAAGAAAACCCAAAGGTCACATACAATGAGGTCCGCAGGAGTGCGGAACTGCTTTGTTACATTCACGAGCATAATATCCATTCCAAAGAGGACTTTGAAAAGCACGTCAACAAGATAGCCGAAAAAACTGACTATATTGTAAGAAACTACAATGAGGATAAGCGTATTATAAAGGATTACGAATTTATCGTTGAAAATGCCGACCGATATTTTGAGCTTCTTAACGCCGATCCGCCTACTCCCAATCACAAACTTTCTCCGTACAAACTATTTTTCCAATTAAATATTGATTCAAAAGAAAAAGTTAAGTTTTATGTAAAGCATCTTGAAAAGATGAAATCGGAGTTTGCAGAAACGCAGGACAAGTATGATAAGGCGGTTGCGGAAAAGAAAGAGGTAACAGCTCATTACTCCACCTTTATCCGTCAGACAGAAACCGATTATGCACGTTACTTGACCTCCGGGAAGAAAGAGCTTGAAGCATA
>JAGAJY010000164.1 GCA_017848125.1 Oscillospiraceae bacterium
AAGTCAATATATATATATATATATATCAGAATAAATATACAACAAAAAGGAGTTTAAGGATTATGAAGATGAAAAAAACAATTGCAATGATAATGGCAATGACAATGATAACGGGAGCTTTTGCGGCTTGCGGAGAAAAAGAGGAAGGAACTCCTCACACTACTTATTCGGTTGATGAAATAAACAATATGTCCAACGATGAGCTTGAAAAGGCTCTTGAACAGGCAGCACAGGAAATTGAAGCTTCTGAGAAAGCAGCTGAGGAAACTGCGGCAGCCGAAGCTCAGGTTGAGGAGATTGACCTGTGGAAAGATGTTGAGGTTACATTCAGCGGTGCGGAAGGATTTATGAAGGTTTCCGTTGAATATGTGGGTGATAATCAGATAATTAAGGATAATGTGGCGCTTTCTGCAAATCTGGATGGTATGGACGAACAGGTTTTTACATTGAATTTTATCACTTTATTTGGATATAAAAATGGTGGGGAATATGATGTTTTTGCAAAATATGATGAAGCTGCTCTTGCAGAACAGGGTATCGTTTTGAAAAAGAATGATCCTCCTAAAGATAGTTATTATCGGAAGTATTATAATGATTGTTGTAGATATACTGTTTCTGGTCTTGGAAGTAGTGTTGAAATAAATGAAGATACTGATTTATCTGTATTTGCTGAAGTGGTTGATGCTGTTACCGAAAGAGTAAAGATTAACGCACAGAATGGGGAATATGGATTTGAATGGGCAAAGGATACGGAAATTATTCCTGACGAATTTTATATGGTGAAAGGACTCGGCTCCGGTGACGGATATGTTCATTATGTGGATAAGGATGGTAATGAGTGTTGTTGGGTTCATTTAAGTAACTTAAACTTTGTTAATGAAGATGGAACGTGGATAAAAGAAATATGGATGGAGAACGATCCACATATGTTTTGCGTCGGCGTAATTGGTTTGGTGGATGAAGCTATTATTAAAGTTGATTTCTGATAATTCTGGTGGAATGTAGTTATTTCCCTTATATAATATTTGTTTATTGGCTGTTACGGCAAAAGCTGTAACAGCCAATTTTTTTTGCGTTTCAACTTTAAAGTTTATTCATTAAACTTTTACTAAATATTAAGGCACGCAAGGGGCAAAAAAATTGTGAAATTTTGCCACGAGTTATCACTAGTTGTCACTACTTATCACTAGTTGTCACTAGTTATCACTTTTTCGGTCAAAAAGCCCTGTGTGCTATAATAATAACAGCACATTTTGGGAGGAATTGAAATAATATGTCAAAGAAAAAGTGTTTGATTTGCTTATGCTGTTTAATTGCCCTGACAGGCTGCTCCAATACATCCGAAAATGTTTCGGAAACTATTGCTGCATCTGATACGTCTGCGGCTTCTGTATCTGGTGTATCGGAAACGGTTGTTACAGAGCCGGTTTGGGAACCATCCTCAGAGGATCAGGAAATAGCATTGTGGTTAAGAAGGTATATGACAAACAGTGAGTATTTTACGGATCTTAAAGATTATCAGTATTATGCAAGAGCAATCGGAAAGGATAAGGACTTCTTTGTACAGCCTGAAATGTGGGAGGTATTCTACAATAAGGATATAAACCGAAACAGGGATATAAACGGTCTTGATATTTATCTTATAAGGCTCAATCCCTACAAGCTGCTTGAGGTTTATGCGGAGAATAATGACTGTACTGTTGACGAGCTGTGCAAACGGCTATCAGTAAGCAAGGAACAGTTTTATTATAACTGGGGTTACAATCCTGCATCGGTAAATTATTATATTAACCACAAGGATAATTATGTGACTTATTCCGTTGAGGAGCAGAAGATATTTGGAATATTTAATAATGAAGCAAGAGATGTCGTAATGAGTACACATAACGTATCGCTTGAAATATCTGATGAGGAATATCGAAATTATCTTAATGATAAGAAACTGAGTTTTGAATTTAAGAAACTTACTCGAAAACATTGCTATTTCAATTCAAGATATAATCATATTGATTATTCTGTTATCAAAACCGATAATGGGGCATTTGTATCAAAGAGTGAAGCTCCTTCGGAAATGCTTACTCTACGCATAGATGCATCGGAAGTAAGCTCAGATGATACGGCGAAGGATATTGTTATAAAGCTTTTGAAAAAGAATGTATCTACATTCCCGGATGAAGGTACGATAATGCAGACATCGTATAATAATGATGTGATGATATTTGCGTACTCAAAGGGTGTGTATAAGGAAATAAGTTATAAGGAGTTCATTTCCAATATTGTCGATATTGGAAGGATACACGAGCTTTCACAGTTGTTCAGCAACAAACACCTGATACGTCTGACGAGTGAAAATGATGTAGAAATAATTGTTGCAAAGGATGGAGTTGATTACAGACAGGAAAATGATATTACTGATGTAGAGTTTGAAGCGTGTAAAGGCGCAATTCGTGAACAACTGGCACGGAGATTTGCCCTTGAACGTAAGAAAACAGATAACTTGCGTACAATGTCGCAACTTAAAGTAGAAGCTGAAAATACAAAGCGTGAGGAAGAAGAAGCTAAGCGTAAGAAAGAGGAAGAAAGGCAGAGAAAGAGAGAGGAGGAACAGGCAAAGCGTGAATTTGGCAGAAAGAAAAACGGAGAATAATTTCATATTAAGTTTACAAAAAGTTTTATAACTCCTGAATGTGTGAATTTTTGCTGCGAGTTATCACTAGTTGTCATTACTTATCACTAGTTATCACTAGTTATCACTTTTTTTGACGTTTTTCTTAAAATTTCAAATATGTTATAATATAGAAAATGGCAGAAAGGAGTATGGAATGATATTATTAGATGAAAATCAGGAAGCTGAGCTTCTAAAGAATCCTAAGAAGTTGATGCAAAAATATAAAACACTTATTAACCGTATTGGCGTAATGGTTGATGAGGTTAATAATCAGATAGATATAACAGAAAACGATGAAAAATATTGCCTGAATGAATATATCAGACACAGGGATATTATCTCACAATTGAGAATAGTTATTCGAAAAGAATTGGATATGTTTTCAGATTACCTTGATATACTTGATGAACGAAGGGGTTTTGATGGTGAACTTGATGAGGATAATACTTATAAAAAACAAGTGAGATTGATTGAGCGATTGATTCAGCAAGATAGTGCTATGCTTAAAAAGCTTGTCAATGGCGAGAAGGAACATAACAGAGCAATAAATCAAATTCAAAAACGGTATAAAAATTTGGAGGTCGATAATAATGCCACGAGTAAAAAAATCAGCAGTAAATCTTGCGGAGCAAAATAAAAAAATTGCTGATGAAATAGCAAAGCTTGAAGCTCGAATGAAAGCAAACTCTGAAAAAATTCGCAAAGAACAGCTTAATAGGATAGAAAATTCAGGAATTGAGCTTGAAGATGTGGTAGAGCTTGTTGAAATGATGTCAATCAAAAATATATCCGTGCAAGATATATTATCACTTATTGATGATACTCCTCCAGCTGATGAACCGGAAACAAGCCAGAAGTCGGTGGAGAATGAAAAAATCACCGAAAATATTACCGCAGATGAAAAGGCTCTTGACGAAATGTTGGCAACGCTGCCTTCGTATGATACTTGATGTGGTAAAGGGGAATGAGTAATGATTAACAGAGTAATATTACAGGGTAGGCTGTCAGGTGACCCTGAATTGAAGCAAACCCTGACAGGCGATTTTGTATGCACCATATTCCTTGTGACCCACAGGAATTTCAGCAAAAAGAACGAAGAAGCCAAGGTTGATGTGGTCAAGTGCGAAGCTTGGGGAGATACTGCCGTATTTATTTCCCGTTATCTGAAAAAAGGAACTATGGTTGATATTGAGGGCGGCATACGGTGTAAAAAATGGACTGATGAACAGGATAAAACCAGAGTTGACCAGTTTGTTTATATCGACAGCATCCGCTATTCCGCAACAAATCAGCGCAAGCAGGAAGAATCTTAAAAACTGAATAATTCTATATATTTGATATTTGTCTATACACTTGTATAATGATTTTCTCGGATTTGTCTTTTACGATTTGAAATTCATTGTACAAGTGTATTTTTTTTATAAATTCCCCGGTGGGGAATCCGGAAAGGAATGAATGAGAATGAAGGCTAAACCTACTCGCTGTATTGACCCTGTAATGAAATATTGTCAAGGGTGTCAATATGGTCATTGTATTTATCCTGAATGGGTTGAAACATCAGAAGTCGCAAAAGAAAGGGGGGTTAACTATGATAAAAGGATTTTATTATCTGACAGAAACCGATAACAGCACAATATCACATATCCTTGAAAGCAAATCTGTATGCGGAGAACTGCTTATAGAAAACGGGTATATATCCTTTTTTGCTGACAATATACAAATAAAGGGATATGTGAACTCGGTGACAGAGGGTGAGGATATTATTGTAAGCATTGAAGATAATGAATATATCTTTTCCGCAGAAGATGTACAGAGAATAGTGGAGGAAAAACAGAATGGCTGAGAGAATAGAGGATTTCGGAAATAAAATCGGCGGTGCGAAAAAAGACCTTGCCGCCAAAAACAAGACAAATCTTGAAATTGCCGATGTGGAAAAATGGACTTCTCTCGAACGCAAAGAATACATAACAAAGAAAAACGTCTGGGTGCAGCCTGATTACCGTAAGCTTGTAGATGAGGACGGTGTATCGGTTGTGTGTGCGTATTTCATAAAGAAAGTCCGTGATGCGCTTCCAGCCAAGCCGAAGTATCCACGCTCTGTAACTGCTGAAACAAGTCAAGAGCAGTATATACAGTATATATCAGAAATTCGTGATAAGGTAATGACTCTTAAAAACGAAAGTGAGATCCGTGATTTTTTCAGATGGATATGCGACGAATATACCACAGGCAGATATGTCAATGAAAAATCACACGGGTATCTTGATAATAAGCTTTATAAGCTTGCCCAGAGTTCAGCAGACACGCTGAAAAGAAAACTGAAAAAAGAACACTTTCTTTTTTCTGATGACGAGATAAAGCTGTCGAACTATAACATTATTAAAGCTGATTCGATTATGAACACAGCTTATGATACCCGAAGCTGTCTTGTTGTAAAATCAGGCGGTTCGACATATTATTATTGGAATTGGAAAAACGATGATAACAGTTTATACAAGGATATAAACTGGAAGCCCGATACTTATTATGTTGCGGATAAAGACAACAACATTATTGCCAATAACTTTGAGAGTAAGGAAGCTGCTGAGAAATTTGTAGTAGAAAACAGCGAGCTGAATATTGAGAAACGCAAAACTAACAGACGAAAGCTGTTTGTGCCGCCGCTCCTTAAAGTAATACAGCGTATCGGAATGAACTATCGGGAAGAAGAACACGCTGACGGTCAGAAGATGCTTGATACATTCGGATTTTATGGTGGCGAGTTCGGCAACTGGGAACGTCAGACCGAAAGACAGATGAATCTTGATTATTCGTATGATGCATTTATGGATCTGGTATATGCCCTTGATATTGATGAAAAAGATATATCCCTTGGCGGTAAGCTTTCGCTTGCTTACGGTGCAAGGGGTTACGGAAATGCACTTGCACATTACGAAGCTTTTGCTAATGTAATAAATCTTACACGAATGAAAGGAGCAGGAAGCCTTGCACACGAATACGGTCACGCAATAGATTCCTTCCTTGCACAGCAATATGATACGGGAAAGGCGTTTATTACTGATACATATATCCCTATAATCTCCAATTTAATGAACACTATCAAATATACAGAAGTTAAGGGTATCAAGACCGATTTTTTCAACGAAGCACAGGGAATGGATAAGGACTATACAGGCTACTGGGGTAGCAACAGAGAGTTATTCGCAAGAGCTTTTGCCTGTTATCTGAAAGATAAGCTTGCTGAAAAAGGTATTCGGAATGATTATCTCTGCGGACATTGTGAGAGTGCAGGAACAAAGGGCGAAGAACGCATAAGAATAAATGCGGCATTTGATGCAATGTTTGCTGAACTTAAAGAACAGGGTATCTTCCATTCTGTAAATCACGATAAGGTTACGGAAGTAGTTGTCAGAGAGGATATTATTGTGGAGAATAATGCAGAATCAGAAAAAGAAGCTGAGGAGGAAATACCGATAACCCAAGCGGATATTGATATTCTCCGTACTTTGCCGCCAAGGAAATCTGTACTCAATTTTACAGATGAGGAAAGAGCATTGACGGCAAACTGGGCTAAACGCTTTGAGAATGACATCGGAGAAAAATCTCCCTATTTCCGTGGGGAAAAGGGAGATTGGCGAGAAAATGAAGATACGAAAGTGCCTGTAATAAACATCGTATCGACAAAAAAAGATTTTAAAAACGTACGAAATGATATAAAAGAACGCATAATTACCCGTGGTGAAATAATAAATACTGACACAAATTGGAACATCCAAATCAGCCGAAACGGTCTTGAAGATACTGTAAAATATGGTTTCAAACACAAAAATCCAAATGTTTATGATATGTTGTATTCAATATCGGATATTGTACAAAATGGGATATATCTTGATAGCACATTATCGGAAAACAACAATTCAACAAAAGCCAATAATACTGCATTTATGCATAAGCTATATGGAATATGTAAATTAGATGAAGAATTCTGTATTTCAAAAATAACTGTTGAAGAGTTCAAATCAGGAAATCAGACAACTCTTAAACGACTGTATAACCTTCAAGATATAAAAATAGAGCCATTAAGGCACATAGAGTTCATCAATGATAGATTAGCTCGTTCAGTCCTTAACGGTTCTGAAATAAGTATATCAGATTTATTTGCAATTGTCAAGAGCTGTGACAAGGATTTTTACCTGAATAAGCGTGAAAATCCTGAAATAAACGTTACTGATATAAAAAAAGAGCCATTAAGGCACGTAAGCTTTACTGCCGAGCAGCCACACTTAAAAGTCCTTAACGGTTCTGAAATAAGTATATCAGATTCAGCTGAAAATGTCAATAACGAAAGCGAACAGTCCAATAATTCCCCGGTGGGGAATAAACAAGGAAAAACAATGTCAAAATCACAAATAGGAGGAAAAAATAATATGTCATTCAGAATTATAGGCGATGCCGATTACAGAAATATGCAGGATAAAAAGTATGTAAATGGTTCGGCAGATGAAATAGGAATGCTTGCGGAAGCTTTGCAGGCACAGGGAATAAGCTTTTCGGGCAACATTACCAATACAAGGGGAACAATAACCGTAAGCGGTACAGAGATATACAGAAAAGCGTGCGATATGCTCAAGGCATTTCAGCAGTCTGCTCCTGAGCCTGAGAAGAAAAATGTCATAGAAACAAAACCGTATAAATATATAGCCGACAAGAAGTATGTCAATGGCGATGAGGAATCTATCAGAAAGGTTATTGATATTCTCATAAAGAAGAAAATGGAATTTTCATCTAATATCCGCAGTAAGGACAGAGCGGCAATTACCGTCAGCGGCGAAGAAAATCGTAAGCTTGTTCAGTCATATCTTGATTATGTAAGGAACGAAAAAGCTATTCTTGCTGTAAAGGAATATGGCTTTGTTATAACCGATACAGTTAATCTTACTGTTAAATCCCCTGTAGGCAGTACTATGTCATTTGACGATTATGAACAGCTTAACAGCGCATTTGAGGATATGGATAATGAATTTTTCCACCCTACAGCATATCAGGTGCTTGAAACCTCAGATGCATTTGATGAATTTTATGCATTATATCGAATTGACACGATTACAGGCGAGGAAAAGGGGATTGTATATAATTCCGATGGAGAATATGTGAGCTTTGCCAATGTAGATGAAATTATGGAATATGTAGGCAAGGAAGGTATTGAAATTATCAACTCTAAGGAGCAGCTTGATTCTTGGGCTGAAAATGACCGTAACAGGCTTATTGAAAGGAATCATAGTGTATATGTTCAGATGTTTGAAGGAGATAATCATATAGAACTGCTGCCTGACAACAAGGTGGTCTGGACGTACTACAATGAAGATGGAAAAGAAGGTATCGGTCAGCTTATTGAAATGACAATAAGGGAAGATGTAATTACCGAAGCGTGGGAAAGGTACGTTGAAAGCGGCAGTATTGACGAGTTTTATGGTTATCTGTATTCCAATGCGGAAACCGTACTGTTTGATTCCGACAGTTACGACTTTGAGGAAGCTGCTCTGTCTTACATAGAAGATAAAAACAAGAGTAATACTCTTATTCTGTCGGAAGCAGAGCTGAATACCGTGGAAACACTTAATTCCCTTACCGATAATTTCTCATCTCTGAAAACCGTAAAACTTGCAGAGGAAATGAATCTTGAAGCAATAAGCGCAGATACAGCTTATGATATGATAGTGCAGGCAGGAATGGACGTGTATAATGCCAAGCACGAAAAAATAACCGAATATGATATTGCAGATTCGGAAGCATTATACACGAGCCTTGATAATGTTCAGAAATGGGGGCAGATTGAAACTATAGCAGACCTTATCGACAGCATAAACACGGAAATTCTGAACAGTGATAATAATGTGAACAACATAGCTGCATACGGTGAGGAATTTCAAGATGATGAGGATAATGTGTATCGGTATAATCCTGCCGCATCAGAATGGGAGAATATTGCAAGATCGCTTGCACAGACGGATACTGTATGGCTTGAAAACTTCCTTAATGATAACAGATATAATGAAGCTGTTGAAATGATTATTGAAAATGCGGTTGATATGCTTAAAGAATATAAGAAAGCTGTAGCTGCTGATAAGTCTGAAAAGGACGTATTCAGCGAGAAATATGAAACCGAAGAAGATAAAATTCTCGCTATGGCTGAAAGAATACAGTTGAATATACAGGAGGATAACGAATATATTCAGAACTTTATACGCTATATGAACAACGAACTTTCGAACGGTGAAACTGTTGCTGTTGGTACAACACCAAATTCGCTGATTATTTCAGGAGCAAAGAAGCTTCCGCTTAATATATCTCAGTCAACTCTGAAAAATACAATGAATCCTGAAGATGTACATATGCACGGACACTCAAGCGGTCATAATATTTCAGCAGACATTCTTATGAATCTTCCAAAGGATATTCGCACTCCCCTGATGATAATAGAAGATGAAAAGAAAAATCTTATTGCCGTTCTTGATAAAACTGATTCTGAAAGCAGGAACATAATCTGCCGTATAACACTTGATAAGGAAGAAAAGCAATATACTGTGAACCGAATCAGCAGTATATATGGTAAAAATGAGCTTGCTGCGTATATTGACAGGGCAATAGCAGAAAACAGAGTAAAAGCGGTACAAAAAGAAAAAGCTGAAATGCTGTTAAATTCCATAGGATGCCAATCATCCAAGGAACTTAACGCAATCAGCTTTGATAATACTATAACATATACGACCGAATATGTCAAGTATCCTGAAAAAAGTACAGCAACCGAAATCGGCGATAATTCCCCGGTGGGGAATTTTGAAAATGTTTTTGAAGAATCCGAAATCAATACATTTGATGATGTTTCAGAGAAAAACGCAGAAAGTAATCTGAATGCAACACTCAATCTGCCGCAGTTTAATGCTGCTATTGACTTGAAAAAGATTGATAGCTTGAAGATAGAAAATGGCGACCCTGCTGTAAACATTCTGATGTACTACAGCAATAACAATAATGCTATTATGAGGGGACTTGAAGTTGATGAAAACTCGGATTATGAAATAAGCACATCTGATGCAGAACAACTTATTTCCGAAGCGGAAAAGAACGGCTGCCGTATTTCTTATTCACAGCATAACGGAGAAACAGTAATTTTACAGGATTACAGAGAGAAGAAAACAGAAAATGAAAAATCAGATGCTGATAAAAATTATATCAATGTAGAAGTAGATTTTACCGAAAATGATATTCTGTATAATTTCATTCAGGCTCACGGAAAATCACTTTCTGTAGCAATGGCAAGTGCTTTGCTTGAATATCTTGACGAGAAACAGCACTCGGAAGCACATAATGACCTTCTTCCTGATGTTCTTGGTTATGATAAGACAGGTATAGGAATTTCAGGAAAAATGAACGGAAAGGATTTTTACCTTTCCGATCGCTATGACATCGGTGATGGTCCGAAGTTCAACGGTTCGCTGTCACATTGGCTTGCTTATGCAGATGCAAATAAAGAGCTTATTGAGCTTGTAAAGCAGAATGAGGAGCTTACAGACGAAGAACGTGCTGTTATGGAAGAAATCAGAAAAGAAAATCCTATTCTGAATCCGCAGGCAGAAGAAACGGAAATATCAAGCTTTACCGAACAGGGAGTTGAATCTCCCAATGATATAGGTATAGGTGATAAATTCACCAAGAATGGCGATATATATACTGTCGTATCGGAAACAGGGGTTTATCCTGATGATGTAACTATTCAGAAAATATCTCGTTCCGGGAATACAGAATATGCAGTAAATACAAATGTCAGCCGTCGTGAGCTGTTTTCCGAATATTCTTATCTGCAAGATGAAGTCAATATAGTGGATAAAAAGCAGAACACGGAAAATAAGCTTGACTACACTATTACAGATGATGATTTCAATAACGGCGGCGGATTGAAGACACGATTCAGACAAAATGTTGAAGCTATAAAGACACTCAGGATAATAGAAGCTGAAAACAGAACTGCAACCTCAGCTGAAATGGATATTCTTGCAAAATATGTAGGATGGGGCGGCATTGCACAGGCATTTGATTCTACAAAGCCTGATTGGTCTGCTGAATATGCAGAGCTTAAAGAACTGCTCACAGATTCGGAGTATATAAATGCAAGAGCCAGCGTAAACAATGCTCACTATACATCGCCTGTAGTTATCAATGCTATATACAGCGCACTTGATAATATGGGATTCAAGGGTGGAAAAATCCTTGAGCCTGCTATGGGAACAGGAAATTTCTTTGGAGCAATGCCCGAAGAAATGCGAAAAAACTCAACTCTTACAGGAATAGAGATTGATGATATTACCGGCAGAATAGCAAAGCAGCTGTATCAGACAGCTGATGTGAATGTATGCGGCTATGAACGGACAAAATTTGCTGATAATTCTTTTGATGTTGCAATAGGAAACGTACCATTCGGAGATTATAAGGTTTTTGACAAGGAATACAACAAACTTAACTTTAATATTCACGATTATTTCTTTGCAAAGACTCTGGATAAGGTTCGTCCCGGAGGAGTAGTAGCGTTTGTTACTTCTCAGGGAACTCTGGATAAGAAAAATTCTGATGTAAGAAAGTATCTTGCGAAAAGGGCAGAGATGCTCGGTGCAATCAGACTTCCTAACAATGCATTTAAGGGTATTGCAGGCACAGAAGTTACTACAGATATTATTTTTCTGCAAAAGAGAGAGCGTGCAATCGACATTGAACCCGACTGGGTAACAAAAGATTACCTCGATAACGGTATTGCTGTAAATCAGTATTTTGCAGAGCACCCTGAAATGATTCTCGGCGAAATGGTTGAGGGTAATAAGATGTTCGGGAATGGAACAATGTGTATCCCTGTTGAGGGAGCAAATCTTAAAGAACAGCTTGCTGAAGCTGTGAAGAATATTCAAGGTGAGTTTAAAGAGCTGAGTAATGAGCAGAAAAACGAGCAGAAAGCTAATGTGTATGCTCCGGTCGAAAGTAAGAAGTTCAGTTTTGTGGTGCAGGACGATAAATTATATTATCGCAATGGAAGCCAATATATGACTCTTGCAGATGTGAAGGAAAAAGATGTTCCTCAGATAAAGGCTCTTTGTGAAATAAGAGAGAAACTTAATGAAGTGCTTGAAGCTCAAATTGATAGTTATGATAGAACAAATACAAGCGAAATAACTACAAAAATGAATGAGCTTAATGAGATGTATGATGCTTATGTAGCGAAGTATGGCAGAATATGCAAGAAGGAAACAGCTAAACTTTTTGAGGAAGATTATTCCTATCAGCTCGTAAAGGCACTTGAAATAAATGACAGCGAGGGAAATTTTAAACGAAAAGCTGATGTAATGGAAAAGATTCTTATTAAAGCAAAACAGCCCGTTCAGCACGTCGAAAATGCGAATGATGCACTTCTTGTTTCTCTTTCAGAGAAATTCAAGGTTGATATTGAGTTTATGACAAACATCACAGGAATGGATGAAACCACTCTTATCTCCGAACTTGAAGGCAGAATATATCAAAATCCTGCAAAGGATATGCATTGGGAAACTGCTGACGAATATCTTTCGGGAAATGTTCGTGAAAAGCTTGAAGTTGCGAGAGCTGCGAATCTCAGAAACAACGTAGAAGCACTTGAAAGGGTGCTGCCTGAAAAAGTAGAAGCTGTTGATATTAAAGTCAAGCTTGGTACTTCTTGGATAAGTCCGGAATACGTTAAGAGATTTATTCTGGAAACGCTGAATATCCGTAGGTATTCAAATCTTTACCATAATCTTGATGTGGAATATTCTGAGAGAACGAATGATTGGAAGGTGACAGGGTATAAAAATAGTGAACTTTACGGTAATATCCTTGCAACTGAGGTGTATGGTACCGAGTATATGAATGCATTAAAAATAATTGATGCTACTTTGAATCTGAAAACTATCGAAATCAAGAAAGACAAGCTTGATGAATATGGTGATCCTGTTCTTGATGTCAATGGTAATACGGTTCGTGTTGTTGACCAGAAGGCGACTGAACTTGTTCAAGCAAAGCAGGAAGCGTTGCAGAATAAATTTAAAGAGTGGCTTTTTGATGATCCGGACAGGCGAATAGAACTTGTTGACAAATATAACAGGCTGTTTAATAATACTGTTCTTCGTGAGTATGACGGAAGTAATCTGAATTTTGTAGGTATGAATGAAGATATTAAACTTAACCAACATCAGGTAAATGCGGTTGCAAGAGGACTTTCGGGTGGTAACACACTCCTTGCTCACGAGGTTGGCGCCGGAAAGACTTTTGAAATGATTGCAATTGCGATGGAAGGCAAAAGGCTCGGACTTCATAATAAGTCGATGATGGCTGTTCCTAATCATCTTACTGAACAGACAGGACAGGCGTTCAGAGAGCTTTATCCTGCTTGCAATATCCTTGTTGCTACTGAAAAAGATTTTAAACCTGAAAACAGAAAGGCAATGATGGCAAAGATAGCAACAGGCGATTGGGATGCAGTTATTGTCGGACACTCACAGTTTGATATGTGCGCTCTTTCTGTCGAAAAGGAAAAACAGTATATCAATGAAGAACTTGCTGAAATGCAAGCGGTACTTGAAGAAGAAAGGATAATAAATCCGAAATCAATAAGCGTTAAGGGAATTGAACGTTCTATTAAGCAGCTTGAAAGCAAGCTCCAGAGTCTTAATGATAAGCAGAAAAAAGATGATTTTATTGAGTTTGAAAAACTTGGCATTGATAAGCTTTTTATTGATGAATCACAGGAATACAAGAATCTTTCTACTGCAACAAAGATGAACAATGTATCAGGAGTAGCGAGCAATGGCTCTGCAAAGGCATTACAACTTCTTATGAAGTGTAAGTATATGGATGAAGTTACAGACGGCAACGGTATTGTCTTTGCTTCGGGAACGCCCATCAGCAACAGTATGGTTGAAATGTACACTATTTCCAGATATTTGCAGTCTGCAAAGCTTAGTGAAATGGGTATTGATTCATTTGATAAGTGGGCAAGCGTTTTCGGCGAAACTGAAACAGCGATGGAAGTAAAACCTACCGGTGACGGACAGTATCAGAACAAAACAAGATTTGCACACTTTATAAACTTGCCTGAATTACAGACTGTATTTAGGGATGTTGCTGATGTAAAGCTTGTTTCCGGACTGAATATCGAAAGACCTGATGCGAAAATACATAATGTTAATGTTCCTGCAAGCCGCTATCAGCGCAGATACGTCAAAAAACTCGGTAAGAGGTCAGAAGCTTGCAGAGCAGGTTTGGTTGATAAGCATATTGATAATATGCTGAAAATTACGACAGACGGAAGGAAAGTCGGGCTTGATGCAAGGTGTATAGATCCGAACATACCTGATGATCCTGCTTCTAAGGTAAATGTATGTATCAATAATGTATTTGATATTTGGAAGAAAACAGAAGAAAAAAGAAGTACACAGCTTATATTCTGCGACCTTGCTACGCCCCAGAAGCCTAAGAATGAGGATAGATATTTTGTTTTCCGCAAACAGGAAGATGGAACATATGCCAAAATTTACAGCGGTGGAATCCGAACAAAGGATAAATCTCCTGAACGTATTTTGGAATCCTTAAAAAAGAAACTTCCGAAGGATTTTGTAGAGGACGAAATGTGTGGCGTACTTGCAGAGGGTGATATTATTGTAAGTAAAACTGTGGATATAAAGGGAGGAATGATTGAACACAGCGGTATTGAAATAGGAAAAGGTGGCATCGGCAAGCCTGTTACAGGTGTTGTACTTAATGACATTGGAACACCGCCGCAGGAAGTATATGAACACGAGAAATCATTCTGTGTGTATGACGACATAAAGGACAAACTTGTAAAAATGGGCGTTCCTGCTGAAGAAATAGCATTTATTCACGATTGCAAAAATAACGAAGAAAAACAGAAGCTGTTCGACAAGATGAATAAGGGCGAGGTTCGCATAATGATAGGGTCAACTCAAAAGTGCGGTGCAGGAATGAACGCACAGGCGAAAATGATAGCGCTTCACGACCTTGATGCTCCGTACAGACCTTCTGATATGGGTCAGCGGCACGGTAGAATTGAGCGTAGAGGGAATGAAAATAAGGAAGTTGATATTTATCGTTATATGACGGAAAAGACTTTTGATAGTTATCTGTATCAGCTCCTTGAAAATAAGCAGACTTTCATTTCGCAGATTATGACTGAAAAAACTGCCCTTAGAGTTTGTGAGGATATTGATGATAGTGTACTTGATTTTGGAACAGCCAAAGCGCTATGCTCCGGTAAGCCTATTCATCCAAGATATGAAACTCTACAAACGTCGATTTTACGTTGTATACAGAAAAAACAGATTTCCAAATTTAAATGGAAATCTGTTTTTTGTGTTGGTAATAAATAATCATATGTTGTAGAATTGCAAAACGAAATTACAATTTGCGTTTTTTATATTAGTCTGAAATTATTGACTTTTGTATGGATTTGAAATATTATTATAATATGCTATTTTTAAGGACGTGACATTTATGTTAGGATTTTATCTTACCTTGCTTGATTCCGCTGAGGAAAAAAGCAAGTTTGAACAGTTGTATATAACCTATCG
>JAGAJY010000165.1 GCA_017848125.1 Oscillospiraceae bacterium
AGAAATATGCGACAAGCTGGGAATCGATATGTCAATGCTTGCAAAGGTTTACGAATCCTGCGAGGTAACAGGCACTATAACCGAAAAGGCTGCAGAGCTTACAGGGCTTAAAGCAGGCACTATCGTTGTGGGCGGTGCAGGTGACAATGCAGCTGCGGCTGTGGGAACAGGCGTTGTTGCAGACGGAAGAGCCTTCACCACCATCGGCACCAGCGGAGTTGTTTTTGCGCACACATCCAAGGTATCAATTGACCCCAAGGGACGTGTTCACACCTGCTGTGCGGCTGTTCCGGGAGCATGGCATATCATGGGCGTAACACAGGGAGCAGGACTTTCTCTCAAGTGGTTCAGAGACAATTTCTGCGCACCCGAAAAGGAAACCGCAAAATACATGGGCGTGGACGAATATTATCTGATGGACAAGGAAGCGGAGACCGTTCCCATCGGCGCAAACAGGCTTCTTTACCTCCCTTATCTCATGGGCGAGAGAACACCTCATCTTGACCCCAATGCGAGAGGAATGTTCTTCGGACTTTCCGCAATGCACACCAAAAAGGAAATGCTCAGAGCGGTTATGGAGGGCGTTGCATACTCCCTCAGAGACTGCGTTGAGATCTGCCGTGAGATGGATATCAATGTTTCGGACATGATGGCTTGCGGCGGCGGCGGAAGCTCACCCCTTTGGAGGCAGATGCTTGCAGATCTTTATGCATGCCCTGTAAAAACCGCTTCTTCCAAGGAAGGACCCGCTCTCGGAGTTGCTATCCTTGCGCTCGTCGGTGCGGGGGTATATAGCAGCGTTCCCGAGGCTTGCGATGCGATATGCGGCGTTGACAAGGTTCAGAAGCCTGTCTCTGAAAATGTTCCCGTTTACGAGAAGTTTTTCAGGCTGTATGATAAGATCTATCCTGCTGTCAGGGAGCAGATGAAGGAACTTGCGGAGATGTGAGAGTCATGAGCGAAAAAATTTCATTAATGCGTTTCTTTGGCGATCATATGATACTTCAGAGCGATAGGGAAAACTGCGCACGAGGCAAGGCGCCCGATGGCAGTTTCGTTGTTCTGAGTATAACAGACAGCCGAGGAGATCAGCGGAATATATGCTCACCCGCCGCCGAAAACGGTGTGTTTGAGCTTATCATCCCCCCCTATGAACCGTCATATGAAAGCTATGTGCTGACCTTTTCCTGCGATGGGGAAGAGATAACATTTACCGATGTTCTTTTCGGTGAGCTTTATCATATTAGCGGTCAGTCAAATATGGAGCTGCCGATATGCCGCACCATTGACCCCTTAGATCCGATCATCCCGAAGGGCAGCGGTTTTATCAGGGAATTTCGTGTGCCCGTTCAGTGCTGCTTTGGAAAAGACGAGGAATATGATGATTTTCAAGGCGGAGAGTGGAAGAGTGCCGAGGGCAATGACCTTATGAATATGAGTGCGGCGGGATTCTATTTTGCCGAAAAGCTTAATAAAATGCTGGATGTTCCTGTGGGTCTTGTAAACACTTCCGCAGGAGGTTCTCCCGTTGAGGCGAGAATGCCTTACAGTATGCTTATGGAGCTGGGGGGATATGAGGAATTTCTGTCTCGCTGCACTGTTCCCGATTACGAAAAGAATACTGCTGAGGCTGACAGGGCAAAGTACACTAAGTGGTGTGCTGAGCTTGAAAGCAAGGATAAAATCTCAAAGGACATTTTCACAGCGCCTGTGGAATTCACCAAATGCCGTATTCCCTTTTATTTCAGGGACGACCCTAAGCTATCGGGATTTTGCGGACGGATATGGTTCAGAAAAAAATTTATCATTCCAGATGATATGGATCTGTCGGATGCTGTGCTTATCCTCGGTGCTATGATTGACGCAGACGAGATATTTGTTAACGGTGTTCATGCAGGATCCACAGGCTATATGTATCCGCCCAGAATTTATCCTGTTCCCCAGGGAGTTCTTCACACAGGTGAAAATATCCTGCATATCCGCCTTGAGGTCAGACAGGGCATGGGCGGATTTGTTGAGGGAAAAAAATACTGTCTCAAATCGGGAGAAAATATCATTGAGCTTTCCGGCGAATGGGAATATGCTGTGGCTGCAAAGGGTGAATATATTGCGCCCGATGTGTTCTTTCAGGGACTGCCTCTTTCAATGTACGGTGCCCTTACCGCTCCCGCCTTCGGAATTAATTTCAGGGGACTGATATGGTATCAGGGCGAATCCAATGACAAAGCTCCCGAAAGATATTACGATCTGTTCAAAGCATTTGTGAATATGTACAGGGATCGCTGCGGCTATGATATTCCCGTTATTTTTACTCAGCTTTGCAATTTTGATGACCCTGTACAGTGCGTTCCGCCGCTGTCATGGGCGCAGGTAAGAGAGCAGCAGCTAAAATGTCTTGATATACCCGAAACTGCCATGGCGGTGACAATTGATGTTGGTGAATCAAACGATCTTCACCCCATCAATAAGCGTGATGTGGGTCACAGGCTTGCTCTCTGCGCAGAACGGCTCATATATAAGGACAGACTTGTTCCCGAGGATATTTTTCCCGTCTCCGCAGAGATCACCGAAAAGGGCAGAGTGCTTCTTTCGTTTACGGACAACAAGGCTGTGGTATTAAAAAATCCTGTGCCCAAGCATTTTGAGATGATTCTTTCAGACGGAAAGATCATCTGTCCGAGTGCTGAGCTTTGCGGCGAGGGTATCACACTTGAATATGAGAGTGAGGAAAATCCCGTATTGCTCAGATATGCTTATAAGAATGATCCTGCCCTGCCCGATCTGTTCAGCAGCGGGGGTCTGCCCCTTTCACCGTTCAGGATAGACATTACTCAGAAAGGAATGAATTGATTTGGATAAATATGAACACCGAAAAGCAAGGAAAAAGCTTGTTATCACAGGTGCTGACGGAAAGCCTGCTTCCGCTAAGCAGGTGAGCGTCAAGCTTAAAGATCACAAGTTTTTATTCGGCTGGGGCGCATTTGACGTTTTGGAATACACAAGCGCTGAAACCGAGGAGAAAAAAGAGCGTTTCTCTTCCCGTGCAAAGCAGTGGGAAGCACTTTTCAACTACGGTACACTGCCTTTTTACTGGGGTCTTTACGAGCCTTCCGAGGGAGATGTTCGGAAGGATCGTATGATGAAATGCGTTGACCGTATGGTAAATGACGGGGCAAAGGTAAAGGGTCATCCCCTTTGCTGGCATACGGTATGTGCCGACTGGCTTTTAAAGTACAGCGATGAAGAAATTATGCAGAGACAGCTTGACCGCATTACCCGTGAGGTGAGTGCTTTCAAGGGAAAGGTCGAGCTTTGGGACGTTATCAACGAAACGGTCATAATGCCCGATTTTGACAGATATGACAATGCTGTTACAAGACTTTGCAGGCATTACGGAAGAATACCGCTTATCAAGTCGGTATTTGCAGCTGCAAAAGAGGCTGATCCCAATGCTATACTGTTAATAAACGATTTTAACACCTCCGAAAATTATGCGAATGTTATTGAAAAGTGTCTTGAAGCAGGCGTTCCCATCGACGCTATCGGCATACAGTCTCATCAGCATCAGGGGTACTGGGGTGCGGAAAAGCTTGAAAATGTGCTTCATCGCTTTGAGAGATTCGGATTGCCGATTCATTTTACGGAAAATACATTGATCTCAGGAAAGCCTATGCCCCCCGAGATAGTTGACCTTAATGATTTTAATCCCGAAACCTGGGACTCACTGCCCGAATTTGAGGAACAGCAGAAAAATCAGCTTGAGGAAATGTACCGCATTTTATTTGCTCATCCGCTCGTTGAAGCGGTGACGGGCTGGGATCTTACCGACGGAGGCTGGCTCAATGCTCCCAGTGGTATTCTCAGAAGGGACGGCTCACCCAAGCCTGCTTATGATATGCTCTCGGGACTTATCAAAAATGAGTGGTCAACCGAATACTCGGCTGTGACCGATGAAAATGGCTGCTTTGAGCTTTACGGCTTCAAGGGCGAATATACCCTTATTATCGACGGAAAAGAATATTTCGTGATGAATGACAGTAAGGACAGCGTGGAAGGCTTACAGTTATCTGAGAGGTAAAATGCTATGGATATACTTTATGATTGCTGGCTTGCTTACGGCAAAGACGGATCTATGAAATGGACGGAAAAGTATCTCAGAAAGCTTTGCATTCTGTGCAGCGGCAGGGTGATAGGCTCTGCCGCAAAGGAGCTTGAAACGGCTTATAGACGGCTTGCGGGGAAGGATCCCGAAAGGATATCCAAGCCTTTTTCGGGCGGCTGCTTTATTCTTCGCATAAACGAAGGCTTATGTGCGGGGGGATACCGAATTTCCGTTTCGGATGATAGCATTGTCGTTGAGGGCGGCGATGAAAACGGTGTTCTTTACGGAGTTTTCAGGTTTCTTGTCCTCGCTTCGGGCGGATATTCTCCCGAAAGCCTTAACATTACCGAAAAGCCCTTCTTTTCACTGAGAATGATAGATCAGTGGGACAATGCCGACGGTTCGGTTGAAAGAGGTTATTCGGGCGCTTCAATTTTTTATGAGAAGGACAGACCCGTTTCGGATATGAAAAGACTGACCGATTATGCACGGCTTCTTTCCTCGGTTGGGATAAATGCCATTTGCATAAATAATGTTAATGTGCATAAGACCGAGACATATTTTATAACCGAGAAATTCCTTCCCGATATTGCAAAAATTGCAGACGCTTTCTCTGATTACGGCATAAAGCTTTATCTGAGCGTAAATTTTGCCGCTCCTATGGAAATTGACGGACTGCCCACTGCAGACCCGTTGGACGAAGGAGTTATTAACTGGTGGAAATGCAGAGCAGAGAATATTTACAGTCACATTCCCGATTTCGGAGGATTTCTTGTAAAAGCCGACTCGGAAAACCGCCCCGGTCCTCATAGCTACGGCAGAGATCACGCTGAGGGAGCAAATATGCTTGCAGCTGCCCTGAAGCCCTTTGGCGGCAATGTGATCTGGCGGTGCTTTGTATATAACTGCCACGTTGACTGGAGAGACAGGCATACCGACAGGGCTATGGCTGCGTATAGCAATTTCAAGCCTTTAGACGGCAAATTTGCGGACAACGTATATCTTCAGATCAAAAACGGTCCTATGGATTTTCAGATCAGGGAGGCTGTATCGCCGCTGTTCGGAGCAATGTCCGATACAAACTGTCTGTGTGAATTTCAGATAACTCAGGAATACACGGGACAGCAGATAGATCTTTGCTATCTTGTTCCCATGTGGAAGGAATGTCTTGATTTTGATACATATCATGGCGGCAAAGGCTCCCTTGTAAGCAGAAATGTTCTGGGAGCGGCAGGAGTATCAAATGTGGGCAGCGACCTATGCTGGACGGGAGATCCTCTTGCGGGCGCTAATCTTTACGGTTACGGCAGGCTTGTTTTTGATCCCGGGCTTTCGGCTGAGCAGATAGCGGAAGAATGGGTAAGGGCGGCGGTTACTGCCGATAATGAAGCCGCCGATACCATATGCCGTATGCTTTTGTCATCACGGGAAATCTACGAAAGCTACACATCTCCTCTGGGCGTGGGCTGGATGGTGACGCCACATTATCATTACGGGGTGGATGTTGACGGATATGAGTATTCCCCTTGGGGAACCTATCATTATTCCGACAGAAACGGCATGGGAGCGGACAGGACAAAAGCAACGGGTACAGGCTACACTGCACAGTACGCTTCTCATAATGAGGAGATGTATGAAGATCTCTCCACCTGTCCCGAGGAGCTGCTTTTGTTTTTTCATCATCTTCCCTACACCTATATGTTAAAAAGAGGAAAGACCCTGATACAGCATATCTACGATAGTCATTTTGAGGGATCGGAAAAAGCTGAGGAGCTTCTATTGCAATGGAGATCCCTTAAAGAAAAGCTGCCCGCTGAAATATATTCAGAAGCGGAAAACCGATTTGAAAAACAGCTTCTGAACAGCAGACAGTGGCGGGACGTGATAAACACATATTTCTTCCGCAAATCGGGGATAGATGATATTCATGGCAGAAAAATTTTCAGGTAATAATTGCACAAAAAATAGGAAAAACTGCACAATAATCGGCAGGAAAGACTGGGCTGAATAACATATAATATAAATTAAAGATGGCTGATGCATGAAGCCCGTCTAAAAAGTATTTTAATTGAAAGGATAAGATATTATGAAGCTTTTTATTGACACTGCAAATGTTGACGATATCCGCTGGGCAAATGACCTGGGCGTTATCTGCGGCGTTACCACCAATCCTTCCCTTATTGCCAAGGAAGGACGAGTTTTTGAAGAGGTCGTAAAGGAGATCACTACCATAGTTGACGGTCCTATCTCTGCCGAGGTCATCTCTCTTGAGGCTGAGAAAATGGTTGAGGAGGCTCTCCCTCTTGCAGCAATACATAAGAACATCGTTATCAAGCTCCCCATGTGCGAGGAGGGTCTTAAAGCCTGCAAAATGCTTACCGCAAAGGGAATTAAGACCAATGTTACCCTGATCTTCTCTGCTGCACAGGCTATGCTTGCGGCAAATGCAGGTGCAACCTTTGTATCTCCGTTCCTGGGCAGACTTGATGATATCGGCATGGAGGGTCTGAAGCTCATTGAGGAGATCGTTCAGATCTTCAATGCGCAGTGTATCGAAACCGAGATCATTGCTGCTTCAATAAGAAATCCCATCCACGTTACCGCCTGCGCAGGACTTGGTTGCAATATTGCAACGATTCCCGCAAATGTTATCCGTCAGATGATAAAGCACCCGATGACCGACAGCGGTATTGAGCGTTTCCTCAAGGACTGGGAAGGCGCTAAAACCAAGTGATCAAGCCTGATTTTCACTAAAAATTAAGCTCTCTTTCAGGGTGTAAATCACGCAAAGAGATCTCTTTCATTTTGCACGTAATAGAAAAAAGCACATTTTTTGGTCAATTTTTCGACCACACAGCAAAAATTGAGTAGAAAGCGGATCGAAAATATGCTATAATATACTATGCAGATAAGAATTTTTTTATTATCATTGTATAAAATAGCAAAAAACAATTGGATTTAATTCGAAGTCTTTATCTGTATAATAATTTTCGCATTTCGTAGCTCCCGGTTTACAAAAAATTATTTTCCGTTTTTTTCGGAAAATCCCTTTCATATTTTTTATGAGGATAATTTTTAGCGAATCAAGCTACCGATCGGCAAAACTGAGAACCGGATGTCATCTTGATTCTTTTGCGGAATTTTTTGCTGTGACCGCCATTATTCTCAAGAAAGGAATAGTCAAAAAATGAAGCTGAAAAAAGTTTATGCTTTTATCCTTTCAGCACTTTTGCTATCAGGATGCGCTGCCGCTGAGGCTCCTGCACAGGAAACTGCTGCAGAAAGCACTTCCGAGTCCGCCGCAGCCGAAGAGATCCTCAGTCTTGAATCCACACCTGCCGAAGAAACAGAGCTGCCCGTTATAAGCGAGGCGTTTTCCGACGAGAATTTCAGTGCCGAAAAAAGAGGAACTGTAATTCTCAGATATACCGAGGACGAGGCTGCCTCCGACAAGGGCGCACTGAGGATATTCAACAGAAACAACTCATGGGACGGCGTTCAGTACAATGCCGAAAAATTCAGAGGAAACGAGCTTGAAGCCGAAGGCTCGTTCCGCAGCGCAAATCCGAGCGTTAGGATCTCCGTTCAGTACAGCGTTAACGGAAACACTTCCTATAACACGATCGTGTCCGTTAATACCAAGGAGGATTCTTATTCCAAGGGCAGCGGAAAATATGAAATTCCCAAGAATGCTGAAAATATCATCGTATATGTGGAAAGCGACAGGCTTGAGGAAATTTATATTGATGATCTCTCGGTAAAGGTCTGCGGAGAATATACATATTATCCCGAAGCGGTAGCTACGGAATATGTGGATACCTCCGATTACCCGTCGCTGAAGGAAGAATACAAGGATTATTTCAGGATAGGAACTGCAACATCCTCAAATCTTCTGGATAATGAACCGTACATCAAGATAATCAAAGCTCAGTATAACAGCATGACATTGGGCAACAGCTTCAAGCCCGATTCAATTCTGGATCATAACAAAACCGTGCGTGATGTTGAGAAATATATGTATTCTCCCGCCGTTAAGTTTGACGCTGTAAAGAAAGAGCTTGATTATGCAAGAGACAATGGACTGACTGTAAGAGGTCACACCCTTCTTTGGCACAATCAGACGCCTGAATGGCTTTTCTATAAGAATTACAATATCGGCGGCGAGCTTGCCGACCGGGAGACGATGCTTTCACGAATGGAAAACTACATAAAAAATGTTATGGAGTGGACCGAGGAAAATTATCCCGGACTTGTAAGGACATGGGATGTTGTAAACGAAGCTGCCGATGACGGCGGCGGAATGAGAAAGAGTCTTTGGTATCAGACTGTGGGCGAGGATTACATCGAGCAGGCATTCAAGTTTGCAAGAAAATACGCTCCCGAGGATACAAAGCTTTTCTACAATGATTACAATTCCTATCAGACCCGCAAGCAAAACGATATTATCACATTCCTCCGTCCTGTTGTGGAAGCAGGCAATATCGACGGAATGGGAATGCAGTCACATATAAATGTTGATATAAGCATATCACAGTATATGGCTGCTCTGCAGAAATATTACGACGAGTTGGGACTTGAGATAAACGTGACCGAGCTTGATGTATGCAGGGGCAAAGGCGACGACTGGCAGCAGGAACAGGGCGAATATTATAAAGAGTTCATGTCAGAGATACTAAAGCTCCGTAAAAACGGCATACCCATTACAAGCGTTACCCTTTGGGGAATAAGTGACACCGATTCATGGATGTCGTCAAAATACCCGCTTATCTTCAATGATGATCTCAGCAGAAAACCTGCCTTTGACGGAATGATCGAAGCAGTACAAAATCAGCAAAAACAATAGTTAATATATAAAAAAATTATGGAGGTGTTGTTATGAAAAAATTCAAAAGAACAGTAGCCGGAATTTCCGCTCTTACTTTCGCACTCGGACTTACAGCCTGCGGCGGCGGAAATTCAACTGATGGCGGAGAAACATCCGCTGCAACTACTACAGAGGCTACTACCACAGCCGAGACCACTACAGCTACTATGGCAAGTGAGGATGTTGAAGCAATAAGCGGCGCTGCTGCTCTGCTTCGTGATGAGACTCTTGAAAGCAAGACTATCAAGTTCCTCAGCCACTGGGATATCAACCCCGTTGAGGGCGAATCCCTTCCCGTACAGCTCAGTCTTTTCCAGGACAAGTATGACTGCCGCATCGAATGGGTACCTACAACATGGGAAACACGTTATTCCGACCTCAGCACCCATGTACTCGGCGGAACAGGAGTTGACTTCTTCCCTCGTGATGAAGAATGTCTTCCTAAGGGCGTTATAAACGGAATGTTCCAGCCTGTTGATGATTACATTGACCTTGACAGCGATCTCTGGGCTGATGTAAAGGTCGCTATGGACAAGTATAACTTCAACGGAAAGCACTATGCCTTTATTACAGGCGTTTCTGCAAACAATGTTGTAATTTACAACAAGCAGACCATTGAAGAATACGGCTTCGATGATCCCTGGGAGCTTTATGAAGCAGGTGAGTGGAACTGGGATACCTTCTCAAATATGCTCCAGACCTTCGTGGAATCAGATCCCGACAACAACTGCGGTCTTGACGGCTGGTGGTCTGAGCTTGCACTTTACCGCTCGGGTGGAGAGGCATTCATTGAAGCAAAGAACGGAGAGATCCTTGTAAATATGCAGAGCCAGAAGATCGAAAAGGCTATGAACTTCATGCTCGATCTTTACAACAGAGGTCTCGTAATGGATAAATCCCTTTATGACTGGGCAGAGCAGCCTCAGTTCATGGGTGAAGGCAGAGAGCTGTTTTTCATCACAGGTTCCTGGGCAATTATGAATCCTCCTGAGTCATGGTCAACAAAGATCCCTCCCGAGAATCTCGGAATCGCACCTGTTCCCAATTCTGCAGATGCAGAGCATCCCTGGCAGGACGCTGTGCTTGACGGCTTCTGCCTTACAAGAGGCGCACAGAATCCTCTCGGAGTTGCGCTTTACGCAGAGTGCGGACTTGCTGCTGCTAATGATGAAGGTGCAAAAGCGGTTTATGACAAGCAGTGCCGTGAGGATTATCTGTGGCCCGAGGATGTTATTGAGCATCGCTATGTAATCAATGACCTTGCTCGTCAGTACCCTGTTGTTGACCTTGCAGGCGGTATGTCCAGCGATATCGAAAGCCTTACCACTTCTAATGCAAATAAGAGCGTAGGTCTTAACGCTGCTCTCCACGGCGTCGAGTGGGCTACCACAAGAGAAGAGCTTTCCGGTGCCCTTGATGTTCTCGTCGCTGAGGTTGTTGAAGAACTCGAAATGGCTCAGAATGAATAAGCTCTGAATCAAAGTAAAATAATAATGTCAATTGCCGCAAAGCCTTGCAGATAAAAGGCTTTGCGGCAAGTTATTATCCCGGTTTCTTAATAAATTTATTCCGATCGCACACTTTTTTTAGCTTGATTTCGACTGTACCTAAGGGATACAGCGATACTTTTTCGGTTTTCGATGCAAAAAAAACGAAGGGTGAATCGTTTTGAAAAATGAAAACATAAATCCGATCATATCTCTCGATTATCCCGACCCCGATGTTATAAGAGTGGGCGGTACATACTACATGGTCTCTACTACAATGCATTTCTTCCCTTGCTGTGAAATTCTCCGTTCCTACGATCTTCTGATGTAGAACACCTTTCAAGGAACATCAAAAAAGCCGTGATATATCAAACCAAACAACGCCCATTCTCAAGGCAGGCTGCTCCGCAGTCTGTTATGTCGTGTTGTTTTACGCAGTAGTATTTCAATAGTTTATCCCTCTCCCACTTTATTTTTATTGCGATTATAGAATAACATAATAATTGAAGCGAATAAAATTAGAAATGATAGTATAGCAAATTGCTTCCAGTTGTTATTAATGTTACTCATCAAAATGATGGTAAGATTATTAGCACTGTGATATAAAATACAATATATCAGATTCTTATAATAGTAATAGATTGATCCAATTATTATTCCGTCAAGAATAAGTAGTAAGGTGGGTATGTTTATTCCATGTAAATGTGATAAAGCCCATACAGTAGCTGTAAGAAGAATACCTGATATGATACTGAGCTTAGACGGGTTATTATAAATGTTTAACAAATCGGTTAGTAATCCACGAAATATTATTTCCTCAGCAACAGAAGCAATAAATACAGAGCTGATAAGGCTCCACAAAGTCAAATCACCTGAATTAGTAATGTTTAATGACAATAAAAAATGCAAAATACACAGTATAAATGGCTTTAGCGATGCACCTAAACCTATACAACTTAACAAAATTACAAAGGATGGAAGCTTTATTTTAATCTTAGTTACTCCTTCCTTGTTAAAAACATACATAGACACAATCGCACCTAAAAGAGTAAGCAGAGCAACTAAGTTATTTGATACTATTTCAGTAGAACCGTGAATTGCAAATTCAATAATTAGAGCTAAACAAACCGGAAATATGCATAATATCAATAAAGCAAAACAGTTCTTTAAAGTCGATAAATATTTTTTCATAATCTTGCAACTCCATATAAAATTCGAACATTTGAATGAGAAATCCAAATGTTCGAATTTAGACTAAGTCACGACCACCGCTTCAAGCGGTGGTTTGAAATTAGCCCTATAAGGGCTCAATACAAGCACGCCTAAAAGGCGGATATCGCAAGCCAAATACCGGCAGCCTCTAAAAGAGGTTATATACGCATATCTTCTCGCTTGGTTTCCTCTTCCTGTTCAGCAATATATTTTCTGGTTGTTTCTTCATTTATATTGCCTATGGTTGTTACATAATATCCTCTTGCCCAAAATTCTCTGTTCCATTTGTTTGTCATTTCAGGGTGTTTGTCGTTTATCATCAATGCTGATTTTCCTTTCAAATATCCTACAAATTCTGATACACTCATATATGGATATGATCTGAGCACACTGCCACTTCACAGGTAGAGATTGGGTTTTGTCTTGTTTTTAAATTGTGTTTAGAATAAACACATTTCAAATCAGCATTGCCTGAAATCTGCTGTAAATAATCAGCAATATATATAAACAGAAACTATCTTTTTATTTATTTCTTTGACTTCCAAAAGCTTTTCGCCTGTTTCTCTGTCATTATAAATGTAGATGTGAGAAGTGTCGTTTTCACCAATTTTATCAGGCTCGCCCAATTTTTCCTTTACCTGCTGCAAATCTGAGCTGTCGGTAATACCATTAACATAATAATTGCTGTGCATCTTTAACTGCTTAAATGGTGTAACCGCTGTCACATTTTTTATATCGGTATCATAGGATATATCTAAGTTCCAGTCATAAAAGTTTTCGCTGAAGCAGTTTTCGGCAGGAATCAGACAATAATAATACACACCCTCCAATTCAAAACAAGCCATTTTGCTGATACCATATCCTGCTCCGAAATCCCTGAGGCAAGGTGAATCACTCAGAGCCATTCCATCGGGATAGCACACATCAAGAAGCTCTGCCTTTGTCCAGCCGTCGGCAGGAGCCGTAACTGTCAGCCGTTCATTTTCGGGAACCGGCTCTATTACAGGAGGAATGTCCGCACAGGCGGTCATACACAGCGCACACATAAGCATTGGGATAAGCTTTTTTATTTTCATATCTGAAATCTCCTTTCTCAGTCATTTCTTATGGGAGCAGGCTTTGCCGAGCTGCGTCGTACAATTACCCATGCCAGCAATGCGCATACTGCCGATACCGCAAGCATTGCAAAAACTCCCTTAACGAAATTGCCGTACATAGTGCCGTTAAGGTAAGCAACTCCGAAAAAACTTCCTATCGCTTCAAGTATTCTGTCCTTGATAGGCTCAATGTCAATGCCTCTTTCCTGAAAGATAACATATGTCACAGGATATCCCATTGTTATAAACAGCCCGAAAGCTATTGCAAAAACCGCTGTTGCTTTTGTGGAAAGCTTGTAGCAGATCGCACCGAACAGCATTCCGACACAGTAGAGGAGAAACAGCATAAAAATGCATATTCCTATAAAACGCAGACCGGTAATAAACGGATTTTCACCGTGCAGCCTAAAAAACAGCTTGTTCCCGTAAAGAAATTCAAGAAGCCCGAATTCTCCTAACGGTGATTCCGAATTTATCAAGGGAGAAACAATTGAAATAACTATCGAGCTTATTATGCTGCTTGTGAATGCAGAAGCCAGCATTGCTATAAGTGAAGTTGTTCGTGACACACCGTTAGCCGCACCTGTGTTCATAAAATCGTTGAAATGGGCAGCTCCGTATATCAGAAAGAACATTCCCATAAAAACGTCCATAGCAGGACTGGATAAAGATATAGAATCGCCAGGTTCTTTAAACAGCAAGAAGAATAGTACGGAAATCAGAAAAACACAAGTAATCGAAGATGTAAGCGAAATTATGGGAGTAAGAACAGCTTTTTTTATCTGATATTTATATGAATAAATAAATGCCTTTGTTGACATATCTAACCTTCCTTTCCTTATGAATTTGTAAGGTGAATGAACAGATTCTGCAGACTGAGAGGAGCAGCGTCCAGCTCATCGGGGATAAGCGAGCGGTCAAGCTTTCCCTTTATGTAAATTGTTTTCAGTCCGCCGAGATTTTCTTCATTTATAATTTCTTTTCCCTTTGCAAATTCATCTGCTGCTGTCGCACGTCCCGAAACGCTGTAGCCCATTGAGCGGATAGCCTCCGAATCCTCGTCAAGAAGGAGCTTTCCTTCCTTGATAACAACGGCTCTTTCTATCATACCTGCAGCTTCTTCAATCAGATGTGTGGAAATAACAAAGGTTGCAGGGCGTGAATTATACTTTTCAATAGTCTGTCTGTAGAACATATCTCTGTGATTTGCGTCAAGTCCAAGAACAGGCTCGTCAAAGAAAACCACATCAGCATTGCAGGCAAGAGCGTTAACTATCTTAGCGATCGAGCGGTAGCCTGTGGAAAGCTTCTGAAGCTTTACCTTTGTGTCAAGCTTGTATTCCTCGCATAGAGAAAGAGCATATTCCATATCATACTCAGGATAGAAGCAGGCAGCGGATTTGAACATATCCTTAACCTTCATTGAGGGCAGATACAGCAAATGCTCGCTCATCATATGAAGCTTGCCCAGAGCATTATCGTTTTCACAGTGGGGGATACCGTCAACAAGTACCTCGCCGCTGTCGGCAAAATTGCGGTTGTTTATGATATTCATAAGGGTGGATTTACCTGCGCCGTTTCTTCCCAGAAGACCGTAAATGCAGTTTTCCTTCAGAGTAAGGTTAATATCACTTAGAGCCTGTTTTTTACCGAAGCTTTTTGAGATATTTTTTATTTCTATGGTACTCATTTTTTATCGCACCCCTTTTCGATCATATCAATGATTTCCTTTTTGGAGATATTAAGCTTTTCAGCTTCGTTAACAAGAGAGATAACGAACTTTTCAAAAAACTCCTGCTTTCTTTCATTTCGCAGCTTGTTTTCAGCACCTTCTGCAACAAACATACCAAGACCTCTTTTCTTGTAAATTATGCCCTTGTCAACAAGAAGATTAACTCCTTTCAGGGCTGTTGCGGGATTTATTTTGTATTTTGCTGAAATATCCGTGGTGGACGGGATCTGAGTTTCTTCGGGGAATGTACCCGAAATGATATTTTCCTCGATCCACTCCGCCATCTGAACGTAAATTGGCTTTTCGCCGTCAATGTTCAGATACATTCAAGCACCTCCTTAGAATGTTAGTTAATTACTTGCGTAACTAACTATAACACTAATTGACTTGTGAGTCAATAGCTGGGAGAAATGTTTGTATAACTGCACAAAATATATTTGGAAATTTGTTGAATCACAACAATGATATGTGCAAATATGACAAAACAATAAAAAGTCCTGTAAATTTGAAAAATTTCTTGACAAACACGGTTTAATGTGATATAATGTTAAAGTAATCGGTATTGCACTTTAAAGTAATAAATTATTTCCGTGCTTATCAGAAATACTTATCCGTTCATACGGAAAAATAAAGGAGTTCGTTTTATTATGATGAATATGGATTTTGTCAGAAAACTTCCTATCCCCAAGGAGATAAAGGAGCAGTTTCCTATTCCCGAGGAAGTAAAGAAAGTCAAGGCTCAGCGTGATGCCGAAATAACTGATGTATTTACAGGCAAGTCGGACAAGTTCCTGCTTATTATCGGTCCTTGCTCTGCCGACAGAGAGGACAGTGTTCTTGACTATGTATGCCGTCTGGCAAAGGTTCAGGAGAAGGTAAAGGATAAGATCATCATTATCCCCAGAATCTACACAAACAAGCCCAGAACAACAGGTCAGGGCTATAAGGGTATGGTTCATCAGCCCGACCCCACCAAGGCAGAGGATATGCTTGAGGGTCTTATCTCCATCAGAAAGCTTCATACAAAGGCGCTTACAGAAACAGGTCTTGCCTGCGCTGATGAAATGCTCTATCCCGAAAACAGCAGATATCTTTCCGATATCCTTTCCTATATCGCAATAGGCGCACGTTCCGTTGAGAATCAGCAGCACCGCCTTACAGCAAGCGGAATGATGGTTCCTGTGGGAATGAAGAATCCTACCAGCGGTGATTATTCCGTAATGCTCAATTCCATCATTGCAGCACAGTCTCAGCACACCTTCCTCTACAGAGGCTGGGAAGCACACAGCAAGGGCAATCCTCTTACTCATGCGATTCTCAGAGGTTATGTTGATAAGCACGGTACATCTCACCCCAACTATCACTATGAGGATCTTGTACGTCTTTACGATATGTATTCCGCAAAGAATCTGGAGAATATGGCTGTTATCATTGACGCTAACCACGCTAACTCCAACAAGCAGTATCTTGAGCAGATAAGGATCTGCAACGAGGTTCTCCACAGCTGCCGCCATAATGACAATATCCGCAGCATAGTCAAGGGCTTTATGATCGAAAGCTACATTGAGGACGGCTGCCAGAAGGTCGAAGAGGGCACATACGGCAAATCCATCACCGATCCCTGTCTTGGCTGGGAGAAGTCTGAAAAGCTCATTCTCAGCATTGCAGATCAGCTGTAATTATAAAAAAATAATCCCCACAGGTCAAATCAAAATGACCTGTGGGGATTTTTCAGTAATATATTACTTTTCCTTTTTATCGCAGTAGATGATTCCAAGTCCTACAGTCGACATATAGCATCTTCCGTAAACGTTCATATCACCCGATATAAATTCGCCGTTGCCTGTTCCTCCGAAATTGTGGAGGTCGTCGTTGACTCTTGTCCAGCTTTCGCCGTTGTTCTCGCTCATATAAATGCCGTGAACAGCGTCCTCCTCCTTAGGCATACCGCTGATGTAGATAACATAGGGGTCGCCCTCATTCTTGGGCTTGCCAAGACCTACAGCGTCGCAGAATTTAAGTCCCGGAACAAGTGTGAAATTCTCGCCGTGATCTGTGGAAACCAGCAGACCGCCTCCGCCTCCGGGAACATAGAATGTACCCTCAATATCGGGAGCAATTGCAAGGCGCTTATACTTGGACATAGTGTCATATTTTCTCTTGAAGGTCTTGCCGCCGTCCGCACTTGCAAAAACAATGCTGTTGCAGCAGCCGTAAACATAGTCCTTGTTGACAGGGTCGCCGATAAGATATACGCTCTGGCTTCCTACTATTCCCTCAACCTTAGTCCATGTCTGACCCCAGTCCTCGGTGCGGTATGTATAGCTGCCGTTTGAGGGACTCCAGATAAGAGCCGAGCCGTCAGCGGTAAGAGCAACCTTGCCCTTGTAAAGTACCTTGTCAGGGTCGGGGCAGTTTGTAATGTCTGTCCAGCTTTTGCCGCCGTCGGTGGTGTAGGTAAGAAGCATCTGTGATTCGTCGCCGCCTACCTTAGCCCAAATATCGTGATTCTGAGCGGCAACAGCAATGCTTGTGGTTGAGCCTATCTGCCGTGAATGTCTTTCTGCGGACTCAAAGATATCCTCGTGGATAAAGCCGTCATAGTCGCCGATAGCTGAAATAAGGGGATAGTCCTTGTAGGAAACTATATCTTCGGGAACTACTTCCTCTATGCCCTTTGCTTCAAAGTAGAATTCAGGATTTTCGTCCCATATGTTATCGCAGGCGAATATGCCGTTGCCTGAGTTTACAAGTATTCTGTCGGAATTTCCGCTGTCCATAGCAAGAGAGCTGCACCAATGGATAGCCGCATTTGAGATCCAGTCCATACCGTTTGTGGACATAGTGTATTTGCCGTCAAGATCCTCCCATGTTGCTCCGCCGTCTGTGGAACGGAAGAACTTGTCTCCGAATGCGCCGTTGGGCTGTTCCTTCCATACCTCAGAAGTAACCAGAACAATATTGTTATCGTTTTCGGGGTCAATTACAATATCGCCTACAGTCCAGCTGACAACCTTGATCTCCTCGGCAGATGAGCTGTCGGCATTGTATTTATAGAGCGTACCCTGAACAGAGTTCCAAGGACCTTCCTTATTACCGTAAGAAACGAACAGATTTCCCTTTGAATCAAGGTCAAAGCGCTGAGGCATAAATTTTGCCGCCGCTTCATCGGAAGCGGGGAGGGGATTCCATGTTTCTCCTGCGTCCTCGGAAATGTAGATATTATCTTCCTTTGAACGTGAAACGCCTGCATAGATTCGGGTCGTCTTTCCGTCTGCGGACTTGTTTCCGTCAAAAAGCAGGATATTGATACCGTTTTCATTTCCCGTTGCGGTTACAGGGAAGGATTCAACCTTTTCCCATGTCTCGCCTGCGTCTGTACTGCGTATCATTCCGCCTGTTCTTCCGCCGCAGTAGATGATGTCGCTGTTGTTGGGGTCAACGGCAATTCTCTCGCCGTTTCCTCTGCCCATACCGTTTCCGTGGACCTTGATAAGGTCTGATACATCTATCTGCTTGAAATGCTCGCCGTAATCGTGAGAAACAAGGATACAGGTCTTTGCATTGCTGAAATATGATGTTCCTGTCGCAAGATATACATTTGCCGCATTGTTAGGGTCAACCGCAATACCGTCAATTCCCAGCAGACCCTTATCTTCCTCGGTAATATCATAGTTGAGCGCCTTCCAACAGTCAGCCTCTTTGTCCCATCTGTATGCGCCGCCTACATCTGTTCGTGCATAGAAAAGCCCCGGCTCACAGGTGTTTACAATTCCTGTGATAAATCCGCCGCCGCCGATAGCTACCTGACCGTAAGTCCAGTCGGGATTCTCGTAAACAGCAGGTGCTATTTCAGCCTGAGCCTGTTCTGTCTGAGGTGCTTCTGTTTCTGTCTGAGCATTCTTGGAATCGCCGCAGCCTGCAAGTACAGTCATACACATAACAGCAGCTGTTAAAAAGCTTGCTTGTTTTCTGAATGAGGTCATATCAACAGTCCTTTCATTTTATAACGTAAGCTGATCGGGGTCGGTAATATCCTTGGCAAGACAGCCTGTTGCAGGAATTGATTTCATAACATATTTAGTCATTTCCGAAAGCTTTTCTTCGGGAATGATGTACGCATTCTCAACAAGCGCACCTGCTTTAAGGGTCATACACTGAACACCGATAGTATCTCTTGTAGTCTTTGGAAGAACAAGGGCTGTGTTGAAAATTACAGCTCTGCCCTTGGTAGATGTGAGCATAATATCCGCATTATCGGGAATAAAGAAGATACGCACAAGCCTTGATTTATCGGAGAATGCCTTTGTAAGCTTCTTGCGGTTTGTCTTTGTTTCAAATACATTCATAGGCACCTTTGCGCATTTTCCGTTTTCAAACACAAGGAACATAAAGCCGGAATAATCGGTGGTGGGGTGCATAGCAACCACGTTTTCATCAGGCTCGAATTCAAGCTTGACGGGAACATAGTCACCCAGAGCCGAAGCCTTTGTGTCGGAAAATTCCGAAGCCCTGCTCTTGTAAACCTGACACTTGTCCGTAAAGAACAGCAGCTCAGTGCGGTTTGTAGCCTCAAAAGCGGATTCCATAACGTCTCCGTCCTTTAGCTTCTGCTCGCCCGACATTCTCAGTGACTGAGGAGTTATCTTCTTGAAATAGCCCTCCTTGCTGATAAACAGGTGCACAGGATAATCGGGAGTATCGTCCTCGGGGCTGTCGTCCTCCTCATCGTCAACATAGCAGAACTGTGTCTTTCTGGGCTGACCGTATTTCTTGATGACCTCTTTCAGCTCGCTGACGATTATATCAAGTATCTTCCTGTCATTGCCGAGAATTTCTTCCATTTCGGCAATATCCTTCTGAAGCTGGTCTGTCTCGGCAAGCCTGTTGATAATATATTCCTTGTTCAGGTGACGGAGCTTTATTTCCGCAACATATTCCGCCTGTATCTCATCAATGCCGAAGCCTATCATAAGGTTGGGAACTACCTCATTGTCGTCCTCAGTTTCTCTTACGATTTTAATAGCCTTGTCCACATCAAGCAGAATTTTTTTAAGACCCAGAAGCAGATGAAGCTTTTCCTTCTTCTTTGTAAGGTCATAATGAACACGGCGCTTGACGCATTCCTTTCGGAAAGCGGTCCATTCCGTGAGTATCTCGTAAACTCCCATAACCTTGGGGTATCCTCCCACAAGGATATTGAAGTTGCAGGAAAATGCGTCCTGCAGGGGAGTGAGCTTGAAAAGCCTTTTCATAAGAGCGTCGGGGTCAGTGCCCTTCTTAACGTCAATGGCAATTTTCAGACCGTTAAGGTCAGATTCGTCTCGGATATAAGAGATCTCTCTGACCTTGCCCGATTTTGCAAGGTCAACTATCTTATCCTTTATCTGCTCGATAGTTGTGGTAGGAGGTATCTCGGTGATTTCTATGCAGTGCGCCTGAGGGTCGTAATTATACTTTGAGCGCACCTTTATGCTTCCTCTGCCTGTGCGGTAGATCTTTTCAAGCTCAGGTTCATCATATATCATAAATCCGCCGCCGGGAAAATCAGGACCCTTCAGAACCGAGAAAAGGTTGTAATCGGGATTTTTTATCAGCCCTATAGCCGCTTCGCATATTTCCTCTAAATTGAACGAGCATACGTTGCTTGCCATTGAAACGGCAATACCCATATTGGAATTGCAGAGAATAGAGGGGAATGAAGCGGGGAGCAGAGTAGGCTCAACGGTCTCATTGTCGTAGTTGGGAACAAAATCCACCGTGTCCTTGTCAATATCATGGAAAAGCTCAGCGCATATTGGAGCAAGCTTTGCCTCAGTGTATCGTGAAGCGGCATATGCCATATCTCTGGAATATGCCTTTCCGAAGTTGCCCTTGCTGTCAACATAGGGGTGCAGGAGAGCCTCGTTTCCTCTTGCCATACGAACCATTGTCTCGTAAATAGCCGCATCGCCGTGAGGATTGAGCTTCATAGTCTGACCCACAATGTTAGCCGACTTTGTTTTGTTTCCCGTAAGCAGACCCATCTTGTACATAGTGTAAAGAAGCTTTCTGTGAGAGGGCTTGAAGCCGTCTATCTCGGGCAATGCTCGTGAAACTATAACGCTCATTGCGTAGGGCATATAATTTTTTTCAAGTGTATCGGTGATTTTTTCCTCAACTACCTCGCCGCTGCCTGCGATATAAGCATTCTGAGCAGGGGCAGTTTTTTTCGGTTCCTTCTTTTTTGCCATTTGTCGGATAAACTCCTTATTCTGTTATTCCTCAGCCGCCGCCTCAGCCTGAGCTGCCTTTATCATAATTGCACATTCAAGTCTCTTTTTCTGGATCTCGCAGGACAGCTTGTGAGCGGTAAGCACATTGCCTGTGTAAATGAAATTGTTTGCATTACAGCCGCCGCTGCAATAGAATTTTGCCCAGCACTTGCGGCAGTCTTCCTTAGTGTAGATGTGAGCCGCAGCGAAATCCTTTTTGATTTCAGTGTTAAATTCGCCTGTGTGGATATTGCCCATTTTATACTCGTCAACGCCGACAAACTGATGACAGGGATAAATATCTCCGTCGGAGGTAACAGCCACATACTCATTACCCGAACCGCAGCCCCTCAGACGCTTTATAGCACAAGGACCCTGGTCAAGGTCAAGCATAAAATGGAAGAAATTGAAATGCTTGCCCTTCTTCTCATTAACAAGCATAAGCTGAGCAAGTCTTTCATATTCGGAGAATACCGCAGGGAGATCCTTTTCTGTTATGGCATACTTCTCATCGTGGTCGCATACCACAGGCTCAACGGATATCTGGTCAAAGCCTAAGTCATAAAGATGGAAAACATCGTTGGAGAAATCGAGATTGTACTTTGTAAAAGTACCTCTTACATAATAGTTCTCATAATTTCTTTTCTTTGCAAGCTCTGTGTATTTTTCGATTATCTTATCATAGCAGCCTGTTCCGTCAACACGCTTTCTAACACGGTCGTTAACGTCCTTTCTGCCGTCAATGGAGAGAACTACATTGGACATTTCCTTGTTGATAAAGTCCATCTTTTCCTCGTCAAGGAGCAGACCGTTTGTGGTAACGGTGAAGCGGAATTTCTTGTTGTATTCTTTTTCCTTTGAACGTCCGTACTCAACAAGCTGCTTGACCACGTCCCAGTTCATAAGAGGCTCGCCGCCGAAGAAATCCACTTCCAGATTCTCACGGTTTCCCGAGTTTTCGAGGAGGAAATCCAGAGCCTTCCTGCCTGTTTCAAAGCTCATTATCTTCCTTCCCATAGCATAGTCGCCCTGAGAAGCGAAGCAGTATTCGCAGCGGAGATTGCAGTCCATTGTAACAAGCAGGCACATAGCCTTTACAGGGGCGGCAACCGAATACTTGGCAAATTTCTCGTAATCGTCCTCTGAGAACAGTATCTTGTCGTTGTAAAGCTCCTTTACCTCCTCATAGCAGGAGATGATCTCATCTCTTGCATAGAATCTTGAAAGCTTTTCGATAACATTTTCGGGACATTTATCCTCAAAGGGGGGAGCGATATTATCCAGCATATCATAGGTAAGCTCATCTACGATATGAACGCCGCCGCTGTGCACGTCAAGGACGATATTATATCCGTTCAGCTTATATTTATGTATCATTTGAAAAACCATTCCTTTATTTTAAAAGTTTACAGATATAAGTCAGAGGATAGAGATTAGAATAAGTCTGACCTCTATCCTCTGATGACTTTAAATCAAGTCTGAATTACTTTTCGCACTTCTGGTTAGCAACTGTGCAAGAAGTCTTGCAAGCGGACTGACAGGAAGCCTGGCACTTGCCGCAGCCGCCCTTTGCAGCAGTCTGCTTGAGGTTAGCCTTGTTGATAGTCTTGATATGCTTCATCTTGGATTATCCTCCCCAAAAAATAATTTACCGTAATTATAGCACATTTTTCAGAAGATTTCAAGAAGTATTGTATTTTTCGGCATTTTGCACATATTTATATATCTTGCAAGGTGCAGATTGTTATATTTTACCTTCGAAATACAGGCTTTGTGTTCACTCCCTGATAACCCCCCAGAGCCGATGCACAGATTATTATGAGGAGCTTTGTAAAAATACCTGCCGCCGAAAATATCTTTACCGTCAGCGCTCCTATAATAACAGCAATGAAGAAAACCGCAATGCCGCATACAAGCCCCGATGCAAGACCGTTTCTTCTGCGTCTGTTGGCTGTACAGAAGGCGCAGGCAAAGCAGCCTGCCGCAAGAGCGATACCCGACATTCCTCTGACAGCGCTTTCCGACATATCAAGAGCGGAAGCGGCAGCCGCTAAAATAAGAGCGGCGGCTGTAAGAGCGCCTGTTCCCGTCAGAACAGCAAGGATAAGTGTAGTTATCCTGTCCGCTCTGCGTGCAGCCGAGGGCGATTTTCTCATAGTCTGACCAATCCTTTCCGCAAGCTCTGTTTTGTAAATAATATGTACAGGTTCTGTGGATTATGCGTCAAACATTCTTCCCGAAAAGGGAGCAAGGGTCACAGTGAAATAATTATCCTCAGCCTTTATGCAGACATTTTTCATAACAGGGGACTGACCGCTGTAAATACAGCTGTCTGAATTTATGAGTTCTTTCAGCACATCATATTCACCGCAGGGGATAAGCACCTCCTGCTCCTTGTCTGACAGATTAAGAGCAATAACCGTGGATTCATCTTCCCTATGTCTCTCATAAACAAACACAGACTTGTCCTTTTCGTCCGAAAGCAGCCATTTAAAGCAGGCAGGGTCAAATTCACCGCTGTAAAGAGAGGGACGGCTCATATAAAGCTCCGAAAGCTCCTTGATATATCGGCTGAATGAATCATGCAGAGGATATTTCAGCAGCTCCCAGTCCTGCTCCTTTTCTTCGTCCCATTCTCTGAACTGTGCAAATTCGCCGCCCATAAAATTCAGTTTCTTACCCGGGTGGGAATACATATACATATAAAATGCTCTTGCCTGAGGGAACTTTCCCTCATAATCCCCCCACATTTTCTGAATAGCGGTTGCCTTTCCGTGAACATTCTCGTCGTGAGAAACAGGCAGAATGTAGTTTTCATTGTAAAAATACATCATAGAAAAGGTGATTTTTCCGTGATGATACTTTCTTTCCTCAGGCGGCGTCCTGAAATAGTCAAAGGTATCGTTCATCCAGCCAAGATCCCACTTGTAGTCAAAGCCCAGACCGCCGTATTCGGCAGGAGCGGTGACCTTCGGGAACGATGTGGAATCCTCTGCAATAAGCATTGCCGTAGGGTGAAGCCTGCGGAGTCCGCAGTTCATTTTTTTGAGAAACTCCACCGTACAGCCGTTTACACCTCTTGCAGGGTCGCCCTGCCAGTAAATAGCCCTGCTGATAGCGTCCATTCTCAGTCCGTCAAAGTGATAAACGCTGAGCCAGTAATTTGCCGCCGACTGCAAAAAGCAGCATACCTCACGTCTTGAGTGGATAAAGTTATATGTGCCCCATTCGCTTTTTCCCACATCGCTGTTGGGATATTCATACAGACAAGTGCCGTCATACCGTGCCAGACCGTAGCTGTCAATTGCAAAGTGAACGGGAACAAAGTCCATAATAACACCTATACCATTATTATGACATTTGTCAATAAGCTCCATAAGCTGAGCAGGAGTTCCGTATCTTGCGGTAGGAGCGAAAAATCCCGTAGTCTGATAGCCCCATGAGCAGTCTGCAGGATATTCGCTCAGCGGCATTACCTCAATATGTGTATAGCCATGCTCCCTGACGTATGATATAAGCTCATCTGCAATGCCCGAATATGTAATTTCCACGTCCTCGCTTCTTTTCCATGAGCCGAGATGAACTTCATAGATATTAAGAGGTCTGTCGTGGTTTTTTGAGCGGTTCTGCATCCATTTGAAATCTGTGAATCTGTAGTCCATCAGGTCTGTTATAATAGAAGAAAAGTTCGGGCGTAGCTCCATTGCAAAGCCGTAAGGGTCGCAGTGCTCTGTCCTCCCGCTTTGAGAATAAATGACATATTTATATTTCATACCCTTTCGTGCGTCGGGAGAGAAGTAGGTGAACACCTGACCGTTTTTCTGCATATCCTCCTCACGACCGTTCCAGTCGCCTATAACAGTTACCCGTGAAGCGGAGGGGGCAAAGGTGCGGAAAACAGTCCCCGTGTCATCGGTATGAGCACCGAAAAAATCATATGCGTCAAAAATATTTCCCATATAGAATTCGTGCATATCCATAGTGATTCAGACTCCTTTGTTTTCTGCAATAATTTCCGAAGCGTTCAGATAGTCGTTCAGCGAATCTATAAGCTGATCCGCACGCTCACACCCCATAATGCGGATAACAGCGTCAAGCTTTTCCGAAAGCTCTGCTGTACCGATTCGTATTTTTTCCTTTCCGCATTCGGTAATGATAACGTATATTTTACGTCGGTCTGCCACGTCGGTCTGACGGGTGATGTATCCTTTCTTTTCAAGTGAACGGAGTATGCCTGCAATGCGTCCCCCGGTCATTTCAAGCGATGAAGCTATCTGCCCCGGCAGAAGCCTGCAATCCTCGTGAAATATAAAGGATAGAACTCTCATTTCTCCTCTGAGAAAATCCTCCAAGCCGAGATAATGCTTATTGAAATAAAGTCTTCTCATAGTGTCCATCAGTCTGCCGCTAAGCTCTGTATCATAGTCGTGCAATAAGCTCACGCTCCTTTGTGATAAAATTTAACACTGTTAAATATCTTGATTATATTCTAACATAATCCGACATATATGTCAATAATATTTTATTGAAATCTGCTAAAATATAAAAGTTTTTCTAATGTTAAAAATACGGAAATGAAATACTGCAAAAAAACCTTGCAATTTATCTTGAAATATAGTATAATATTAACAAGTTTAATTTCAGGAAGGCACTGCCTTTCTAAGAAAGGATTGGATCTGTTTTATGGAAATGCAGATGGATTGGAGCTATGTGGGAGCCGTAGTAATATCGGGTCTTGTTATAGTATTCGTTGCTCTTATTCTGCTTATTATTGCCGTATGGGTAATGGGAAAGATTTTTACTTCCCTGAAAAACGGCAAGGAAGAGGGGGGCGAGAAAGCTGTTGAAAAGAAAACGCCTGTGGTCACAGAAGCACCTGCAGCAGCCGTGTCTGCACCTGCTCCTGTTGTTATGGAGGAGGACGACAGCGAGATAATCGCCGTTATTGCCGCAGCTGTAGCGGCTATGAGCGAGGAGTGCGGACAGCCCCTCAGGATCAGCAGTATAAAGCGCTCAGCACCTGTTCGCACACGAAGCAATGCGTGGGCGAGAGCGGCTCAGAGCGAAAGCACAAGAGCATTTTAATTAAAGGAAAGGATTGTTCCTATGTTTCAGATTTTCTTGGACACAATAGCCGACCTCTGGGCAAGCTCGGGTTTTGCGATGCTTACTTGGCAGAATGTTGTAATGATACTTATATCGTTCCTGTTTATGTTCCTTGCGATAAAGCATAAGTTTGAGCCCCTGCTTCTTCTTCCCATAGCCTTCGGTATGCTTCTTACAAATCTTCCCGGTGTTGATATGTACCACCCTGAGCTTTGGGTTATGGATTCAGAGGGGCACGTTGATTTTGGCGCTGTAATTACTTACGGCGGACTTCTGGATTATCTCTATCTCGGTGTTAAGCTTCAGATATACCCTGCGCTTATCTTCCTTGGAATCGGCTGTATGACGGATTTTGCTCCTCTTATCGCAAATCCCAAGAGCTTTCTTCTCGGAGCGGCGGCTCAGGCAGGTATCTTCCTTACATTTATCGGTGCGGCGGCTCTCGGCTTCAATGCTCTTGAAGCAGGTGCTATCTCCATCATCGGCGGTGCTGACGGACCTACAGCGATTTATGTTTCAAGTAAGCTTCTTAATGACAAATGCAGTATAACACCGGGTACAATTGCTCTTGCGGCATATACTTATATGGCTCTCGTTCCTCTTATCCAGCCCCCCATTATGCGCCTTCTTACAACAAAGAAAGAGCGTGCAATAAAGATGGAGCAGCTCAGAGTTGTATCTAAAACAGAGAAGATAATATTCCCCATTGCTGTAACAGTAATCATTGCCCTTCTTGTTCCCTCTGCTGCACCTCTTGTAGGTATGCTTATGCTTGGCAACCTTTTCAAGGAAAGCGGCGTTGTTGACCGTCTCTGCAAGACTGCACAGAACGAGCTTATGAACATCATTACTATTTTCCTTGGAGTTTCCGTTGGTGCAACAACTGTAGCGGAGAGCATTATTTCCTGGGATTTCTTCAAGGTCATTGTTCTCGGCGTTATCGCATTCAGCGTAGGCACAGCGTCAGGCGTTCTTTTCGGAAAGCTTATGTGCATTGTAACAGGCGGAAAGGTAAATCCTCTTATCGGTTCTGCGGGCGTATCAGCCGTACCAATGGCGGCAAGACAGTCTCAGAAGGTGGGTGCGGAAACAGACCCCACAAACTTCCTTCTTATGCACGCAATGGGACCCAATGTTGCAGGTGTTATCGGTTCTGCGGTTGCCGCAGGCGTACTTCTCAGCATTATCCCTCACTGATAAATTCAAGCTTAAATCAAATCTGCACGGACTGATTCAAAAGTCCGTGCATTTTTTATAATTATATTATAGCACAATTGTTTTGCGGTGTCAATACATCAGAACAAATTTTCTGGATTTTGTATGTATGCACAATATTGGAACGTACATTCTATTTAATCTGTCTAATAAAAAATCGGCTGAGCCGAAGCCCAGCCGATAAATCGGAATCAGTAATCAGATTACTTGATCTCGGAGAAGTACTTGATAGTTCTTACCATCTGAGATGTGTAAGAGTTCTCGTTGTCATACCAGGAAACAACCTGTACCTGATATGTGTCATCGTCGATCTTGGAAACCATTGTCTGAGTAGCGTCAAAGAGAGAACCGTACTTCATACCGATGATGTCGGAAGAAACGATATCCTCCTCGTTGTAGCCGAAGGACTCGTTGGAAGCAGCCTTCATAGCAGCGTTGATGCCTTCCTTGGTAACTTCCTTGCCCTTAACAACAGCTGTAAGGATAGTTGTAGAGCCTGTAGGAGTGGGAACTCTCTGAGCAGAGCCGATGAGCTTGCCGTTGAGCTCAGGGATTACAAGACCGATAGCCTTAGCAGCACCTGTGGAGTTGGGAACGATGTTAGCAGCACCTGCTCTTGCTCTTCTGAGGTCGCCCTTTCTGTGAGGACCGTCGAGGATCATCTGGTCGCCTGTGTAAGCGTGGATTGTGCTCATGATACCGGAAGCAACAGGAGCGTAATCGTTGAGAGCCTTAGCCATAGGAGCGAGGCAGTTTGTTGTGCAGGAAGCAGCAGAGATGATCTGGTCATCAGCTGTAAGAGTCTCGTGGTTTACGTTGTAAACGATAGTCTTGAGGTCGTTGCCTGCGGGAGCAGAGATAACAACCTTCTTAGCGCCTGCATTGATGTGAGCCATGGACTTCTCCTTGGAAACATAGAAGCCTGTGCACTCGAGAACTACGTCAACGCCAATCTCGCCCCAGGGGAGTTCAGCAGCGTTAGCCTTAGCGTAGATTGTGAGAGTCTTGCCGTCAACAGTGAGAGTACCAGCCTCGTCATCTGCAGTTACAGTGTGAAGGTTCTCGCCGATCTTGCCGCAGTAGCCGCCCTGAGCGGTATCGTACTTGAGAAGGTGAGCGAGCATGGAAGGCTTGGTAAGGTCGTTGATAGCAACTACCTCGTAACCCTCAGCGCCGAACATCTGGCGGAAAGCGAGACGGCCGATTCTGCCGAAACCATTGATTGCAACTTTTACTGACATGATAAAATTCCTCCTAAGAATTATTTATCTTTCTGCCGTTTAAAACAGCAGACGGGCAATATTTTTGCCGTACAGTATAATAATACACTATTTTTACGGATTTGGCAAGTGTTTTTTCAAAAAATAATTTCTTTTTTTGCAAAAATTATCATCTGATAAAATATCAGGTCGTCGGCATGAGAAACAAATCGGTTTTTATCGTTTAATATACACCATTTGTACACAAAAACTTATTTATTTACAAATGGGTCAAATAAAAGTTTCTGAATATTAGTCAGTTTGCTTATTGAAATATGCTATACTTTATAATATAATAAATATGCTGATAAAGTGGGGTGATACGGTGCTGACGGAAAACTATACCGATTATTTCCGCAGGATATATGATACTTCTCCTATGCCTGCCGCAATTGCCGCAGACAGCGGATTCATATACTGCAATAAATCCTTCACAGAGCTTATGGGAGCTGATATTTCTTTGCTTGGCGCTATGCATACGGGCAGCAGCTATGAAAAGCATATTTATTCGTCAGGGCGTCTTTTTAAGGCATATATAACAGTCCTGTCCGATAATGAAAGCCTTGTGAATATATCCGAAGCCTCGTCCTTTTCCGATGCCTGTTTTGATGTGCTGGAAGCGGCAGTCAGATATGCCGTATCAAAAGTGACCTCTGCGGCTGACGGATTGTACGAGATATGCGGCTCGGAGGGTGCAGAGCTTCTTAATATGATAGATACCTCAATGCTGACACTTTTGTCGGAATTTCTTATTCCCGAGGAAATACGTATCCTGAGAAAGTCTCAGGCAGGGGATTTTCCCACCGAAAGTGTGTCAGGCAGGCTCAACAGCTTCGGTGAAGAGCTTTCCGAGCTTTTTGCAAAACAGTCTGTTCATGTCAATCTCAGCATTGCTTCGGGAATGTTTGCGAGAATAGATATGCGGGGAGTGATACTTCTTCTCACCGATTTTGCCGTAAAGGTGCTGGAGGGTGAGAGGTCTGTTGAAGCGGTAAGCGTAAAGCTTGCAAGGCACAATGCGGAAAATATGCGGCTTGTATTTTCCTGCGGTCATCTGATGGGTCTGCCCTCACAGCTTGAATCCGAATCGGTTGATAAGCCGGATATGTATTCGCCTGCCGAGGAGCTGAAAACGCTTCTGTGTGAAATGTTCGGCTGTAAAACAGATGTGACTTATTCGGTGGGATACAGCAGTATAACCGTTGATATTCCTATTGCTGAAACACCTGATTTCAAATGTCTGAGAGCGCCTGTCAAAACCTACGGCAGAAGCAGATTCTCCGATGAAAATGTTTTTATGTCAAGATTCGGGTTTGATGCCCGATATAAATAAAAAACACCCGAATGTGTATTTTGAAAGGAAGATAAACAATAATGACAAGGATAAAAAAAGTAATTGCCGCATCTGCTGCTGTTTTCCTGCTTCTTACAGCCTGCGGAAAGAATAACGATGAGCCTGCCGAAACAACAAAAGCGCCTGCGGCAAAGCCTGATTTTTCTTCTGCCGCACCCGAAGAAGCCGTTCCTGAGGAAACGGTAAGTATTTATACGGGTAAAGCTGTTGAAAACGAGGAGGATCTTGCTATTTTCAAATTCAACTGCACACCGCCCGAGGGCTATGAAACAGCCATTGACAGCGCCGAGGGCAAGATGTATGTATCTCCCAACGGCGGAATTATTGTAAAAGCGCAGAATTTCAAGGAGGAATTCAGCGAGCTTGAAGTGTTTGCGGATTCGGGCTGTGCTTCAATCAAGGTAAACAATATGCTCTATCAGTCGGATACAGAGTTTTCCGAGCCTATCAAAACAACTGTAGGCGGCTTTGAAGCTATCCGCTATGATTACACCATAACCTCATATGTATTCCCTCCCGTTACAGATGCAAACGGCGAGTATGTAACCGATGAAGAGGGTCAGTATGTATTTTCCGAGGAAAAGGAAGTTCACGGTGAATTTGTAAACAGAGTATATTTCTTCTACTCTGATGAAGATGTTTTCAATATCATCTGTGAGTCCAAAAAGGAAAATGCAGAAGCGGCAGCAGCAGAGTTTGATGCATTTATCGAATCTGTAACGATCACCAAGAAATAATGAAATAAGCAGTCATTGTCTTGCAGTAAATGTCAGACGATGACTGCTAATTTTTTTCTGTTCGGTTAACGGCAGTCTGTGCACAGATTCCCGTAAAAAGTCCTGCAATACAGCCGAATACCGTCAGCAGGGGCAGATATGCAAATACCGACAGTGTTCCCGTTACCGCCGCCGCCGCAATTATCTGACCGAGATTATGAAACACAGCCCCGAACATACTGCAAAGCCATATGTGCTTTTTATCAATAAAGCGGCTCAGGATAAGCATAGCTGTAAGACACATAAAACCGCCCGATGCACTGAATAACAGAGCAGAAATATTTCCCGAAAAAACCGCTCCCAGAATAAGCCTTGCTGTAAGAATCAAAGCAGTTTCCTTTACCGAAAGTACATATACAGCATAAACCGTCACAATGTTTGCCAGCCCCAACTTCATTCCCGGAACAGAAACAGGCAATGGGATCTGCATTTCCACCACAAATATAATAAGAGCGATGCAGGTCAGCAGTCCCGCCCGTACAATGCGTTTGGTATTTGTCATATGACTTCCTTTCAAAACTAACCCGATTTGCCGTCAGCAGAGGCTTCTTCAAACTCAATAACAAGGCGGTTAGGCAGACAGACCACAGGACCTGATGAATCCGCTCCCATAGCTCCCGTTTTAACGCATATCAGGTCGGGACAGTCGGCGGATATTACACATATGGTGTGATTTTTTATCTCAACAGTATTCCGCCTGCCCTCATATATAATGTCAAACTGACAGTCCTCAGCAGTGCTCAGGTCAATTGTACGGACGATCTGACCTCCGCTGATAATATTTACTCTGTCTGATTTCGGCTTTACGTAAAAATGCACCGCAAGAATTACAGCCGTTAAAAAAATCACAGCCATTGCAGCTACAGCCAATATCCTGCTCTTACGATTCATTTCATCACTTCCGCTCTGCTTCTTGTTTCCTCATCGGGAAAATCTGTTTCAGGAAAAATACCGCCGCTTATGATTATCCTGCCGTCCTCGGTTACAAGTATTGCCTCATAATCCTTATTTTGCCTTATGAACTCTGCCGCCTTTTCTTCACCCATAACGAAAAGCGCCGTTGAAAGTCCGTCGCAGTATGCACCGTCATCACCGATAACCGTTGCTGAAGCAAGTCCGCTGTCAGCAGGAAAGCCTGTTTCGGGGTTGATTATGTGACAGTAGTTCTTTCCGTCATCGCCGATAAAATATCTCTGATAATTTCCCGAGGTAACAACTGCCTTGTCTCTTACCGAAACAATGCAGAGCGTTTCGGCAGGGGAATTCGGGTCAGCAACAGCTACTTTCCAAGGACTGCCGTCAGGTTTGCTTCCGATAGTCTGAATATTTCCTCCAAGGTCGAGAATTGCTGATTCTATTCCCTCGGATTTTAAAAGTTCAGCCGCCTTTTTTCCCGCATATCCCTTTGCCACAGAGCCAAGGTCGAGCATAAAGCCGTCAGGAACTGAAACGGTGTTTCCGTCAACAGTAATTTCCGGGCAGTCTGTAAATTTCAGAAGCTTGCTAATTGTTTGTTTGTCGGGAATCTTATACTCTCCCGTTGTAAAGCCCCATTCCCTTACAAGAGGGTAAACCGTTATATCCGTCTTTCCGCCGCTGATTCGGTAAATATCCTTTGATATCCCGATAAGCTCCGCTGTTTCGGGGCTTACCTCCACAGATTTACCTTCTGACAGATTTATCCGTGAAATATCGCTGGATTCGTCCGTAACGGAAAATATTCCTTCAAGCTCAGTCAGCTGAGTGCATACCTTGTCAAGCGAATCAGCGGCATTTTTTCCCGAAGCGCTGACTGTGATGTATGTGTCCATTGCGAAAAAGCTTTTCTTTTGGGTGCTTTCCGAGCAGCCGCACAGAAGCAGTATCGGCACAAAAAGAGGAATCAGATGTTTTTTCATTTGTTCACTTCCGAAGGGTATAATAATCAGACAGACTCTCTGAGAGAGCGTACCGAATTTTTATAGATTATCCTGCCGCCCACAGGCA
>JAGAJY010000166.1 GCA_017848125.1 Oscillospiraceae bacterium
AATTCGGGAGGTAATGACGATGAAAATAACTGAAATGCTTTTAACGCCTAACAAGTACAGCCGTCCGCAGAGAAAGCTTGAAAGGGTAACAAAACTTGCGGTGCATTATGTGGGAAATCCCAACACTTCGGCGGTGGCTAACCGTAATTATTTTGAGAATCTCAAGGATACTCATTCCGCTTATGTTTCCTCGCATTTTATAATCGGGCTTAACGGTGAGATTATTCAGTGTATTCCCCTTGATGAATGGAGCTACTGTACAAATCAGGCGAATGGGTACAGTATTTCAATTGAATGCTGTCACCCCGATTCAAGCGGTAAGTTTACGGAAGCGACTGAAAAAGCACTTGCTGAGCTTTGTGCTTATCTGTGTGAGAAGTTCGGGCTGAATCCAATGAATGACATTATCCGTCATTATGATGTGACGGGAAAGCAGTGTCCGCTGTACTGGTCGCCTACTAAATTTGTAAGTAAGGCGATTGCTGACGGACGATTTACGGCTTTTAAGGAAAGAGTTTCGGGACTGATGAAGTCGGTTTCCGATGAGGATACGGAAAAGCTTTACTATGTGCAGGTCGGGGCTTTCCGCTCAAAGAGCAATGCTGAGGCGTTTTTGCTGACTGTCAGGGAGCAGTATCCCAGTGCTTTCATTAAGGTGATGTGAGATGAAAATACCCGTCGGTTCTGTTTGGGTCGATGGGTATTATTCATACAATTTTCAGTACAATGGTTTGTATTTTGAGGTTTTGACTTATCTGTCAAATCATAATTCTATCCATATCTGTACAAATTTGTATGCAGTCAGGACAGATTATCGGAAATTTTTATACTCATCATAATGATTTTCAGGCTGATGTATCGTTTTTTGGGGGTATTGAGCATCATACGACGTATTTTACCGAGTTGCCGATGTTTCAGCTTAATTTCCGCATATAAATTTCACACAACAAAGAGGGCGTTATCGCCAGACTTTTTGGTAATTTGCATAAAAAAATTTTATTCAAAAAGTTGTATTTACAAATTCAAAAAAGTATGGTATCATTAAATAAAATAGGTGATATTGTATTTATGCAGAAAGTGAGATAGTTATGGAAGATTATAAATATAATGCTATTGTGGATTGGGTCAGAAACTATATATCCGATAATAATCTGAAGCCCGATGACCGATTTCTGACCGAAATGGAGCTTTGCAACATACATAATGTAAGCAGACAGACTGTAAGGCAAGCGCTGATGAAGCTTGAAAGCGACAATATCCTCAAGCGTGTCCGTGGAAGCGGAACCTTTGTCAGCAGCGGTATCCGCACACCCACCGCTATGACAGGAACAGTCGGCGTAATTTCCACTTATTTCAGCAACTACATTTTCCCTCATATTATAACAGGTATCGAAAGCGTGCTTAATGACGCAGGCTGCCCTATCCAGATAGCTACAACCCACAATCTCGGCTCGGAAGAGGCTCAGGCAATAAGAAATATGCTTAACAGCAATGTAAGCGGATTTATTATTGAGCCGTCAAGAAGCGCATTGCCGAGTCTCAATACAGGGCTTTATGACGAAATACGTCAGCGTGGCATACCCCTTGTTTTTTTCAATGCAAAATATGAATGGTCAGACGCACCTTATGTTGCAATGGATGATATTGCCGCAGGAAAAAAAGCCGCAGATCATCTTTTTGAATGCGGGCATAAAAAGCTGGCAGGGTTCTTTGTATTCGACAATTTACAGGGGCACAACCGTTATAGAGGATTTATAGAAAGCTGTTTTGCTCATGGGGAAACTGAGGCGGAAAAGAACGTTTACTGGTATGCCGCAGGCAGCGGCTCCAAGCTGTTTTCACACGATAAAAAACGTATCCTTGAAATGCTGGAAAGCTCAACAGCGGTGGTATGCTACAATGATATGCTGGCGCTGGAGCTTTTGAAATTCTGCCGCAAAAACGAAATAAAAGTGCCTGATGATATTTCGATCATCAGTATAGATGATTCTAAATATGCGGCTATATGTGACGTTCCTCTGACAAGCGTACATCACCCCCACACCGGTCTGGGAGAGGCTGCCGCAAAAGCACTGCTAAGGTATATGGATAACCCCGACTCAAAACAGGAAAACATACTGTTTACCCCTGAGCTGGTTGTAAGAAAATCGGTCAAGCAAATAAGCGGCAGATAACCAAATAAATACAACGCCTGCACACGATAGATTTCGTATGCAGGCTTTTTATTATGCTTGTTTATTCCCTGTGAACACGAATCACAGTTACAGAATAAGGTGATACAGTATAATTGAATTTATCAGATATTCCGTTTACTTTTGATGTTTTCAGCGTAACGACTTCAGGCTTTCCGAGTATATTGTCTGCGGCTATGCTGTCCGCTGCAACTGTTTCAACATCTGCCGTACTGCTGAATATTTCTGAGTTTTGCAGGTCTATGGCAAAGGTTTTTGCCGTATCCATCCGATTGACAAGCTTTATAATCATATCGCCCGAATCATCTGTACTGACAACCTGATATGCCTCATACGCTTTCGTTTCGGGAATGTTATGATCTATCATAAGCTCATCATCTATGTAACACTTTACATTAAGCCCGTCAACAACTATCTTCAGCTTATACTGCGTGTCTTTTTTTACGGCAAAGCTCCTGACCGTACCGCTTATCTGATCTGATTTAACTCCGCCGCTTACCTTCTGCAAACAGGAGATCGTGTTGTTCCAGCCGCCGATATTCCAGAACCAGTTGTTATTCTTATCCCCTACCGAGAACGGTATAAGAAAGCCCTCTGAGCCTGATGTCTTTACCGCATCAACTGTAAATGTATAATCAGTCCATGATTCATCACCGAAATACATTGCCGTGCCTGTGGTTGAATAAAAATTAGTATTAGTCGATGCAGATGACTGAATAAGCTCCCCTGTGCCGATCTCCCAGCTTCCGTCGGATACCTTCTCCCAAGCATCAAGGGTATCAGCCGAAAAATCGTCCTCTGCAAGCACCTCACCGCTGTTATTATCCACAATTTTTACATTATCGAATTTTGCTGCGGTGTTCCATGTACCGACACCGATCTTTCCTGCAAAAGTCTGACTGTCAGTTACATCTGCCCCTTCAAGCTCTGAGAAAAGCAGTGAATCCCCCGCATTTCGTGCAAATATCTGCTGAACATAATAATTCACAGAGCAGGTAACGGTATCATTGTCAAACCAGATAAGATCGGGTGCCCAATGTGTTGCTGTGATATTGCCGAAAAGAGGTGCATATGCCGCCAGCCTTACAATATCGCCGTTGCGTTCAAGTCCCGTCATATATGCCGCTTCCGCAAGCGCCGCCTTCATATTGTTGGCTCTTGCGGCATATTCTCCAAGAAAAACAGGAATCGCTCCGCCGAATCGGCTGTGGGTCATATTGTGGATATCTCGGCTGTAGTTTATCTCATCATAGTAATCTGAATGTTCAAGAAACCATTCGGGATCGTTGTAATAATGATGGTCGATAAGCCCCGCAAAATCGGTGATATCCGCAAATCTTCCGTCGTCAAGCTGCTGCTTTGCATATTTGTACGCATCAATATACATTCCGTATCCGCTGTCGCCGTCATCCGGTCCTGCGGTAAATATCAGCTCAATATCACCGTACATCTCGGGGCAGTCATTCTTTGCCTGCGCAAAAGCCTCTGCAAAGGCGGTGTACTTGACGAAGAATTCATCCCCCCAGTTCTCGTTGCCGATACCTATGTATTTAAGCCCGAAAGGCTCGTCATGCCCCATTGCAACACGCACCGCTCCCCATTTTGTTGAAGCGTCGCCACGGCAGAATTCAACAAGATCCAGCGCATCCTGTATATATCGTTTAAATTCATCGCTGTCAGCCTGCGGCTCACTTCCGTGCCCCTGTGCCATACAGTGCATACCGCAGTTGAGCACGGGAACACCCAGAGCATCAAGATCCTCCGCAAGCAGAAAATACTCATAGAATCCAAGTCCATAGCTCATATATGACGGATTCGGGTCATTCTTTGCACGTTCATCTGTCCATATATTCTGACCCTGTCTGCGGGCGGCAATATCCCCGTATGTATCATTGAAAAGAACAGGCTCGCCGTCCTTTCCGACTCCGACAGAAGCTTTCCAGTCATAGGCAAGGTCAATTGTATTTCCTTCAACCACACATCCGCCCGGAAAACGCAAAAACGAAGGCTCAAGCCCTTCAAGCTTTTCTGCAAGATCCCTGCGCAGTCCGTTTTCTCTCCCTTTATATGTGTCCTGCGGAAACATTGAGATAAAGTCCGCCGCAAGCTTGCCATCGTCAATAAGCAGCTGCAAAGCTGCCTTTTCCGATGCAGTTACAGGTGATGTAAGCGTTGCTTCATATTTTGCCCATTGATCTGTAATTTCGGCAACAGATGCCTCAGCAACTATTTCTCCGTCAACGGCAAGCGTAAAAGTCACTTCGCCCGAATAACCGTCAATACCTCTCAGATATGCGCTGACATTGTAGGTTTCATTTTCCCTGACAGCCATTCCGTCAAGAAAGCCGTTGTTTGATATTCCCGCAGGAGCGCCCGAAGTATTTTCAAGCACAATGTAATTCGGGTTATTCTCATTAAGCGGAAGATAATCGCCGTAAGGCTCAGTGCCGCCTTTTATCACCTCTGCGGTGATATTGCCTGTATCCGACCAGCCGTGTCGTTCATCGTCCCTTGCAAGCTCTGTAAATTCAAAGGATCTGTTCCTTACCATTTCAGCGTACAAGCCGCCGTCGGCAGCAAAATTTATATCCTCTATAAAAATGCCGAATAAGGTATCGCTTATATCGTGTACAGAGTTTTCAGCGTCAACCGTCAATGCGTAATTTGCATTAACGGTATCGTATGCGGATATTTCTCCTGCTGTTCCATACACTCCCGAATGATCTCCCTCAGACAGCACCTTATATGACTGCACTGAAAGCTCATTTTCAGCTGACTGCTGTACATTATTAAGCTTTTCTTCCTTTTCCTTTTTTTCACACCCCGATAAATTCATAGTCAGAGTGCAGCATATCAGGACAGCCCATATTCTCTTTTTCATATTTACCTTCTTTCATAACTAAGTCTGTTAAGCTTTACTTTATCTTACACTCCCTATCAAGGAATTCAAGCACAGTTTCTTTTGCTTTGATGCAGCCCTGCTCGGAAAAACCGTGACCTTCATTGTGCATTTTTATAAGCTCGGCATATTCGTATATCGCTGCTGCACGTTCCGAATACGAAAAAGGAACGATATCATCCCTATCTCCGTGCAGTATAAGAACGTTGCCTTTATAATCACCTATTATATTAAATACATCAATACTCTGAACATCCTTCACAAATCCCCTGCCCAGCTTTAACCCCCAGAAATCAAACGATTCGGGAGCAGCTTCGGGGGAGCTGTACATACTGCTCCAGTTATCGGGGATACACAATGCAGGAAAATACATTGCAAGCGCTCTGACCTCATCTGCCCTCTCTGCTGCTGCAAGTGCCGATACAAGTCCACCCTGACTGCCGCCGAACAAAACAACATTTTCTGCGTCAACGTTATCCATCGCCCTGATACTGTCCAGCACAGCAAGCAGATCCTCCTTCTCGGAGGTTATCGTCATATCTGTGCTGTAACCCGAGCTTTTGCTGCGTACCGAGCCGCCGCAAAAATCAAAAGCATATGCCACATATCCATGGTGTGCATAGTAACTGCACTCCTTCACCCAATCGGTATTTACGCCGTTATAACCGTGGCAGAGTATTACGGCAGGATATATGCCGCCTCCTTCGGGAGAATACAGCTTGCCGTAAATATTTCTGTCACCGTTTTTTATTTCAAGTTCCTTTATAATTATATTCATTTAAGCCTCCGCATTTTTATACTAATAACCAATTGTTCTATAGATAAAGCCGATAGATGAAATAAGCCCAGTCTAGGAAAGCGACTGCAGGCGGGCTCTGCGCCCTCCAAGGGAGCTTGACGACGAATGGGCTTATTTCAGCCGAGGATTTGTCTATAGGTTAATTGGTTATTAGTATTACATCATATACAAATTCAGCACTGCCGTGCAGCATATTTATCGGCAGTGCTGAGGGAGATATTTTAAAGAGGAAAACATTTATTAAGCAAAGACATTTCCAAAGGCTTTGCTTTCTTTGGAAAATCCATATAATTTCTTCGGCCGCAGTCCTGCTCAATGGACTATTGCCTGTTCGGTATCCTTATCGAAGATATGTATTCTATTGGGATCAAGGCAGATAGTGATGGTGCTTCCGTAACGTGTTGATGTATTTGCATCAACCTTTGCTGTCCACTGAACCTTCTTGATATTGTTGTAAGCGTCATCACTGAACTGACGGTCTATCTCACCCGGCTTTTCGTTGAGCAGGCTGAAATAGAGCAGGGCTTCGGAGCCAAGCAGCTCATATCCGTTTATCTTTACTTGTATCTGAGTATCGGGGTGCATAGAAAGCTGCATTTCGTTCTCAAATATACGCTCGGGACGTATTCCCATAATTACCTTCTTGCCGATATAACCCTTTTCTCTCATTACCGCAGCCTTTTTGCCGGGCAGCTTTATTGAGTGCAGGTCAAAATCCAGATAAACCTCGCCGTTTTCTTCTCTGCACTCCGCATTTACAAAATTCATCTGAGGTGAACCGATAAAGCCTGCAACAAACAGATTATCGGGATTATTGTAAAGCTCTCTGGGAGAAGCTATCTGCTGAACGATACCGTCCTTCATAACTACAATACGGGTACCGAGAGTCATAGCCTCTGTCTGGTCGTGGGTTACATAAATTATAGTAGCACCCAGTCTCTGGTGCAGAGCAGATATTTCAGCACGCATCTGAACTCTCAGCTTAGCGTCAAGGTTGGAAAGCGGCTCATCCATAAGAAATACCTTGGGCTCACGGACAATGGCACGTCCCATTGCCACACGCTGACGCTGACCGCCCGAAAGTGCGGCAGGCTTACGTTCAAGAAGCTCTTCAAGGTCAAGTATTACAGATGCGTCACCGACCTTCTTGTTTATTTCGTGCTTGGGTGTCTTGCGCAGTTTAAGACCAAACGCCATATTTTCTTTTACAGACATATGCGGATAAAGAGCATAATTCTGGAACACCATTGCAATATCCCTGTCCTTAGGCTCAACATCATTCATGATCTTGCCGTCAATAAGGAATTCACCGTCGGAAATATCCTCAAGTCCTGCTATCATTCTGAGTGTGGTGGATTTACCGCAGCCTGACGGTCCGACAAAAATGATAAATTCCTTGTCCTCGACCTCAAGGTTGAAATCCTTAACTGCTTCAAATCCATTGGGATATATTTTATAGATATGTTTCAGAGACAAGCTTGCCATTGTTCATTCCTCCTGTTTTCATCATTTATTATCGAAGCAAAATAGCGGTCTGTTGTCCTCCCAGCGTATCGGCATCAGCATAGCGTGACGATTGGGGTTATAGAGCGGATCTCCTTCTATCTCGGATTCCGTTCTCGCATGGAATACCAGTATATCGTTTCCGTCCGCATCCTTGGTAAAGGAGTTGTGTCCGGGGCCGTATATTCCCTTTTCGCTGTCGGTTTTCAGTACGGGGTAACGTTCCTTTGTCCAGCTTTTGGGATCGAGCAGATCGGAATTTTCGTCTGCTGTAAGCATTCCCATACAATATGCCGCACCTGTATCGCTGGCGGAATATGTAAGGAAAATCTTACCGTTTCGTTTTATTACGGCAGGTCCTTCATTAACCCAGAAGCCGTGGCGCTCCCAGTCGTAATCGGGAGTAGTAAGCAGGACCTGAACTGTATCAAGTGTGTTTCCGTTTTTCATACGGGCAATGTAAAGATTGGAGATCTGTTTTCCCACACCAACCTTTTCCGCCCAGATATAATAATGCTCCCCTGCATTTTCAAACACAGTCGCATCAAGCGAAAAGGCACGGAATGAAAATTCATCATCATCGGAACATTTCATCATTCCAAGCTCATGCCATGCTCCTGTCATAGGGTCATTATCGCTGCATTCAAGAACATAGGGACGTATCTTCCATGGGTCGTCCTTTTCTCCGCCTGCGTAATAAACATACCACTTTCCGAATATAAAGTGGAGCTCGGGCGCCCAGATATGCTTGCTCATAGGACCGCTTTCGTGACAGAGCCAGATAGTTTTTTCCTCTGCGTCTGCCAGTCCTCCGAGAGTATCCGACTTACGCAGAACTATACGGTCGTATTCGGGAACGGAGGCTGTGAAGTAATAGCTCCCGTCTGTATGCAGATAAACATATGGGTCTGCTCTCTGTGTTATCCATGGTTTATTAAATATCAGCCTTTCGCTCATATGCACTCGTTCCTTTCATTATAAAGGTTTTTGCCTTTCCAAAGATGATGACATTCATCTCATCACCTTTGGAAAAGCATGGGGAATATCCCCACGCCTTTCTTTTATAAGAGGATCAATTCATGAAATTGCGTAACTGCGGTATTATTCAACGCTGAGAAGCTCAATGTATGCACCCTCGCCTGTAACATGAACATATACAGGTGCTGTGGTATCAGCTATCTTGATCTTTACATTTGCAGTCTCAGTCATAGTTGCTCCTGTAGCAATATCCTCAAATGTATAGTTTACTGTAATAGCATCGCCGCTGCGTTCCATATTTACAGTAACAACTGCATTTGTCATAAGCTTGAGCCATTCTGTCCAGTCTGTCCATGAGGTTTCAAAGGAAAGCTCGGGAGCTGTTTCTTCGCTTGCTCCGTCCTCAACACGAGGCCAGCCGTAAGCGTCTGCACGAATAACGGCATATTCCATATAGCCTTCAAAATTGTCAGCGCTTGCTACCTTATCTGTAGTAACAGCTGTATTGGTAAGAGCAAGAACGAAATTCTTATAATTAGCTTCGCCGTTGGAATAGTTGTTGAGCTTGAGGTTAAGCTTGCCGCCGTCAGCAAGCTCGTATCCTGCTGTAGTATCAGACCAGAAGCCAAGCTCACGATCGGGTGTACCGAGAACATCTATAGCGGACTCGTCAACAGGTGCAGCGGGAAGTGCCTCAGGCTCTGCTTCCGCCTCAGCAGCTGACGCTTCGGGAGCAACAGGCTCTGCGGGAGGATTGCCCTGATCAAAGAGAGTCTTTACCTGACCGTCTGTAAGAGCTTCATCATAAATATAAAGCTCATCTATAAATCCCTTGAATACTGTATCCCAGTAGTTGATACCGATATGTCCTTCAATACCGTCGCCTGTGAGGATCTCGGGAGAAAGACCCTGATAGTACATATTCTCAGCGTTTGCTTCCCATTTAAGCTCACCGTCGAGATAGAACTTTGTTCCTACACGCTCCATACCGTCATCAGCAACATAGCGGTTGCCGTCTGCAACGACGGTAACAAGACACCACTCACGCTTACCGTGCTCGGTATCGTCCATAGCATAGATCCATGGCCATACGCCGTCTGCTGTTACCTCTGTTCCGATAGAGGAATTACGGTTCCATACTACAGGGAAAATATCTGCGGAGTTTGTACCCCAGTCTGTCTTTGTAACATTGAGCCATGTTACTGCAGCGTCGGTGTTTGCCATACCGATGTTTCTTCCGATCTGAACAACAGGGCCGTATATTGAAACACGGTCAGCATTGTACCAGAATGAGAAAGTATAGCTTTCATCTGTCTGCTTCATATCAAAGTCAACGCCATACTTACCGTCAAGATAAAGTGCATTTCCTACAGCGCCCTGACCCTCAGCAATGAGTATGGGGTGAGCGGACTCAACGATACCGAAATTTGCACCTGTGAGAGAGCCGATGTCCTCAGACTGTTCCACCGCTTTAAGTCCGTCTGCATTCTCGAAGCCGAGATATACAAGGGGTTCTGCGTCAATAGGCTCAGCTTCTACGGGAGCATGAGTAGTTTCTATAGTCTCCGCAGCAGCTTCGGTAACCTCTGCCGCTGTTTCCTGAGCAGCTGCTGTAGTTTCGGCAGCAGTTCCTTCTTCGGCAGCAGGCTCAGCTGTATTGCCGCATGCTGTTAAGGATACTACCATAGCCAGTGCAAGTGCGAATGATAACTTCTTTTTCATAGTTTCATTTCCTTTCTATCATATCCCATTACGGGACAATTTAATTGGATCACTGATTATCTGTCTTCATCTGCTCATACTCTGCTATCTCAGCCTCTGTAAGTACATTGTAAGCGTTGGGACCGAAATAATCGAGCATTGCCTGAGCGTGATAGTAGTTTGCCTTGCGATTTGCTTCTTCAACGTAGTCAGCAGCCTGAGCTGTACCTGCGTCAACAAGGTCGTGGATACCGATAGAATTGAAGTACTGATCGCAGAAATTCCAGTAGCCTGCGATGCTGGTCCAGCCGAAGGAGATAGGCTGCATACAGGATTTGAAATAATCTCTCCAGAGCTGAGTATGCTCCTCATCCATTCCTGCGCAGAATACCTTGATGTATTCTTCCCATACGCCCTCGTCCTTTGTGATGGGAACAGGCATAACATCATACTTAAGAGCTGTACCCATAGCGTTTACAATAGTTTCATCAGCATAGATCTCGCATCTTGTGTACCAGCCGTCAATACCGAAGGACATAAACTTGAGCAGCTCGTAAGCCTCACGGGGATACTGACAGGAGGTTGTGATTCCGCCATAATCTATGGTTGCTATGGAGTGATGGTTTTCGCCTGCGTCAGCGTCTGAAACAGCGGGGATAACGTAAGGAACGATATCAAGATTGTATGTATCCTTGTAGCCGGGAGTGTTCCATGTGTTCTGGAAGGTCCAGAAAGCCTCAGAGAAGATCGCCGCATGGCCTGTGTTTCCTGCCCAGCCTTCCCAGTCGCCGCACCAGTCTTCCATTGCCTGTGTCTCGGTTACGGGAGCGATGTATCCGCCAATCTTGAGGTTTGAGAATTCCTGCTCGCCTACTGCCCAATCGGCAAGGTCAAAGGTCTTTCCGTTAAAGCCGAATTCACCGATTATATCCTGACGTGCAGCAATGCCGTAGTAGGAATCAAGACGATTGTAATAGCCAAGTCCGTAGTAAGCCATTCCGTCGGGAGAATCAAGCACCGTAGCGTCCTTGATAAGCTGTATCATTTCCGGCCATGTCCAGTTCTGAGTAGGAACATTAAGATTCAGTGTTTCAAGAACATTTCGGTCAATGAACATAGCACCGGGGAAGAACTTTACAGGCACACTGTAGCGCATACCGCCTTCAAGATTGTATGTACCGAGCCCCGCAGAGTTTATTGTATCCGCAAGGTTCTTTGTTTCCTCATCGCTGTTGAAGTAGGCAGAAACATCGGCAAGCAGCATATTTGAAAGTGCGTAGTCACAGTCAGAATGCATTATAATGTCGGGGGCTTCGCCGTTGCTTACAAGAGTTGAGAGAGTAGTGTTATAATTTGCCACATTCTCATACTGAACATTTACTGTAATGTTCGGATAGATCTTCATAAATCTGTCTGCAAGAAGCTTTACCGTCTCATCCTGATCAAAGTGGAAATAATTGAGCGTTATGTTTTCGGTAGTCATATCCTTGTACTTCTTGTACTGATGTGTGCTGCCCTCAACCGTTATAAGCTCATAATCGTTTGTGACATTTGCAGCGCTTCCTGCGTTTCCGCCTGCATTTCCGCCTGCGCCGCCATTTCCGCCCGCAGCACCGTTTCCGCCGCCGCAGCCTGCGAAAGCACCCATAGAAAGGCACCCTGCCAGTAAAATTGACATCATTCTTTTCTTCATAGCTTCCTCCATTATAAAAAATATTTTTTCAGGCACATCTGCCTGTGCGGTACGATTATTCTCCGGTTATACCGGTTCTGTCAATACTCTCAACAAAATGTCTTTGCAGTACAAAATAGAGTATCATCAGGGGAAGTATGCTCAGCAAAGTTCCCGACATATTGATGGACTCATTGAGATTTGTAGCACCTGCTGTTGCCGTTTGCTGATAGCTGGAGAAATTGGCGGCGAAGTTATCAAGCTGAACCACAAGCGTTGTCCAGTCTGACTTGCCGTAAACTCCGTGAACATACAGCTCTGTAAGGTAGGACTCATTCCAGTACCATACAAATGAGAAAAGAGCAACGGTAATGAACGCAGGCTTTGCACTCGGCAATGCGATCCTGAAGAAGGACTTGAAATGTCCTGCACCGTCTATTCGTGACGCTTCTATAAGCGCCTTGGGTATCTGGCGGAAGAACTGCCAGAATATCAGTATGAATATCGGTGCTTTGAAGCCCTGAGCAAAAAGCGCAGGGAGTATGAATGCCCATATCGTATTGAGTATTCCCAGATTTGAGTAAAGAACGTAGGTAGGGATCATCGTTATCTGACTGGGAAGAACAAAGCTCAGTATTATTATCAGCATTACTATATTCTTGCCTTTGAATTCATATCTTGCAAGAGCATAGCCTGTAACTGAACAGGATATGAGATTGCATATCGTAGGTGCACCGGCTATGACAATACTCTGCCACAATGCCCTCCAGAAATCCATACTTTCTGCCGCTTGTTTGTAATTGTCCAGATTCAGCGAGCTTGGCAGCCACTTTACCGATGAGTCGAGAAGATCGTCAAGCGTCATAAGGCTGCTTGAAACCATGTGGATTATCGGATAAACGTAGATAAACCCGATGCAGATAAGCAGCGCATATACCGTAAACTGCTTCAGAAAGCCTTCCTTGTCCTTTGTGCCGTACATAAAGCGGTGAATCTTTTCACGGGTAAAGCGCTCACGCCATGACTTAGTAGTCTTCCCGCTTGGTGTTGTGTGTGGTGATCTTGCCCTTTGCACGCTGCTTTTCGATCCTTCTGGCATTTCTGCGATTCCTCCTTTCCACCTTCAGTTTATTTCGTTTCTCTTTCTTTCTTGCCTTTATTGCACGCTTTACCTGCTTTTCATACTGATCCTTGCGTGTCATAAGAATAAGAGCAAACAAACCTACAAGTATCAGAACCACTATCGAATACAGCCACGCCATAGCTGACGCATAACCGTATCCTTTTTCCTTAGTGCCTGAGAACATTGATTCCTTGATAAGCTGGATTATGGGATTATCACTGTTGTTGGAGATAAAAACGACAGTGTATATGGTATTGAGCATTATCATCGATCTCATATTCGGCAGAGTGATCTTCCAGAAGCATTCCCATGCCGAACCGCCGTCGATCTTTGCCGCCTCATACATTGACTTGTCGATCTTCTGCAGTCCCGAGAGGAATATGAGTATCTGCACACCCGAATACCAGAGGGTAGTTATCATATTGCCGAACACATCGGATATGGGCTTTGCAATGATGCTCGGCAGCACAGAGCCTATAGCCTCCGAAAGTGCAGCCGTATCTATTGCCGATACGCTTCCCGCTCCCTCTGCATTAAGCATACCGAGTATCGGACCGCTTACGATTATAACAGGGAGGAAGAATATCAGACGAAAGAAGCCCTTGCCCTTTATTTTCATATTCAGCATCATTGCGATCAAAAGGGCAAAAACTACAATGATGGGAACGGATAACGCTGTGGACATAAGATAGTCCACAAGGTAGATCATAAAATCAGGATCCTCTATAAGTATCTGTGTGAAGTTTCCGTGACCTACAAAATTGAATATCCTTCCGAGAGGAGTTATTCGGATATTATTGAGCGCATACCAGAATGAGCTTCCGAGAGGGTATGCAAGGAATATCGCCGCACCTATGAACCAGGGTATCATAAAGATGTATCCGACCCTCGCATAGCGCTTTTCGAGCTTACCGGACTTCAGATGCTTCATTCTCTCCTTAAGCTCTTTCTTTTCCTTGCGTGTCAATTTCTTTGTTTCAGCCAAGGTCACTCACCGCCTTTACGGTATAGGAAAGCGCTTCCACGGTCATATCGCCGTCGCTTTGCGCGGATCCGCTGTAATTTACATATACTGTGACGCCATTGTCATATGTAACTTTGACAAGACCGTTTTCAAGTATCTCATGACGTATTATCTGAGCTGTGCCGACCTTTTGCGCCACATCTCTGAGAGCCTTGTCATACTCTACTATGGTATCACGGTATGATGCGTATTCAAGTGAATAAAGATCGCTTGAATTGGTGTAAATAAGCTTTGAGGAATCCTCTGCGGTAATATAGAATGACGGATAAACTCCCGATTCTACCATTTGCAGGAAATTCTCCTTCTTGTTTGCTTCAAAGTTCACATATTCCGAATATGTGGGGATAACGCCTTTGAATACCATTGAAAGGAACGGTATCTCACGGTCAAGATAAAGATAATCCGACGAACTGAGGGGCATATCAAGCATTGCATCGGAATACTTCCAAAGAAAAGCATTGGGAGTCTCGGCAATAATGCTGCAGCTTTCACCTGCGGCGCTTACTGCGTCCTCATAAATGTCCATAGTGTCTGTTCTTGAGTAGTAGCTTCCCTTTGAGCTGTATGAGAACAGCGTATCTGTTATTCCCGAAAGAGCAATATTCCCGATACCGTCTGAGCTCAGATCCTTTGCAAGGCTCGTAAGATTTATACCGCTTCTGCCGGGCATCAGATAATAGAAGGTATCATAGACCTGACCGTGGGTTTCATTTTCAAATGTACGCTTGTTCACCATTTTCATAACATTGTATGTGGTCGAATGAGTATCGGCATTTACCGAAAGAGCGTCATTGTAAAGATAAACGGTATTTCCGAGCTCCGCCTGTTTGCTTACAAAGCTTTTCAAGCCTGCATTGCCGCCGATATTACTGTCAGCGCTCATGGACTTCACGGGAACATTATAAAGTCCCCCCTTCTGCCAGCCTTTATATACCGACAGCATACTGCCTGCACCCAGTTCACGAAGCTCAGCCAGAATATCCTCTGCCTGCTCTGCGGTCGTCATTGTAACTGCGGTAGTTCCCATAAGAAATTCCTCGCGGTCAGTACCGAGAAAATCAATGCGTGTGTTATAGCTTACGTCGCTTTTTTCAAGCCTTCCGCTTTCAAGCAGATATGAACGGTAAGCATTTGCCATTCCCGAATAATCTGCTTCATCTTCGGAAAGCAGACAGTATCTCACAGTAAGGTCTGAATGCTGTCTGTCCTTTTCTACAGTGGGAACAGTACCCGAGTTTGATTTGTTGAGCGGCTGAACATAAACATCTCTGAGAAGGAATTTTGCAAAGCAGCGGTTGTAATCAACCATTACTCCGTTAGGAACGACCTCAATGCTGCACCTTTCATCACCGGATTCGACTATGCCGAGATATGCAATGCCGTCATCAAGGTGTGCCATTCCGAAAACAGGTGCTATCACCTTATTGGAAGGTGTTACAGTTTCCAGATACTCCCAGAGTGTAGATACAGTTGTGCGATTGGTCATACCATCATCAACACCGTATATAAGACCCGAGAAGCCTGTAGCATATCGTCCCTCCTTGTTGTCAAGGTAGATCAGAGCGCCGTTGCCGTCAGGAACGAGCATATAGCCATTCTGCTCATCAAGATATGTATAGCCAAGAAATGGGAACACGCTCACGGTACTGATATATGTCCCTTCCTTGTTTTCCTTGACAGACTCTTCGGGTATGCGCACAATAAGGTCATTTCCCTCAAGTCTTATCTCAACTCCAAGCTCAAACTGATATTCGCCCTTGAAGCTTATCTGTGCATAGATTCCGTTATCGATATACCATGTGGTGATCTCGTTGGGAACGCTGTTCATATCCACCTGATATGTATTCAGAGTTCCGATTATGGCATTTATCACGATACCGCTTTTCATGTACGATGTCCAGCTTGCATTGTTCTTGCCGTCATCTTTTTCATCGCTTACTGTAGAATCCAGAACTGCGCCTGTCTTTTTGTTTTCAAGCCTTATGGAAAAACGGGGTTCGTTATAGTACAGTATGTATGTATCGCTTTCCGCTACCTGCACATAACCGTCCTGTGCTTCGACCTTCGCTCCGCATAAGGGAACAGGCTCGCTGTAGATATGAGTTCCGCTGAGAACAGTCTCCGCCCCATTGCCTATGAAGATCATCACAAGGAGCGCCGCAATAATGATGACCGCTGCGCTGATGATAACGGGGACAAGCCATCTGGGTCTTTTAGTATCCAAGCAAGTACACCCCCTCACCGATAATTTCTCCGATGAACCCGAACACCTGAGCCCAGAGAACATAGATTATAAATATAAGAAGCGCAAGTATAAGTGCTGCAAACAATGTAAGGAAAATAACCCTGATGGTCTGGATCACCGTGAAATTATTGACCTCCTTGAGTCCTATGAATGCTATCACCGCAATCCAGCCGTATGTAAGCACGGACAGCATAGCAGGCAGGAACATCTCATTGTTTGTAAGTACATGGGACAGAATGTAGATAACAGGTGTCAGCACGATATACGGTGTAAGACTGTAACAGATGAATGTGTATATCTTCTTTACAGTACCCTCACCCTCGTTGATGGTGCAGACAAGATATGTGCAGATCGTCACAGCAGCAACAACTGCGATTATCATTCCAATATCGCTGAGTATCTCATATCTGCCGTCCATAACATTTTTCATAAGGAAACCGCAGGTGTATTTGTTTATAACAAATTCCGCAGTAAATATCAGCAGCAGCAGCGACGGCATCAGCCAGCCTTCTCTGCCTTCTGCGGCAATTCCGTATGCGGTATCCGCAGGCTTTTTCATAAATCTGAAGGAATACATGAAGTCATCTATAAAGCTGTTTTCAAGTATTCCGTCAATGATCTCACGGGGCTTTTCAAATATCTGCTTTTTCTTATCAATAAGCTTCAGCAGCTTAACTGACGCAAACATCAGTGCCAGCAGGATCATTACAGTAATAATATTGTTTTTCAGCCAGACGTTTCGTATTTCCCAATATGCGTCGGAATAACCCGAATAGTCCTTTGCAAGCCTTGCATAACGCATAGCCTCGCTGTAATTTTCCTCACGGAAATAGCAGCGTCCCATAGCCTTGTTTGCATAATCAAACATGGAATTCATTCTGAGTATCTCGGAAAGAGGCGCTTTAGCTTCGGTATAACGTCCCTTTGAATAAAGGTAAAGTGCGTTATGGAGAAGATCTGTGAACTCAGTGGGACTGTATATCTGTATCTGCGCCTTGTCTGAATCGAGAACGTAGATATGATCCTGCTTATCCACCGCAATACCGCTCACCATTGTGGAAAGTCCCACACGCTGAGAGCCGTCGTCAGGACCGCCGAAAACGAATATCATTTCGCCCTCGTTGTTATACTCAAATATGTAACCCTGCTGATCGGCAACATAAACGTTGTCATGGTTGCCCGCAGCTGCGGCAGTAGGAGTATCCGCATAGGTATCATCGGTATTGTGCAGCATATTTGTGCCTGCAATATTTAGACGCTTGAGGGTGTCATTCTTATTGCCTCGTGTAACGGTATAGATAAGACCCTTTTCGTCAATAGTCAGATTGGTAGGCGTAGCAGGGATATTGCTGACCATCTTTGCACGCTGTTCGTCGGTAAGTATAGCCCTGTAAATAATTGCTGTAAGGCTTTTTTCTGTGTAGTTCGTTCCGAAATATCCAAGGAACGTTCCGCCGTCTGTAGGAGATATTTCAACTATACCGTTTGTGTTGGATTCGCACACAACGAACATTATGCCTGCGTCATTTACTGCGATCTTTATAGGTAAAAAGCTTACCTCATCTCCGTACAAGGGGCTGGCAGGTTTTGAATATTCGCCTACAAGCTCGCCGCTGTCACCGAATACGAATATCTTTCCCGCATCACGGTCTGCAACATACACGCTTCCGTCTGATGTAACAAATACTCCTCGGGGATTTACAAGAATACCCTCGCCGATAGTCCGAACCAGCTCGCCGTCGGGATCTCCCACAACTATGCGGCTGTTGCCTGAGTCGGCAACATATATCAGTCCGTCGTCTGCTATGCAGATGTCACTCGGTGAAGCAAGCGCCTGATCGCCGAATTTCGTTATCGTCGCATGAGCAAGATATGCAGTCTGAGTCGGGCGTATCTGCCCGTAACCGTTGATCGTATATGTCACATAGGGGGTATCTGCAAATGCGGATACCGACAGCATTACACATATAACAACCGCTGTCAGCAAAGCCGCTGCAAGGCGTTTCAGCTTATGCATACTTTTTCCCCCAATTCTTATTTAATACCGGAATTTGCCATTGTGTTCATTACCTTGTTCTGAAGGATAATGAACAGCACAAGGTTGGGCAGGAACATTATCAGCGAAGCCGCAGCCGCCATACCCTGTCCCGCAACAGTATTATTCGCATTTACAAGCGTATTCATATAGAATGTAAGCGTTTTCATACTGTCATCGCTGAAGAAATAGCTTGATGTTTCCATATTCGTCCACACCTGCTGAAATACAAGTATAGCGGCTGTAGCCACAGCAGGTCTTATCATAGGCATTATTACCTTGATGTATATATCAAGGTCGGTTGCACCGTCCATATATGCCGCTTCAAGAAGGGAGTCAGGCACCTGCTCAACAAACTGCTTTACAAGAAACAGCGCAACAGGCATTGCCACAAGCGGCAGGATATGTGCAAAAACATTGTCGATAAGCCCCAGCTTACAAACCACAAGGTATCTCGGAATAAGCACCGCTGTGCTGACAAACATGATAGCGACCTGATTTATCTGGGTCAGAAGCTCTCTTCCTTTGAACTTTATCTTGGCAAGAGCAAATGCCGACATAGTTGTAAGCAGCAGTGCAAGCCCCATTGTAATAACAGTCACAACAAGACTGTTAAAAAGGTATCGGCTCAGCGGGATGCCGCTGTTGCTTGAAAACTTCATAAGCTTTGTGAAATTCTCAAAAGTCGCATTCTTTACAAAAAAAGTAGGCGGAAATGCGAACAGCTCTTCCATTGGCTTGAACGCATGATTTATGATAAAGACGATAGGCAGTCCCATAAAAATAACCAAGGGGAGTATAAAGAGTATGATCTTGAGCTGACCTATCTCAAAGCTTTTTGGATTTATTTTTCTGCCCTTCATTTATCATCGCCCCTTTCAACGGATCTTTTTGCCGATTTCGGAGCTTTGGCAAGTCCGTAAGGATTTTTTTCTGTAAGAAGGGTATTTGCACCCTTGCTGAAAAGCTGTACGATAAGAAGCAGCACAACCGATATTGCAGCCGCATATCCCATTTCATAGCGCAGGAAGCCGTAGTCCTCGATGTGATTTACAAGGAGCTGCGACGCATAGCCGGGAGACGGATTTCCCACAAGCATAGAGCTTATCATACCGTTCTGGAATGCGCCTACTATTGCCATTACCGCCGCAAAAAGCATCTGCGGCTTCATCTGGGGTATGGTAATGTAAACCATTTCCTGAAAACGGTTTGTGATACCGTCAATGGAAGCAGCTTCGTAAAGTGTTGCATCGGTATTGAGAATACCTGCTATCATACTTAAAAAGCCGATTCCCATAGACGACCATAGACCTATGACTATAACTATTACCAGCAGGTATCTTGCATCGGTAAGCCAAAGCACAGGCTCGGTTATTACCTTGAGCTCCATAAGCCAGCTGTTAAGAAGTCCGAACTGATCTCCCGAAAATATTACTTTCCAGAGCACTGTCATCGCTACGCCCGTTGTCATACTGGGCGAGTAGAGTATCAGAGCGAAGATGGTTCGTACAGGCTTGGTGAGATTACACAAAGCCCACGCCAGAATGAATGAAAGAACATAACCGCCTATACCCACCACAACAGCATAAATTATAGTATTGGGCAGTACATATTTCATAAATTCCGCATCGTTTGTGAGTATTGTGATATAATTGAGAAATCCCACAAACGACGGGAATTCTATTGCATTGAAATTGGTAAACGAAAGTATTACCGCAAGAATTACGGGAACAAGAATGAATATCGTAAATATCAGAGCGTAGGGACCTATAAAAAGCCAGCCTCGCCAGTTGTTCTCACGACGGGAGATCTTGTTCATTCTGCGTTTTGCCTTAGTTTTTGTACCGCACACAGTTTTCTCCTGTGTTTCCATTAAACAAGCACCTCCTTGTCAGTTTCTTCCCAATATCGGCATGATGCTGTCTATATCGGGGATACGGTATTCTTCAACAGTATTTCCTTCACTGTCGATATACCCGAACTCCTCAAGCTTACGGTCCATTTCACGGTCAATCACCTTGACTGCTTCATCAATACGTGCCTGAGCGCTCTTTCCGTCAACTACAACAGAATTGAAAGCATTGCTTATCTCACGTTCAAGCATATAAGTACCGGGAACTCGTGCCACATCTACTACATTTTTTGCAAATTCCAGAATGACCTGCTTATGTGAGCTGTCGAGGGGCAGCTGTTCAAATGCTTCAACATTCGCCGTTGTCCAGAGATACTCATCGCCGTAGGTTATCTGCATCGTCTGTCCAAACTGTGACTGTATCTCAGTTGACGACCACCATTTGATAAATTCCCAAGCCTTTGCCTCTCGTTCCTCATTGCTTTTGAACATTACCGTGGATTCGGCACAGCCGCAGGTGTTTCTCGATATGCTGCCGTCCTCCTGCTCAAGCCCGGGAACTACCGATATATCCCATGAGCCTGCAAGCTCGGGAGCGGCATTGCTGATAAGATTATATGTTCCGTAATCGCATATTCCGATGGGAATATCGCCGTTTCGGAAATGCTGATAGAAGTTATCTATATCTACGGGCATATCATACACGGTAAACAGATCTGTAAGCGTTGTAAAGCCCTTTACGGAAGCTTCACTGCCAAGAGTTGTACCGTCCTGTGCAAGTCCTGAATACAGTGCTCCTCCGCTCTGTACTATAAGAGGTGTTGTTCCGTGGAAGTTTCGCATAGCTCTCATTCCCGCAGTAGGATAATAGAAATTCAAGCCTCTCATCTGGAGTTCGGGAAGCATATCAATAACATCCTGCATTGTGTCGGGAACTTCAAGTCCAAGCTTTTCAAGAACATCGGTACGGTAAACCAGCACCCAGAAATTCATTGTTTCGGGCATTGAATACACCGATTCGCCTATAGTTCCCGTAAGGAAGAAGCCCGGCTCATATACAGAAGCTGTTTCCTTGAAATCGGGATATTTCGTCATATCCGCAAGAGCGCCTCTTATAGCAAGCTCATAAGGAACGGTATAGTTTATTCCTGTAGCAACATCGGGAGCATTTCCCGAAGAATTTGCAAGAACAAGCTTATACTGGTCAGGCATAATGCTTATATCCACATCTATACCTGTTTTTGGTGTAAAGTCCTCGTCAATAAGCTTCTGCATTACCTGCACATACTGACTTGAACGATTGACCCAGACCTGAAGATGCTCAGGGTCGGTATTGGCTGCGGAATATGACTGATCGAAGAAGGAAGCAAAGAAACGCTCTATAGACTTCCACAACGACTCAAAGAAGCCGGGCGGTTCGGGAAGCTCCGCACTTTCCTGATATATCCATATACGGTCTATGGCAAGTCCGTTTTCCAGCAGAGAATCTATTGTGTTTGCAAGATACTGGTTAACTGAATTTGCGCTTGCCGAAAGCTCATTTATACGATAAGGTATCTCATCGGGATTATCCGCAAGCGAACGGAGCTGATTTGCAGCTACGATCATAGACGACATTACCGCAACATTTTCATCATCGTCCGAAAAGTGCCGTACACTTGCTTCAAGTTCAACAAGCTCATCTGCATAACCCCTGAGAGTTGAATCCAGATTGGGAATATATCGTGAAAGGGACAAGTCTCTGTACTTGTCGGAGTTTGTTCCCGCAACCTTGGTTATCTCCAGAGTAAGATCGTTGACTCCTGCCATTATCTCCTCTATGGATTCAAGAACATAGCATATGGGGTCAAGTGTTATGGTGAAAGATATAGTATGCTCACCGGGTTCAAGATATACAGATAGCTTTTTATCTTCGCTGTCTGTAAGTGTGCTTATTCTGTATTTTGTGGAATATTCCATTTCGTAAGCAGAAAAAGCAGTATTCGGTATTTTGTCATCTATGCGCACATCAAGAAAAACGGGAAAATCCGTCTTTTCCGATTGGCTGTAATTCATTGCTATATAATAGTAGCCTGCGGTATCCACATTAAAGCTGTATGTAACAGACTGTCCTGCGGTATTGAAGGAAGAAGGATCTATTGTGTTCAGTACAGATTCAGTCACCTTGCAGGGAGAAACAGCAGCATCAAAATCAGCCGTGGCGTGCACCGAAGATTCGTTTGAAGAGCTATAGCTTTCACCCTCTATCGTTATGAGCGACGTTCCCTCAGCCGCTGTCGAACCGCTGTAATCGGGTACACTCTCGGGAGCGGATAAAGTAACGCTGCCTAACAGGAAGTTTCCGCTCTTAACATCAAAATAAAGTGTATGCTCTCCCTCGGGTATCTCTAAAAGCAGGGGTACAGAATGACGTGAGCTGCTGTCTGTAAGGTATGTATTTTCCCAGCGTATCGCCTTGTCGGGGACTGTTACCACCTCGTCGTTATAACGGTCATACGCCTTTTCAGCCTTTGGTATCCAAGTAGAACGAAGCTTGATATTTCTGCACTCGTAAAAGGGAAAATTCCCTTCATCGTCCATAGCCATTGAAAATTCTGCGGGAAGCACAGAATCATCATATGAAAGATAATCAAAGCTTACAGCATACAGTGCTGTTTCGGGAACGGATATATGCAGGCTTGCCTTACCTCCTGCACGGAGGTCGGCAACGCTGTCACTGCTCGGATATCCCATAGTCTCAAAAGTCAGACATTCGGAAGCTTCTTCGGAAAACAGGAACGAAAGCGCCTCCCCCTTATATTCCGAAGCAGTATATCTGCTGCCTGATACCTTTGAATAATTATTGGAAATGCGCTCGCTCACATACTGCTCACTATATGCGGAAGAGAAAGCTGAAACAGTATCCGATGCTGTATCTGCCGCATCAGCAGATACATTGCCCATAGGAACAGCCGTATTCACAAACGATAACGCAAGCAGTAACGTCAAAGCCCTTGTAAGGCGTTTTTTCGCTTTTTTGTTCATATCTTTCTCCTTTACCGCAATTATAAATGCAGAGATGTTTTCAATAATAAAACTTTCGCCGGATCAGCATTCCCGCATAGACCAGCGAGCTTACGCCGCCAAGTATGCAAGCGTATATTATCAGCTGTGCAAGCGTTACTTTCCACACGCTCAGAAGCATTATGGAAAAGAGAAGCAGCATAACAAACCAATATACAAACAGAAATATCGTTATAACAAACCATCGCAGAACCGTTTTTGCAGTATCGGCAGCTATCTGCTTCCTTGTCATTCCCTGATAGTAGGGATTCTTGCGCCGTCTGAAGCCCTCTTTCGGGATCTTCCTCTTAACAGGCTCAGTCAAGGTATTTTACCCCCCACACGCTCTCATCGTTGCCGACAGCCGAAAGTGCCATAACAGGAGTTCCGGCTTCATCATTCATAGCACAGAATACTCCGCTGTATGTGTTTTCGCCCAGAGTCAGAGTCATATGATACGACCCCTCGCTCATCTCCCATGTACCTGCGGCATTTTCCGTCCTTGCAGTACCGTCTTCATTAAGATACAGCATTACAGGCTCGGCAATTTCAGCGTTGATAGCAGTGCCCTGATTCACAAAATAGTAGCAGCCTGCTGTATCCTGCACAGCATAACCCGATTCGGACACAGTTTCTCCCTGAGTCTGATAAGGAAGCATACAGGGCCAGCCTTCCTTATTCATAAAGAACTGATGAACACGGGGCGAATGGTATTCACTGCCGTCATCAAAGCGTGTATGGTAAACGATATACTTTCTTCCGTCATCATCTATAAGCGCAGAATTATGTCCCGTAGCCATATACGCTTTTTTCAGGCTGGGCAGCATATAATTTCCCGAAAGCTTAAGTCCGAAATTGGAATGATTGTTTCCGTTTTCAGGCTTTCCGCCGCTCATATCAACATATTCACCGTCAGGTCTGTCGCTGCGGAAAACTCTCATCTGATATCCGCCTGTTCTGATAAGCGAGCCGTAGGAAACAAACAGATAATAGTATCCGCTTGACTCATCCCTAAGTATATACGGACCTTCAATGGATTTATGTCCGCCGCCGATCAGTCTCTTTCCATAGTAAGGATCAACATCGTTTTGAGCATCAGCCTCGGGATGAATTACCTTGCCTGTCTTTTCATCGATCTCAAGAATGAATATTCCGCCGCTCCATGAGCCGTACACCATCCACATTCTGCCGTCTGCGTCATAGAACACCGACGGATCTATAGCATTAGGATAATCATCAAAGTTATATCCATTTCCCTTTATATATGTTTCAATGGCATAATCCTCATTAACATAGTCAAGAACATTTGTGTGTTTAAGTGTTTTCTGATCAAAGCCCGAATAGATCAGAGTACCCTGCCATTCAAACGGGCCTTCGGGGCTGTCTGATATGCCGTAGCACAGATTTGACGCATTCCATGTAGATGTAGTGCAGTAGTACATAACATACTTGCCCATTGCCTTGTTGTATATTACATCAGGAGCCCATACATGCTCTCCGCCCTGCTCCGCATTATCGGTAGGAATTATACTGTCAGGGCTTCCCGCATACGCAAACGCCTTATCATATACATCATATATCTGACCGAAAACCGTGTTGCTGTCACGATATCCGTTAGCGACAAATCTCCACGTTTTAAGATCCTCACAGGAAGCGCACGACATATGAGAGCCGTATATGTAATACTTATTATCCGCTTTCAGTATCGAAGGATCGTGAACCGATGCACCTGAAGATACATTTCCTGTTTCAATACCGTCATAGCTGACGGAAAAATCGTAATTTGCATTATCCATAACAGCCTCCGTCTGTGCCTGCTCCTGCGACGCCTGCTCATTCTGCACACCGCAGCCGGAAATTGTAACAACAACTGCCAGAACAGCAGCACATTTTTTTGCTATTTTACTCCTCATATCATTACACCTTCATCCAAAATAGGTAGAATAACCCTACAATATATTTACATTGTCAATATTATACACCCATTTACATTCTCTATTCAATGGATAATGTTCCTAAATGTATGGATAATAATCGCATATGTATTTTAATGTATTACATATAGTCTTATCCTCGCATATTGTACATACAACTGTCAGCAAACGATACAACCAGGCGTTATTTTCGCCCTTCTATTCCGCCGACTGCCTGTATTCCTTGGGAGAAACACCGCTGAACGAACGGAAGCACCTGCTGAAATACAACCTGTCATCAAACCCCAGCTTGTTAGCGATATCCCCTACAGGAAGAAGAGTTGTCCTCAGAAGATGCGCCGCCACCTGCATACGCTGCTTATTATGGTACTGCTGCATAGAAACGCCGTATTCCTGCTTGAACACAGCCGCCATACGCTTATAGCCCAGAAAGAATTCCTTTTCAAGTTTTTCTGCGCTGAAAGGCTCATCATAATGCTTTTCAAGCCACACCCGAACCCTGTAGGAAAGCGAGTAATCATACTTATCTATATATTTTGCAAGAGCAATGTCAGCCAGAAGAGAATACAGCATACTGTTTATCTTCATTCGTTTCAGATCGTCTCCCACACGGCAATAATCCACAAGATCAAGAAGCTCCCGCTCTATATGCCCGTTTTTCAGCCCTCCCAGCTTCTTGGGCAGAACCTCATAGCAGCTCATAGGCTGATCGAGCATGATAGGAGCAGAATTAGGCTCAAACGCAGGTGTATTCCCGCTCGGGTCGTCAAGATAAAAATGCACATAGCACCATTTCGTGCCGCCCTTTATCTCCCTGACACCCAAATGCCTGAGATGCCGCTTCAAGAAAAGAAGCTCCCCTTCATTTATTTCATAATCCGTCCCATCCTCCGTAATATACATCACGCCTTTCGTGACATAAATCACAGCATTGTATTCATACATACAATCAGGGTAAAAAAACGATTTGTCCGCCGTCATACAGTCACAGCTGCACACGATCGGCTGAGCCGCCGATGATAATAGCAATTCGTTCACGATTATCCTCCATATTTAAAAGAATATTATCCATTGATTTTTATTGTATAATACAATTATAATATAAACATAAGCAGATGTCAATACAAAATCACATTTTTCGCCAAGCATTTGTACTATCCCATTTTCATTTAAAAAGCCGTTGCATATGTATCCAAAAAACATATTCAGATGATTTTATATAGATTATCGTCTTTTTGGCAAACAAATTCCGAACAAACGGCAGATGCAGATAACGATGTACGAAAGTACGGTAAAAACACAGATGAGAATATGACTGCCATTGCTGCGGTAATACGACAGTCACATCACAATAAAACACTAATTAGGTTCAGGAGGAGCATTTATGAAAACACTTTCAGCGGCGATCAACACACATGATAAGAAATCTCACATAAACCGTGAGATCTACGGACATTTTTCAGAGCATCTGGGAAGATGCATCTATGATGGTATCTTTGTGGGTGAGAACTCTGATATTCCCAATACCAACGGCGTAAGAAACGACATAATCGAGGCATTCAAGGAAATTAAAATGCCTGTGCTCCGCTGGCCCGGCGGCTGCTTTGCAGACGAATATCACTGGCGTGACGGAATCGGCGAAAAATCAGGCCGCAAAAAGATGATAAACACTCACTGGGGCGGCGTTACTGAGGACAACTCCTTCGGCACAAACGAATTCTTCAATATGTGCGAGGAAATAGGCTGTGAGCCTTACCTCTGCGGAAATGTGGGAAGCGGCACTGTTGAAGAGCTTGCGGACTGGATCGAATACATAACATTTGACGGCATCTCCCCTATGGCTGAGCTTCGCCGCAAAAACGGCAGAGAAAAGCCATGGAAATTAAAGTATCTCGGAATAGGCAACGAGAACTGGGGCTGCGGCGGCAATATGCGTCCCGAATATTACGCTGACCTTTACCGCAGATTCCAGACATACTGCCGTAATTTCAGCGGCAACGAGCTGTACAAAATAGCAGGCGGCCCCAATGTTGACGACTATAACTGGACCGATAAGATAATGAGCATTATAGGTGATATGCACGCAAAGGCTATCTCTCTTCATTATTACACGATCCCCACAGGCGATTTCTTCAATAAGGGCAGCGCAACAAAGTTTACAGACGAGGATTACTACAAGACCATAGCTCAGGCTATCCGTATAGACGAGCTTATCGAAAAGCACAGTGCAATAATGAAGAAATACAGCGACAATATGAAGCTCATCATTGACGAGTGGGGCTGCTGGTTTGATGTTGAGGAGGGCACAAATCCGGGCTTCCTGTTCCAGCAGAATACCATGCGTGACGCTATCGTTGCCGCTGTGAGCCTTAACATATTCAATCAGCGTTCCGACATAGTAAGTATGGCAAATCTTGCTCAGGCTGTAAATGTACTGCAGTGCCTTATTATGACCGAGGGTGACAAGCTTCTCAAAACCCCCACATACCATGTATTTGATATGTTCAAGACACATCAGGACGCTGAGCTTATCTACAGCTATACCGACAATACCGAAACCAACGGCATTCCTGCCGTATCACAGTCCGTATCTATGGATAAAGACGGAATCGTAACCATGACCTTTGCAAACGCATCTCTGGAGGAGGATTTTGAGATCGACTGTACAGCAGTGGGCATATCTCCCAAGACCGCAAAGGCACGCATACTTACAGGTGATGTGAGAGCATTCAACGACTTCAGCGATCCAAATAAGCTGATCCCAACAGAGCACAAGGCAGATATAACAGAAAAGGGTGTTAAGTTCACACTTCCAAAATGCTCTGTCGTAAGCGTCGTACTGTCATAATAATTATAAGGAAGGATTATCATATATGAAAAAGATCTATTTTATCACAGGAAGTCAGGACCTCTACGGAGAGGAGACACTGACACAGGCAGAAAAGGACAGCAAGGAAATGGCAGAGTTTCTCAGCGGCAGGCTCGGTGACATCGCTGTCGTTGAGCACACCCCAATTGTAAAGACCGCCGCCGAAGCAGAGGACGTTTGCATTAAAGCCTCTGCCGACAAGGACTGCATAGCTGTAATTATGTGGATGCACACATTCTCCCCCGCAAAAATGTGGATACGAGCTTTGCAGGCGCTCACAAAGCCTATGATACATCTGCATACTCAGTATAACGAAAAGCTGCCTTATGACAGCATTGATATGGATTTTATGAATCTCAACCAGTCCGCCCACGGCGACAGAGAGTTTGGTTTCATCTGCACACGTCTTGGCATAAAGCGTGAGGTCATTGCAGGCTATTACAAGCACGACTGTGTTGTGGAAAAAATACGCCGCTTCGCTTATGCCGCCGCAGCAGTTGATTTCGGCAAGGGTATGCGTGTTGCAATGTTCGGAAACAATATGCGTGATGTTGCTGTTACCGACGGCGACAGGGTTGAGAGCGAGATCAGATACGGCTGGAACGTAAACTATTACGGTATAGGCGATATTGCAGAGCTTATGAACGAGATAACCGAAGCCGAGACCGACGCAAAGATGAAGGAATACACCGACAAATATGATATGGACACCGATAACATTGCCGCTGTGCGTGAGCAGGCAAAATTTGAAGCCGCTCTTGACAAATTCATCGCAAAGGAAAACATCTCGGCATTTACCGATACATTCCAGGATCTTCACGGCCTGAATCAGCTCCCCGGCATTGCGGCGCAGAATATTATGGCAAAGGGCATCGGCTTCGGTCCCGAGGGCGACTACAAGACTGCGGCGCTGGGTGCTGTTATGCAGAAAATGGCGGCAGGCAGAGAGGGCGCTACAGGCTTTATGGAGGATTACACCTACGATCTTACCGAGGGCAGCGAGCTTGAGCTTGCGGCGCATATGCTGGAAGTTCCTCCTGTTTTTGCCGCATCAAGACCTAAGATTCAGGTTCACCCCCTTGGTATCGGCGGCAAGTCCGACCCTGCACGTCTTGTATTTGACGGCACAGCAGGCGAAGGTATTGCAGTATCCATGATAGATATGGGTACAAGATTCAGACTTATCTGTGCAGAAATTGAGCTTGTAAAGCAGCCTGAACCTATGCCCAAGCTCCCTGTTGCAAGACTTATGTGGAAGATAAAGCCCGACTTTGCTACAGGTGCGGCGGCATGGATATATGCAGGCGGAGCACACCACGCTGTTGTTTCCACCGCACTTACAAGCGAGGATATCCGTCTTTTTGCAAAGATGACCGACACCGAGCTTGTGGTTATCGACAGCAAGACCGATCTTAATACTTTTGAGCAGCAGCTTGAACTGCTTGACCTTAAAGCTAAAATGAAAGGATAATCACATTGATGATACAGGATAAAATAGCTCAGGGAAAAACCTTCCTCGGTATAGAATTAGGCTCTACCCGAATAAAGGCAACTCTTATTGACGACACCTTCACTCCTGTAGCCAGCGGCTCTCACGAATGGGAAAACAGGCTTGAAAACGGCTACTGGACATATTCGCTCGATGATATCCATAACGGCATAAAAAGCTGTTATGCAGATCTGAAAAAAGATGTTTCGGAAAAATACGGAATAAAGCTCACAGCTGTCGGCTCTATGGGAATATCCGCAATGATGCACGGATATATGGCTTTTGATAAGGACGGAAAGCTCCTTGTGCCCTTCCGTACATGGAGAAATACAACCACCGAAAAGGCGGCATCTGAACTTACCGAGCTGTTCGGCTTCAACATTCCCCAGCGCTGGAGCATAGCTCATCTTTATCAGGCAATACTTGACAACGAGCCTCATATCGGCGATATTGCACACATCACCACCCTTGCGGGATACATACACTACCTTATCACAGGAAAGCGTGTTATCGGCATAGGTGACGCTTCGGGAATGTTCCCCATAAATGACGGCGGATATGACAGCAGAATGCTTGATAAATTCACCGAAGCGGCAGCTGAGCACGGCTTTACACAGAATTTAAGCGATATCCTTCCTCAGGTGCTTTCGGCAGGAGAAAAGGGCGGAGAGCTTACCGAAGAGGGCGCTGCGTTCCTTGACCCCACAGGCGACCTCAGACACGGTATTCCCGTGTGTCCTCCCGAGGGGGACGCAGGAACAGGTATGACTGCAACAAATGCAGTTCTCCCCAAGACAGGAAACATTTCCGCAGGCACTTCCATATTCTCTATGCTCGTTCTGGAAAAGCCCCTTGCGAATGTATATCCCGAAATTGATATTGTTACGACCCCCGACGGCGCTCCCGTAGCTATGGTGCACTGCAACAACTGCTGCTCCGAGCTTGATGCATGGGTTAAGCTGTTTGATGAATTTGCAAAGCTTGCAGGCTGTGAGATAAAGCGCAGTGAAATATATGATATGCTCTACAATAATTCCCTGAACGGCGATGCAGACTGCGGCGGAATAGTATCCTACAATTATCTTTCAGGTGAGCCTGTAACAGGCGTTGAAAAGGGCAGACCCATGTATTACCGCACACCTGACAGCAAAATGAACATAGCTAATTTCTTCCGTTCACAGATATACTCATCCTTTGCGGCGCTGTGCTCGGGAATGGATATTCTGTTTGAAAAGGAAAAGGTCACTGCCGATCAGTTTACGGGACACGGCGGACTGTTCAAAACAAAGGGCGTTGCTCAGCAGTACCTTGCCAATGCGCTGAAAACTCCCATATCGGTAATGAAAACAGCAGGCGAAGGCGGCTCATGGGGAATGGCTCTGCTTGCGGCATATATGGTATGCGGCAAGGACAGCTCTCTTTCCGAATGGCTGGCAAATGAAGTATTCACAACTATGGAATCCGGCGTTTTAAAGCCCGATGATAAGGCTTCGGAAGGCTTTGCGGCTTATATGGCACGCTATAATGCAGGGCTTGCGGCAGAGAAAAAATTAGGAGATGAATAACAATGCTTGAAAAGCTTAAACAGGAAGTTCTGGAAGCTAATCTGATGCTCCCAAAGCATGGACTTGTAACCTTCACATGGGGCAATGTTTCGGGAGTTGACAGAGAAAGCGGATTGTTTGTCATAAAGCCCTCGGGAGTTGAATATGACGGTATGACTGCTGACGATATGGTAGTCGTAAGTCTGGAAACAGGTGAAAAGGTGGAAGGAAAATACAAGCCCTCCAGCGATACTCCCACTCACCTTGAGCTGTACCGAGCATTCAAGGATGTCGGCGGTATCTGCCACACTCACAGCCGCTGGGCTACGTCCTACGCTATGGCAGGAGCAGGCATACTTCCTATGGGCACAACTCACGCAGATTACTTCTACGGCGAGATACCCTGCACAAGATATATGACGCCTGAGGAGATCGCAGGCGAATACGAAAAGGAAACAGGAAAAGTTATTATCGAAACCTTTAACGGTATCGACCCTATGACAATACCTGCCGTTGTTGTAATGAGCCACGGTCCGTTTACATGGGGCAGCAATGCCGCTGAGTCGGTACATAACGCAGTTGTTCTTGAAGAAGCTGCATTTATGAACTATCATGCCGCAAGCATAAATCCAAAAATCGGACATATGCAGCAGGAGCTTCTCGATAAACACTATCTCAGGAAGCACGGCAAGAATGCTTATTACGGACAGGGCTGACGGGCAGATATTTTTTTTTAATTCCATATATCTAAACCGCAGGAGGTGAAACAAGCTATGAACCCGAAAAGGAGCATTAAAATATCAGAGCGGCTTTCATTCAGCTTTGGTCTGCTCTTTGTTCTTCTGCTGATAATAATGCCGTTGACAGCGGGTACATATGCCTATAATCA
>JAGAJY010000167.1 GCA_017848125.1 Oscillospiraceae bacterium
AAATCAAAGATACGCTCATGGTTCAAAAAGGAGCGCCGTGAGGAAAATATCATCAAGGGCAGAGAGGATATTGAACACGAATTCAAGCGCTACGGTATAAATATTCCTCCCGAGGATATGGAAAATTTCCTTGCCGACGATATGAAGCGCCATAACTGTGCAGAGCTTGACGATTTCTATGCGGCGGTAGGCTACGGAGGCATTATTTTGTCAAGAATAATGCAGAGACTCAAGGACAGCTATGCAAAGCTTTCTGCCGCTCCTGCGCCCAAGCCTGTGCCCTTCTTCCCGAAAAAGAGCAACACGGGTATTATCGTTGGCGGTGAAAGCAATATCGACGTTAAGCTTTCAAAGTGCTGCAACCCCCTTCCCGGAGAGGATATTATCGGCTTTATCACCAAGGGGCACGGTGTTTCCGTTCACCGCACCGACTGCACGAAATACGTTGAAGCTATGGAGAAGAAGATCGAAACTGACCGCTGGGTAGAGGTAACATGGGCGGAAAATGCCAAGGAAAACGACAATCCCATATTCAAAGCCTGCATTGACGTGGTTTCCTATGACGGTATCATGCTTATTGCAAATGTTGCCGCTGTTACTGCGGAAATGCGTATTCCCGTTTCGGAAATGGTTTCAAAGACTCTTAAAAACGGAAATGCAAATCTTATTATGACCTGCTCCATTGCAGGCGTGGGTCAGCTGAATCAGCTTATTTCAAAGCTGAGAAAAATTCCCGATGTAATAAGCGCCGAGAGAATTATCCGCTGATAATAAAGGGGGAAAGCCTATGAAGCTTCATCTGAAAAACTGCCGCTACATTGATATGCGTTCCATGACCGTAAGATCGGGCGATATATGTACCGATAATGGAGTGTTCTCCTATGTGGGAGAATCTGCACCCCACGGCGAATACGACCGTGTTATCGAAATGAACGGAGATCTTGTTATCCCCGGCTTCTGCAATGCCCATACACATTCTCCCATGGTTTTCCTGCGCTCCTTTGCGGAGGATCTCCCTCTGGACAGATGGCTCAGCGAAGCGGTTTTTCCAAGCGAAGCAAAGCTTACCCCCGAGGATAACTATATTTTCACAAAGCTTGCGGTCTGCGAGTATGTTTCAAACGGTATAACCTCCTGCTTTGATATGTACTTTTATCCCGAAGCTATGGCAGAGGCATTTGCGGAAACGGGCTTCAGATGCACATTCTGCGGTGCGATGAACAATTTCAGCCAGTCACCCGAAATGCTGGAGGACTGCTATATTAAGCTCAATAGCTTCAATCCTCTTATTTCATATAAGCTTGGCTTTCATGCCGAATACACTACAAGCCTTGACCTTATGAAAGCGGTTTCACAGCTTGCCCATAAATACAAAGCTCCCGTCTGGTGTCATAACAGCGAAACAAAATCAGAGGTGGAGGACTGCATTTCCCGTTACGGTATGACTCCCACAGGAATAATGGACAGCATAGGTATGTTCGACTTCGGCGGAGGGGGCTACCACTGTATCTATCTGTCCGATGAGGATATGGATATTTTCAGCCGCAGAGGGCTTACTGCGGTAACGAATCCATGCAGCAACCTGAAGCTTGCAAGCGGTATTGCTGACCTTACAAGACTTAAGGAAAAGGGGATACGGCTTGCTGTAGGTACGGACGGAGCGGCAAGCAACAATGCCCTTGATATGTTCAGAGAAATGTATCTCTGCTCGGTTTTGCAGAAGCTTAAATACTCAGACGCTTCGGCTATGCCTGCGGCTGATGTGCTTTATGCGGCAATTGTGGGCGGCAGTGAGGCAATGGGCATAGACAGCGGCTTTATCGAGGTGGGAAGAAATGCCGATTTTGCCGTTATTGATATGAAAGCCCCAAATATGCGCCCCGAAAATGATATTGTGAAAAACCTTGTTTTCAGCGGCTCGGGAGCGAATGTCCTGATGACCGCCGTTAACGGACGTATTCTTTACGAAAAGGGAGAATACTTTATCGGTGAGGATATTGACAGTCTGTACCGAAAGGCTGAAAAAATCTGCGAAAGGATATTTTCGGATAAATGAAGCTAAGTGACAAAATAACCGCCCTCAGCGGAGTTGCCGCAAAGAGGGCGGCGCTTTACAATAAGCTGGGAATTTTTACCGTAGGCGACCTGATAAACCGATTTCCCAGAGATTACACCGATTTTTCCGAAACGGTGAAGATAGCTGACGCTCCCGTTAACGAGCAGGCGGTTGTAAAGGGCTTTGTTACGCAGAAGATACCTGCGGCAAGAATACGTCAGGGTCTTGTGCTGTACAAGGTCATCATTGACGACGGCAGCGATACTCTGACTGTTGTGCTTTACAACAACCGATTTGCCTATGAGGGGCTTGAAAAGGATAAGGAATACCGCTTTTTCGGCAGGGTAACGGGGGGCTTTACCCGAAAGGAGATGAACACCCCCCTTATCATTTCCGCTGAGGAGGAAAGGCTTATCCGTCCCAAATATGCCCTGACTGAGGGGCTTACGGCTCAGATGGTCATCACCAATATGACTCATGCCCTTGAAGCTGTATCGGAGGAGATAGAGGAATTTATCCCCGATGAGATACGGAAAAAATACAAGCTCTGCAACGAGGAATATGCTTACAGAAATATACATTTCCCCGAATCCTCCCACGCCGCAGAGCTTGCAAAACGCAGGCTGGGCTTTGACGAGCTGACTGTAATGCAGTGCGCTATGCGGCTTATGAGGGAGCAGACAAAGGAAGAAACGGGCTGTACTATGAAGGCATATCCCATTTCGGAATTTGAAGGCTCTCTGCCCTTTCAGATGACAAACGCTCAGAAAAAAGCCTGCGCTGAGATATTCGGAGATATGTGCAGAAATGTTCCTATGAACAGGCTTGTTCAGGGTGATGTAGGCTCGGGAAAGACCGCAGTTGCCGCCGCCGCTTGCTGGCTTGCCGCAAAAAACGGCTGTCAGTCGGCTCTTATGGCGCCTACGGAAATACTTGCAAGGCAGCATTATGCTACCCTCAAGGGCTTTCTTGAACCGCTGGGTATAAATGTGGGACTGCTTACAGGCTCAATGACCCAAAAGCAGAAAAATCAGGTGAGAGAAGCCCTTATAAGCGGCGAAATAACCGCAGTTACGGGAACACACGCCCTTATTTCGGAAAGTGTGGGATTTAAACGGCTGGGGCTTGTTATAACCGATGAACAGCACCGCTTCGGCGTCAATCAGCGAAAGCTTTTTGCTCTGAAAGGCGAAAAGCCGCACAGGCTGGTAATGTCCGCCACACCTATTCCCCGAACCCTTTCACTTATCATTTACGGCGACCTTGATGTGTCGATAATAAACGAGCTTCCAAAGGGCAGACAGCCTGTGGAGACTTATGCGGTAACGGGAAAGCTCAGAAGCAGGGCGCTGGGTTTTGTTAAAAAGGAGCTTGACTCAGGCAGGCAGGCGTATATCGTATGCCCTATGATAGAGGACAATCCCGATACAGGGGGAGAGCTTCAGGCGGCAAAGGCATATGCGGAAAAGATAGCCGCAGGGGAGATGAAGGGATATACCATCGGGCTTCTTCACGGAAAAATGCTCCCTGCCGAAAAGGACGCCGTTATGGCTGATTTCAAGGAGGGAAAAACACAGCTGCTTGTTTCCACAACGGTTATCGAGGTTGGCGTGGACGTTCCCAACGCCACGGTGATAATGATAGAAAGTTCCGACCGCTTCGGTCTTTCCCAGCTCCATCAGCTCAGAGGACGTGTGGGCAGAGGACAGCATAAGTCCTCCTGTATCCTGCTTACGGACAATGCCACTGAGGAAACAAGGGCAAGGCTGAAAATAATGTCCTCTCTCCACGACGGCTTTGCCATTGCGGAGGAGGATCTGAAGCTGAGAGGGGGAGGAGATTTCTTCGGCAGCAGGCAAAGCGGTCTGCCGCCCCTGAAAATAGCTGATCTTTACAGCGACAGAGAGCTTCTGGGAGATACATCAAATGCTGTCGGTGAGCTGTTTGAGAGGTCTGCCGACCTGAGTGAGTTTCCATTGCTTAAAGAAAAATCACTTGCTTTGCTTTCGGAAAACGGCTCTGAGGGTATGAACTGACATATAACAAATAAATGCTTGTTTGCAAAAAAGCAAACAAGCATTTCAGCGTGTCGAAAAAGAAAACACGTTGTTGTTAAATTTGCACAAAAGCCGCAAAAAATAAGTTCTGTTCAAAACGTTCCACCGGAACGTTTTGAAGGGTAAGTAATCACAACCGCCCTACAAGGGGAGGCGGTCTTGTTCGCCTCCCCTCGAAATGCTGTCGCATTTCTCACCCCTTGCTCCGTTATTTCACGGAAA
>JAGAJY010000168.1 GCA_017848125.1 Oscillospiraceae bacterium
GCGCCGAAAAGCTTTCCGCCTGCGCCTGCCTTGCCCTTGATAACAACGTTCTTGCCCTTGAGCTTTGCGGCATTGTCAAGAGCCTCCTGCTTTGCCACGTCAGCCTTGTGCTGCTCGGAGGATTTCTTTCCCGCAAGGTCGGACATATTCTTTGCTGTGGCTTCAACAGCAAGACCCTTTCCGAGAAGGAAGTTTCTTGCGTAGCCGTCGGAAACCTCTTTTACCTCGCCCTTTTTGCCTGAGCCCTTAACGTCCTGTAAAAAAATTACCTTCATTTTAATTAGTCCTTTCTCAAATTGATTTATTTATACAAACGCTTTCCCTGTTAATGTCGATGACAAGCTGGGAGAAATCCGTTACTGTTTCACCGAAAAGCCTGAGAAACAGCGGACCGCCGCCCTTTTCTATCTTGAAATTCATCTCGTCCTCGTACATAGGGATAAAGCACAGAAGATTTATGTATGAGCCGTCCTCTGTGCGCATATAATTCAGCCTGTCGCCGTATTTCCCTCCGAAATCATTGCTGTCGGAATGGAGAAATACAGCTGAGCAGAAGCCTGTATTATCCGCAAAGGGAGTGTTTTCCTCGGTAAACTGTAATGAGTGCATACTGCCGAGGCAGTTTTTGCAGACGTGGGGATAGCGTGCGGAATATTTTAGTGCGGTGATTATCCACATATACCGCTCCGCTTCCTTTGGGTCGGAAAATCCGTCGAATTTCCAGTCGGGGGGAAGCAGGCAGTATATTTCCGCTCTTTCGTATATCTTTCTGTCGTCCCAGGAGCAGTCCTCGGGGAGCGTCATAGGCAGGTCGCTCATTCCTGTGGTGAAAAGCAGATAGAATGGCCGCTTTTCCGACGGGGGAACGATGTGAACGTCAATGTGAACCACATCAGACATAAGCTCGTGGAATACCCTTGAATCTTCAAGCTTGTATTCAAACACATCTGCAAAATGCCGTTCTATCTCCTCCATATAGACTGTGGGAGCAACCTTTCCCGTCAGGCGCTTTATTGCACCTGCGGCGGAAAAGTATAGTTTTTTCAGAAGTCCCATATTAACCTCTTATTCGATAGGCTTCATTGCACGGTCGTATTCATCAAGGGCATTTTTCAGCATTTCGCAGACTTCTTCAAGGCTCTTGTCCCTGATGTCTGCCGCCGCCATTGTGATGTGACCGCCGCCGCCGATTCGTTTGATAATATCCTGAACATTTGCGCCGCCGCTTACCGTACCGTAGGAACGGGCAGATATTTTCACGCTTGCTTCATCTGTCATAAACACAGCAAAGCTTGCCTTGATGTTCAGCGTGTTCAGAAGCTGGTCTGCCGCCTGTGCCGCCGCAACCTTGATGTTGCCTGTTTTCTTTTCAAGGGCAGAGCGGTATGCCGCATTGTTAAGCTCCTCGGGAGAAATTTCCGCACCCGAAGCGATCATGCTCTGAGCCGCCTCGGAAACGTCCTCCTCGGATACCTGCACAGCAAAGCGGTAGCCCTCCTTGCTGAGTGTGGTTATTGCGTAATTGTTGTAGTTTTCCGCAGATTCGATAAGCCTTGAACGGAGCTTGTCTATCTCGAAGGAGTTTGCGAACAGGAGCTTTACCGAAACGGGGTCTGCTCCCAGCTCTTTAAGATAAGCCGCCGCCTCAAAGGTCCTTACGCCTGTTTTCATAACGAAATTCTTGGTGTCCAGTGCGATTCCCGAAAGGAGAGCGTCCGCATAGTAGCAGGAAAGCTTTGATTTAAGATTGTAGTATCTGATTATCTCGGTGACTATCTCGCTTGCGGAGGAAGCGTCGGGGTCAAGATGACGGTCGATTATATTGTCGATGGGGTCTTTTACCTGAATGTGATGGTCAATGTAAATCACCTTGGACGCCTTTGCGTAAATTTCCCGTCCGTCAATGTTATGCTTGCTGTTAGTGTCAACGATTATCACAAGAGTGTTTTCCGTCATAAGCTCCAGCGCCTGCTCCTCGCTAACGAAAAGCTCTGCCGCTTCGCTTCTGATGTTTGTGAAAAGTCTGTCCACAACGGGCATTGCCAGAGTTGTGTCACGGTTTACGAACACATAGGACATAAGCCCCATTGCCCTGAGCGCACCGCCAAGACCTGCGGCAGCACCCACAGCGTCCATATCGCTGTAGCTGTGACCCATAACTATTATCTTGTCCGCACCCTCTGCATAGTTTCTCAGGCTGTCGCTGAAAAGCTTCACCCTTGACTGGGAGCTTACCTCTGCCTTGGAGTATGCGCCGCCGTAGGAGGCAAATGCGGTATCGTCCTTGCTTTTCTTGATAACAACGTGTCCGCCGCCCTGCTTCTGGGAAACGTTCAGAGCGTCACGGGCAATTTCCTCGCTTTCACGGAGATTTGAGCCGCCTCTGCCGATACCTACCGACAGGGAAACGTATGCCCTTTCGGAAACGTGGATATTGTGCATATCCTCAAGGAATGCAAGATAATCCTTTTCTCCCATTTTCCTCAGCTCCGCCTCGCTGATGATGGCGAGATAGCGGTCATCGGAAAGCTTTTTCAGCAGACCGTTTCTTCTCTCGATAAAACGCTCTGCGATACGGTCTATCTTGGTAACGACCTCGCTTTTCTTTGAGTCCTTTTCCGAGGAGAAAAGCTCGTCGTACTCGTCGATAAGGAGCAGAGCCACATAGTTTCTGCTGCCCTCTGCTTCGTCCTTGAGAGAATCAGTCTCACGGGTGTCGGTAAAGCACAGGAGGGTGTAGGTCTTTCCTGCGGATTCGGTGTTTATTGCGGTAAAGGGCTTTACACGGAAATGCTTCCACTCAAACTCGTGCATATCGGGATTATACTCGCTGTCAAAGCTTTTCATATCCATTCCCGTGGCTTCTTCAAGCATTTCTCCCTCTCTCATATCGGGAAATATCTCATTTGCGCCTGTGGTCTTTTTCAGCACACGTCCCGTTTCGTCTATTACAAGAGCAGGCACGGGGCAGTTGTTCATAAAGAATCTGCTGACGGTGGAATTATCATCGGGAGGGGTAACGCTTGCTTTTTTTATAAGCTCCTCGGTATCCTTGTCGGTCTGTATAAAAAGCAGGAGATATGCAATTCCGATAAGGGAAACTATTCCCAGAGACACCCAGAATCTCAGTCCGCTGCCAACTGCCGAAAAGGCGCAGTAAAGAGCCGCCGCAACCAGCAGCATTGAAACAAGCCTGAACAGACTGCGGTTTTTGTCAGCCATTTTCATCACTTCCTTATTTGTGAGAGTTTTGCGGTTTCCGTAAGGAAATTTCGGACGGCAGTCCGAAAAGCGAAACTCGGATTGAAAATCTTTGATTTTCAATCACAGATTGTCGAAAAAGAAAACGCTGTTGTTAAATTTGCACAAAAGTCGCCAAAAGACAAGTTATGTTCAAAACGTTCCACCGGAACGTTTTGAAGGGTAAGTAAGCACAACCGCTCTACAAGGGGAGTGCGATCTGGAATCAACAAATTGATTCCTTCGCCTCCCCTCGAAATGCTGTCGCATTTCTCACCC
>JAGAJY010000008.1 GCA_017848125.1 Oscillospiraceae bacterium
CTCCGACGAGGAGCTCGCCGAGGCTATTGATTCGCTGGCATTCTGATAAGCAAAGGAATTACTTGATTTATGGAATTTAATCACATACCCGTTATGCTGAATGAATGTCTTGAGGGACTTAACATCAGCCCCGACGGAATTTACATAGACGGCACCTGCGGCGGAGCAGGTCATTCACGGGAAATAGCCAAGCGCCTTGATACGGGCAGGCTTATAGGCATTGACCGTGACCCTGACGCAGTAATGACAGCCTCTGAGCGGCTCAGCGGTTTAAATGCTGAGGTAGTGAGAGGAAATTACTCGGACATGAAGGCAAAGGCGGCAGAGCTTGGCATTGATGCTGTTGACGGCATTCTCCTTGACTTAGGCGTTTCCTCCTATCAGCTTGATACCGCAGAGCGGGGCTTTTCCTACCATGCAGACGCTCCCCTCGATATGAGAATGTCAAAGGAAGGGCTTTCCGCAAGAGATATCGTTAACGAATATTCCAGAGAACAGCTTGTTAAGATACTTTATGAATACGGCGAGGAAAAATTTGCTCCGAGGATCGCCGACGCAATAATCAGACGCAGGGAAACTGCCCCCATCGAAACCACCTCCGAGCTTGCTGATATAGTAAGAGAGGGTGTTCCCGCAAAGTTCAGACGTGAAAAGAACCCCTGCAAGAAAACCTTTCAGGCAATAAGAATTGCCGTAAACTGTGAATTTGAGCATCTGGACAAGGCTCTCGACGAGGGCTTTGAGCTTCTGAAAAAGGGCGGACGCTTTTGCATAATCACCTTCCACTCCCTTGAGGACAGGATAGTAAAGCAGCGTTTCGCAGGCTGGTGCAAGGGCTGCACCTGCCCTCCCGATTTCCCCGTGTGCGTATGCGGAAACAAGCCAAAGGCAAGGCTTGTAAGCAGAAAGCCCGCAGAAGCTTCCGAAAGCGAGCTTGAAGCAAATCCCAGAAGCCGCAGCGCAAAGCTGAGGATCATCGAAAAGCTCTGATAGACCCACGCAGACCCCTGCAGAAAGGACGGTTAATATGGCAGACAGAAATTCAAACCTCGCCTATGACCTTTCAAGATATGAAAATTATGAGGAAAGGGCAAGCAAGCGCAGCCGTGAGAATATCCGCTCCCGTGCAGCTGCAAAGCCCAAGCCTCTTATTACAGCACCTATGCTTATCCTGCTTATTGTTATGGCAGGTGCAATGGTTTCCCTGTGCATCACCTCAAAGGCAAATATCGCAGAGGTACACAATGCGATAGTTATCGAGGAAGCAAACGTTCGTGTGCTTGAACAGGAAAACGTAAGTATGCTCACAAGAATAGAGCAGAAAAGCTCCCAGAAGGTAGTTGAGGACTATGCCGAAAATGTGCTTGGTATGCAGAAGCTTGACAATGCTCAGGTAGAGTATATCAGCCTTGAAAGCGGCAACAAGGTGGAAATACCCGAGCAGAATGAAAACGTTCTGAAAAAAATCAAGAATGCTTTTGACAGCTTTGTGGAATACCTCAGAGGTTAAGGAAATAAGATATAGTAACTATAACGCTTGACCGCTTGGATAAACGGCTCAAGCGTTCTTGCACTTATCGGGAAAAAGAGACATAATTCCCTTTAATACTAATCACCATTTGAATTATGGAGAAGAAATCGCCGCAAAAGCTTTGATATAAGGCTTTTGTGGCGAGAGATTCCCATAATTCAATGAGTGATTAGTATAAAACGCCAACGAAAGGAAGAAAGCACATTGCCGACCGTTAAGCCCGCAAAGCCTGTAAAGCCCACATACCGCCCCACCAAGCTTATGAAGGACAGACTGTTTGCTCTGTCCATCGCTGTGCTTGCAGGGTCGGGTATATTGTTTGTAAGCCTGTTCAACACCTCGGTCACAAATCACGATAAATTCGCCGCAATGGCAAACGACAGCCAGTTCAAAAGCACCACCGTGGAGGCTCACAGAGGAAGCATATTCACCTCTGACGGAAAGATACTGGCTCAGTCCGCTACGGTATATAACATTATCGTAAACCCCTCTGCAATAACAGGTCTCAACGAGGAGGACTATTCGGGGGACGAAAAAGAGGATATGATAAAAAAGACCGCAGAGATACTCCGTGATACCACAGGAGCGGACTATGCGGAAATAGTCAAGATATTCACCGACGAAAAAACCCGTGACAGACAGTACAAAAAAGTCGCTTCAAAGGTGGAAAAGGAGATCGCCACAGAGATATTCACCCTTTCCGACGAGGCAGAACTTCCCGGAAACCTGTTCAGCACCGAGGAGGACACCAAGCGCTATTATCCTCAGGACGAGCTGGCGGCGGCTGTAATAGGCTTCACAAACTACGAGGGCGACGGAATCTACGGAGTAGAAGCATATTACAACGATTTCCTTGCAGGCGTTGACGGAAAGATAATTTCCGCAAAGGACGCTCAGGGAAACGAAATGCCCTACAAGAACGACAAGATCTATGCCGCAAAGGACGGCAATTCCATATATCTCACGCTGGATTACACTTTGCAGTATCTCTGCGAAAGAGAGCTTGCCAAATGCATTGAGCAGAATGATGTTGATAACAGAGCCTGTGCTATAATCATGAACGCAAAGACGGGAGAGATCCTCGCAATGGCGTCCGCTCCGGGCTTTGACCTTAACAACAAGGGTGATATATACGCACCCAAGGATATAAAGGAGCTTACCGCCCTCACGGAAGAAACCGAGGACGAGGAGCTTTATGACAAAAAGGTTGCCGAGCTTCGTGAAAAGCAGTGGAAAAACAA
>JAGAJY010000169.1 GCA_017848125.1 Oscillospiraceae bacterium
ACAAATTCGGAAATGAGGATATGCGGAGAATATTTGAAGCTGATGTGATCAATCGGGAATAATATGATATTTCATTTTCCTTGCTCTGAAATAGCAATATCCGTTTTCTATGTCGTTTACCGAAACGTCACAGTCATCTATCAGATAAATGTAATCGTCCCGGATCACTACTGTTCCTCCATACCAATATGGGTCGTTTTCAAAGGTCTGCGGCTCTTCGTATCTGTCAGCTGTATCATAGGACACATCATTTTCAAACCATACTTCAAGCTTGCAGCCCCATATTCCCTCGAACAGAATATAAAGAGAATCCCCTCTGTCTTCAAGCTTTTGTATGTATGCGTCATGAAAGCCGCCTGCCGCACAGTACAGGTCATCAATATCCTTTTGCGAGCGTATCTCGGGATATTCGTTAAATGAGTATGAGCTGTCTGTTTTTATGCATTGTTCAAGCAATTCTGTCGGTACTTTCTTCCTGTCTATCATTGAGCTTATCTTTGCGGCAGGAAGAAAATCCACACAGCTGAACTCCCCTTTTTCATCATTCCAGCCATTGCGTTCACTGTCGGTACATATGAGCATAAGCTCTAGAAATCTGCTTTTCGGTTTAAATACATAATGCTTGACAAGAGCGGTTTTCTCTTTGTTAAGGACTATCCAGTATCTATTTCTATGATCCTTGCAGTTATAGCAGCCAAAGACGGTTGAGGTATAATATTGTCCGTTTTCCTCTTTTATTATAGCGTACATTTTTACGTCACCCTTTCTGTTTTTTTGATTATATCACAGTTTCTGCCCAATTGCAAGGCATATAAAAATGCGCTTTTGGCTTGCAATACCAAAATATCTGTGATATAATTATTTCAGCAAAATCAGATAAATATATGAGCTGAGGTGAAAAAATGCATTTGCTGAGCAAGCTTATTGAGCCAATAGTTTATAAAGAAAATCAGAAACTGCTGTGCAGACATTATATGCTTTATCTTAAAGCGTTTGCAGATGAGCTTACAGAAATGGGCTTTTCTTCCGATGCTGTTCTCTGCGCCGCAGAAAATGATAATGTTTTTATGACTGAACAGCTTCTTACGGAAATGATAAATGAACTGAAAATAACCGAGCTTTCCGAATCGGGCAAAATTGATGAGGAACTGTTTTTTCGTGTCTGCATAGAGGAATACAAAAGAGGATTCTATGACTGCGCCTGCGACTTTCTGTTTTACAGAAAGGACATTGCTGAAAAGCTGGGATTTCCTTATTCTCTGGAGTATAACGGTGGATATTACGCCAAGGAAAACGGTAATGTTATTATGAGCGGATATGAGCTTTGTGAATTTGCTTCGGATTTTCTTGAAAATGCAGGAGGTGTGAAATGAGAATAATTTTTGTGCGTCACGGTCACCCCGATTATGAAAAGGACTGCCTTACGGAGCTTGGACACAAACAGGCGGAGCAGGCGGCTTTAAGGCTTAAAGACGAGGGGATAGAGCAGATATTTTCCTCACCCTTCGGCAGGGCAAAGGAAACTGCTCAGCATCTTGCGGATATTATTTCAAAGGATATAACTATCACAGATTTTATGCACGAGATAAAATGGGGCTCGGCTGACGGGAAAGAAGTCTTTAAGGACGGTCACCCATGGGACACAGCCCTTTATGCTGTATCGCAGGGTTTTTCGCTTATGGAAGATGGCTGGACAGAACCAGAGCCGTTTTGCAATAACATAGTTTTTTCCGAGCTTGAACGTGTGAAATGCGAATCGGATAAATGGCTGGAAAGTCTCGGCTACAGGCGTGAGGGTGCATATTACCGTGTTATATCGGAAAACACGAACAGGACTGTAGCTTTATTCAGTCACGGAGGCTCTTCCTCGGCGCTTTTTTCACATATGCTGAATCTGCCCTTCTTCTATCTTTGCAGGGTACTGTGTCCTGATTTTACGGCGATAACGGTGCTGAGCCTTTCAGATGAAAAAGGTACGCTTACAGCACCGACCATAGAGCTTGCAAATGATTCAAGGCATATAAAGACAAACGGGGTATCATATTCAATGTAATAACAGAAAGGACGGATAATTATGCAGATTGATCTTAATGGCAAAAAAGCACTCGTAACAGGCGGAAGCGGAGGAATAGGCAGGGCAATAGTCCGCACTCTTGCGGAGTGCGGTGCTGATGTTGCGGTGCATTATCATTCGGACAGCACAAATGCCGAAAGGCTTGTAAGCGAGCTTAAAGCGTCAGGTCGGAATGCTGCTGCTTTCAGGGCGGACGTTACAAAGGAGGCAGACGTTTACAGAATGCGTGACGAAATGGCGGCAGGCTTCGGTATGCCCGATATTATAGTTGCAAATGCTGTTATCCAGTATGACCGCACAAGCCTTATCGATCAGGATATCAAAGCCTTTTACAGTCAGTACGAAAGCTGTGTAATGCAGATGGTATATCTTGCCAAGGCATTCGTACCTCATATGCAAAAGCAGCATTACGGAAGAATAGCGGTAATAAACACGGAATGTTCCATTGCGGCAGAGCCTTCCTTTTCGGCATATGTAGCCGCAAAAAAGGGACTTGACGGGCTTGTAAGAGTGCTTGTGAAGGAAGTGGGCCCCGATAACATTACTGTAAATCAGATAGCTCCCGGCTGGACTATCACAGACAAGGAGCGTGAAAAGGGCATTGAGGACACGTCCTTTTATGACGCTCAGGTGCCTTTACGGCATCGTGGGTGTGAACAGGATATTGCAAATATGACGGCATTCCTTGTTTCCGACCTTGCTTCATTTGTATCGGGTGCGTTTATTCCCGTTGCAGGCGGCAGGGTAATGACCGCTATCTGATATTTCGGGAAAATATCTGTCGCAGACAGAATAATTCTGCGAATTATTTTTCAGAAAATCACAGAAAAATTTTTACAATAGAAATTTACAGCGGAATGTGTATAATCCTGCCTGACGTACAAAAAATAGAATTACAAAAAGCTTTAATCTGTAAATTCTTTTTTTTGAAAGGAGGTATGCTTTATCCCTTACGATAAAGCATAATGAACTATGAAAGCAACAGGCATTGTAAGAAGAATAGACGATCTCGGAAGAGTCGTTATCCCTAAGGAGATCCGCAGAACTATGCGTATCCGTGAGGGTGACCCCCTTGAAATCTACACAAGCTCTGACGGTGAGGTCATCTTCAAGAAATATTCCGCTATAAACGAAATGGCACAGTCCGCATCTCAGGTTGCTGAGGTTATGACCAAGCTTGCAAACTGCCCTACTGTTGTATTCGACAGGGATCACGTTGTAGCTGTAGCAGGCGTGGGCAAGAAGGAATTCAACGAGAGAAGAGTTTCTCAGGGGCTTGAGGAATATCTCGAGCATCGCAGAAACTATATCTACACCTCTGATTCTGACGCAAAGGTTTTCCCTGTTGAGGGAATAGACCGTCCTGCCATTGCCTGCACACCTATCGTTTCCTCGGGTGATGTAACAGGTGCTGTAGCGTTCCTTGCTCCCAGCGCCGATGAAAATGCAGCGGCTACCGAGGTTCAGAAGAATCTCATTCAGGCTGCGGCTCAGTTCCTCGGAAAGCAGATTGAGGAATAATCTTCTTTATAAAAAATCACCGTCAGCGGAAAGAAAGTGTTCCTTTGGCTGACGGTGATTTTTTGTGTTTATATTCGTTTGGCTTTCAGATACATACTGTCCTTTTCGGTGATTTTACGGATAACACGGCAGGGATTCCCTGCGGCAAGAACTCCCGAAGGAATATCCTTTGTTACCACGCTGCCAGCTCCTATAACCGAGCCGTCGCCTATGGAAACGCCGCCGCATATCGTTACGTTTGAGGCTATCCAGACATCATTTCCGATTTTTATATTTCTTCCGTATTCGTAATCGTGAGCGCCGTTTTCATCTTCGAATATACGCCTTTCCTCTGCTATCAGGGAGTGTATTCCCGTGGCAAGTGTGCAGAATGGTCCTATGAATACGTTGTCCCCTATCTCAGCACAGCCGCCTGCAACAAAGGAAAAATAAACGTTGGAATAGAAATTTGCCCCGATTTTTATCTCCTTGGCATTATCAATAAATATCGGCTTTTCCATTACAAGGTAGCCCTCAAAGCTTTCCTTTTCAAAAAGCTTTTTCAGTATTTCCGAGCGCTTTTCACCTTCATCATATTGTGTGCTGTTGTATTCGTCGCAAAGGCGATGACTTCTTGCCTGCTCCTCTCCTATTTCCTTATCAAAGCAGTCGTATATCATTCCCTGACGCATTTTCATATATTCGGTCATTGGTTATCGTCCTTTCTTTTCGGATTTGTATGATATAATTATAACTGCAATGAACAAAAAAATCAACTGCATATGAAAAATGAGCATAAAAAAACGGCACGGACTTTGATATAATCCCCTTAGAGTAGACACTTGAAAAACAAAAAGATTTCAAGACTACACTAAGGGGGTAAATTTATGCCAAGAAGAATGCGTAAAAACAAGGTATATAGCACAGAATTAAAGACAGAAGCAGTACAAGCGTATC
>JAGAJY010000170.1 GCA_017848125.1 Oscillospiraceae bacterium
AAGAATCCGCCGCCAAGCGGAAATATGATACTTACCCTCAACGGCAAAAACGCAAGCTTTATGGATATGCTTCACGAGGGCGACAGCGTTATTATCCGCTGGGACGTATAATAATGCATCAAAGTAATGTCAACTGTTAAACAACTCAGCCCCGAAAATGTGACGGCTCACGTTTTCGGGGCTGAGTTGTTTGATTAAAGAAAAAATCTATATACCGAATATAGAATACCCGTTTACAAAAATCAAGCAGTCATAAAGAAGCAAATCCGGAGAAGCTTTGATTTTCTTCTCCGGATTTTGTTGTTTCACCGATAAGTTGGAAGCTGATTAAAGTGTTCTGATTGGGAAAAACATATAGTTCTTTCCGCTTGTTGGGCAAGTAAAGTCATGGACAGCTCCAACCAATTCAATATTGTTTGCATCCATGTAGCTTAGTACTTCTGAAAAAGTATTTTCATTTTCGGTTTCTGCACAAAAATACTCAAAACTTGGAATTGTCCATTTTGTCCATCCTTGGGGAGCTTCAGCATCATCAGCACATTCAATGCCGGCAAGGTATAGTCCTTTGCTGAAGTTATCTTCCCACGGTTTATATGAATGGGAACAATCAGACATTGCACCCCAAATTCCAATAAGATTACCATTTTCATCTTTCTTGGCTAATGGCTGGACTTCGTTAAAATGAGAATTTGCATCATCCCACAATTTTTGAATAAAGCCGTGCCCATCCATAGTTGAACCTTCTTTGCCTATTACAATAAATGATTCTTTTATACGTTTTTCTATCTTCATACCAAAACCTCCAATTCTTAATTCTCAAACATATTATACCAAACACATCACAATAAGTCAACACCATAACCAAACCCAAAGCCGCTTCTGACACAATATCAAAAGCGGCTTTGCAATAATTATCAAACTGAATGAAACAGGGGAGAGCCCTGTGCACCTTTACGGTGCAGTTACGGTAAATGTAACGGAAAGATTCTTGATAACCTTGTTTTCGGTAAGAGTCATAATCTGAGCGGAGCAGCCTGTCAGGTCGCCGTCAGCAACTCTCGCACCTGCGGGAACGTCCTTGACCCAGCCGTTGTAGAGATTAACTCTTGTGCACTTGTCGTCGTCGGAGGAGGTGTAGCCCTTTGCCGCCATTTCGTAAGGCTCGCCGTTGATGAGTATCTCGTCAATAGTGTAGATATATCCGGGGAAAAGAAGCTCGCCGTTGGAAATGCCCAGAGCGGAGAAGGAAACGCCCTTTGCCATTCCGCTTTCGGAGAAGTCAAGGCTTACGGTGTAAGTGCCCTCGCCTGTTATCTGTACATTCTCAGCCTTAACGCCTGTGGTGCAGTTTGTGGGGTCGTACTTGTCACCCACGCTGTAGGAAATGCCGTAGTCGCTTGAAGCATACATTATCCACGCAATCGCCATATCGTCAGAGGGAGGAAGGTCGATTGAAGCCATAAGCTCGTCGGAAGCTCCCGCAAGGGATTCGTCAAGTCTTGCCTGTGCTTCGGATTTTACTGTTTCGGTGTCCTTGCCCTTTTCGTTTTCATATCTGCGTGATAAGAAAAGCTCTGCAAGAGTCTCGTCCGATGTGGTGTTGGAAACACGCTTGTAGAAGTTGCTGCAGTCCCAGAGAACGGGGCAGAAATCGTAAAGGTCGCAGTTGTCCAGAAGATTGCTGTAGAACTTGTCCGTATCGGGCTTTATGCCGCCGTTCTTCTTCATTACCGCATACTCGCCGATAACAACGCCGTAGCCCTGCTCGGAGAACTTGGAAAGCTGCTTGAACAGACCGTTCTGCTCCTCGTAATTCTTTGGAGAGCCCCAGTGGTCAACGCTTTCCGTACCGCAGTAGTCCCAGGGGGTGTAGTAGTGAACGGAAAGAAGAAGCTTGCTGTCGGCTGTGTCCTCAGGCATTTTGAAACGCTCGTCGCAGGTTTTTTCAATGTCTGTGTTGTAGCCTGCGATAAGCAGGAAACGGTCAGCATTGTTTCCGCCCTGAGAACGGATAAGCTTTACAAATTCGCTGTTTATCATATTGGCTGTTTCATAGCATTCATCGGTTTTGAGAACGCCCTCAGAGCCTGTTATCTCCTTGTCGTTAAGACGGTCGCCCAGCTCCTCGTTTGCCGATTCAAATATGAGCTTGTAGGAATAGTCCTTGAAATTCTCGCCTATCTGAGTCCACATTGACTTGTACATTTCAAGTCCCTGCTCTCTCACAGCCATATCCTCAGAGCCGAACATACCCCACCAGCCGCCGTCCCAGTGGTCGTTGATGATAACGTACATATCAGCGTCAAGAGCGTAATTTACAACTGTTTCAACACGGTTCATAAGGCGCTCGTCAATGGTGTAGTCGCCTGTTTCAAAGTGCATACCGTTTGTCCACGCCACAGGTATCCTTATGGTATCAAAGCCGGCGTTCTTCATTCCCTGTATCATTTCCGCAGTGGTGTAGGGCTGACCCCAGCCTGTTTCGTAGCCGTCGGGATTTCCTCCGCCTATGTAGCCCTGATGGTTGTAGGCTTCAAGGGTGTTGCCGAGATTTGTGCCGTTGCCCATTGCCCTTATCATTTCAAGAGAGCTCATAGCCTTGATAGCCTCCTCTTCCTCAGAATCCACCGCAGCAGTCACAACAGCCGCCTCTGTTTCGGCAGCATTTCCGTCAGCACCCGAAACAACTCCTGCCGAACTGCTGTCAGAGCCTGCACAGCCTGTAAGCATTGTCATCGCAAGGGTGATTGCCGCCGCTGATGATAACGTTTTCATTTTCATATAAACCAGCCTTTCTTATTCAAACCTCAGTGTGCCGTCTCAGCCCCGTGGAGTTCATTGGGAAATAAACGGCAGATATTTGGGTATCTGCTACAATAATAGCATATATCGGTCAAAAAAACAAGGCTTTTTCAACAAATTTTTCAGTATTTTATCCTGTGGCAGAAATATGCATAAAATTTATAGTTAATATCAATAAATTTGCGCAACGAAATTTAAAGTTTCCGTACAATTTTATAAAAACTATTGCAATGCTTATACAAATGATATATAATAGATATTGTAATCACAATTCAGATTGTATATTTTGCCAATGTTTACATATCTGATAAAATATCATAATTATAAGGAGCGATAATCACTATGAACGACTACCATGCTGAGAACATCAGAAACATTGCTATAGCAGGACACAGCGGCTCGGGAAAGACTACTCTTGCCGAAGCCCTTATCTATAAGGCAGGCGCTTCCGACCGTCTCGGAAAGACCTCCGACGGCAATACCGTGTGCGACTATGACCCCGAGGAGATAAAGCGAAAGGCGTCTCTCGGCGCATCGGTAGCCTCCTTTGAATATAACGGACTGAAGCTCAATCTCCTTGACGCGCCCGGTCTTTTTGACTTCGAGGCTGATATGCTTGAAGCCGTAAGGGCTTCGGATACGGTCATGATAACCGTTTCGGGCAAATCCGGCGTTAAGGTTGGAACAGAAAAGGCTTACAAGGCTGCACGCAAGGCAGGCAAGGCTACAATGTTCGTAATCACCAAGGTTGACGACCCCGACGCTAATTTCTACAATGTCCTCACCGACCTTAAAACCGTTTTCGGACCTTCGGTGTGCCCCGTAATTGTTCCCGTTATCAAGGACAGACAGGTGGTTTCCTACGTTAACCTTATCGAAATGAAGTGCTATAAGTACGATGAAAAGGGCAATGTAAGCGAAACCGAAATGCCCACCTCTGAAATATCCGAGAAGATGGATTACCGTATGGACGGTCTTGTTGCCGCATTCTCCGAGGCTGTTGCCGAAACAGACGACGAGCTTATGGAAAAGTTCTTCGAGGGCGAGCCTTTTACACAGAAGGAGCTTGTTAAGGGACTTCACGACGGTATGAACAAGGGTATCATTACTCCCGTAGTATGCTGCTCCGATATTACAATGGGCTGCATAGATATGCTTCTTAAGGAAGTATGCCTGCTTATGCCCTCTCCTGCGGACTGCCCCGCACCCATTGCCTACGCAGGCGATGATATGGAGGAAATCGAGTGCAGGGACGACGCTCCCGTAAGAGCCTTCGTGTTCAAGACTGTTGCTGACCAGTTTGTAGGAAAGCTTTCCTGCATCAAGGTAATGAGCGGCGTGCTTAAGGCTAACAGCGAGTACATAAATGCCTCCACAGGCGAAACCGAAAAGATCGGCAAGCTTTACTCTCTCTGCGGAAAGAAGCAGACCGAGGTTACAGCTGTCAACGCAGGCGACATCTGCGCCGCTGTAAAGATAAGCGCCGCAACAAACGACACTATCTGCGAGGGCAAGGCTGTTTCTCTGGATAAGATAGTATTCCCCATACCCTGCTACAAAATGGCTGTAAAGGCTAAGGCGCAGGGCGATGAAAGCAAGATAAGCGCCGCATTTGCAAGACTCTGCGAGGAAGATCCCTCACTCAGCTTTGTACAGGACGCTTCCACAGGCGAGTTTGTAATTTCTGGTCTGGGCGAACAGCATATCGAGGTTGCAGCAGCAAAGCTCAAGAATAAATTCGGCGTGGATATTGCCCTTGCTCCCGTCAGAATTGCATACAGAGAAACTATCCGCAAGAAGGTCAAGACCGAAGGCAAGCATAAGAAGCAGTCGGGCGGTCACGGTCAGTACGGTCATGTATGGATCGAGTTTGAGCCATGCGTTTCCGATGAGCTTGTATTTGAAGAAAAGGTGTTCGGCGGAGCAGTTCCCAAGAATTTCTTCCCCGCAGTTGAAAAGGGTCTGAGAGACTGTATGGCAAAGGGCGTTCTGGCAGGCTGCCCCGTAACAGGCGTAAAGGCTATCCTCACAGACGGTTCATATCACCCCGTTGACAGCTCGGAAATGGCATTCAAAACAGCGGCTTCCATTGCCTTCAAGGAAGGTATGAAGCAGGCTGACCCCACTATCCTCGAGCCTGTGGGAACACTTACCGCACTTGTGCCCAACGACAACACAGGCGATGTTATGGGCGATCTTAACAAGCGCAGAGGCAGAGTTCTCGGAATGAATCCCACCGATGAGCCTAATATGACCGAGATCGTGGCTGAAGTTCCCGAAAGAGAGATGCAGAGCTTTACAATGCAGCTTCGTCAGATAACAAGAGGCAGAGGCAGCTTTACATTTGAGTTTGTACGCTATGAGCAGCTTCCCGCAAACCTTGTTTCGGACGTGATCCTCTCTTTAAACAGCGCTGACTGATAACGGCTTCAAAAGCAGTTTTTGACATTACGGGCGGAGGGCATACTGCTCTCCGCCGTTTTATACCGACAGATTATTGAATGCGGCTGTCGGTATTACAGTAAATCGGAATGTATAATTATGTGACATAAAAAAGCGTAAAATTTCAAATACAATGCTATTGACAAATGACGGATTTTGTAATAAAATTATATGTGTGTGAATCTGTGCGAAAACGTTTAATATAATCTGAGATTTTCACGAATTATAAAAAAATAGAGAGAAAGATGGGTCAATAATGAAAAAAGTATTATCTGTTATTATGGCTGCGGCGGCAGTATTTACAATGGGTACTGCGGTTTTCGCAGATGCGGGAAAATCAGACACCAATGGAACAGCGACAATATCCTTTGATACAGAAAAATCCCTTGACTATATCCATACCTTCGGAAACGCTTCCGATTCGGGACTGGCTCTGGAGATCACCGAGGACGATGCTCTTGGCGGCAAGTGCCTTAAACTTACCGAAAGCTTCAAGGGAACTCTCAGCAACCGTTACGGCGGTTTCTATCTTGAGGCTTCCGATTTCGGCATTGATAACTTCTCAGGCTATACTATGACAGTATATATCAATGCTTCAAGCAAGGCTTCAAAGGCTGTAGGTCAGCTGGAGGTTTTCTCTGACGGAGCAGGCTGGCAGTCTGTGAACTTCCTGACAAGCTCCCCCGGAGAGTACCGCACAGCTTCCATTACAGTTCCTGCAAATGTAGCCAACACAAAGCTTGGTATCTCGATTCCTATTATTGATGAATTTGAGGGTGAAGTAGCTCTGATAGACGATATCACCATTACCGACAACTACGGCAAGACCATTGCCAATATCGGTGATATCGACAATTCTCTTTATCAGGGTCCCAGCGGTTTTGTTACCGTGCTCACCACTATTCTGTTCATACTTGTTGCTCTTGCAACAGTTGCGGGTGTAGTGCTGTTTATTGTCAAGCATGTGAGAAAGTACAGATAAATCTATCAGAGTGTCAGACAGCTGCTTTAGGGCAGCTGTTTTCTGTTAATTAAGGTATAAGCTTAAACGTTTATACCATTAAACAGCCCTTGTCGAAAAAATATTTGTCTAATATTCCTATTGAAAAAACTGCACAGATATTTTATAATATTTTTAGGCACTTTTTTACAATGAGATTATAATCCCCAAAATAATAGAGAAGGAGAAAATAATATGATGCCTTTTATCAGTAAGGAAGATTTTGAAGAAAAGCTTCGTCAGGAACTTCAGGTAGAGTTTAACGTAACTCCTATCGACGCTTCGGATAATCAGATCTACAAGGCTCTTTCCTCTGTAGTTGTTGAGCTTCTCAGAGAAAAGAGAAGAAAGTTTAGAAATCAGGTACATTCCGCAGGAAAGAAGGAAATTTACTATCTTTCCATGGAGTTCCTTATGGGCCGTTCCCTCAAGACCAGCCTTTATAATCTTGAGATAAACGAAATGGTTGAAAGCATTCTCAAGAAGTGGGAAGTTAATATTGAGAGGATCTACGATTACGAGCCTGACGCAGGTCTCGGAAACGGCGGTCTGGGAAGACTTGCAGCCTGCTACCTTGACGGACTTGCAACAGACGGCTATCCTGCAATGGGCTACTCCATCTGCTATGAGTACGGTATCTTCAAGCAGAAGATAGAGGAAGGCTGGCAGACAGAGCTTCCCGACAACTGGCTTCCCGGCGGCGACTGCTGGCTTGTACCCAAGACCGACAAGGCTATCGAGGTTCACTTTGACGGCGAGCTTAAGGAATACTGGGATCAGCAGTATCACCACGTTTCCTATGTAAACTACAACACCGTAGTGGCAGTTCCCTACGATATGTATGTTCCCGGCTACAACAGCGACGGAATCTCCGTTCTCAGACTGTGGCAGGCAAAAGCTCCCTCCTTTGATATGAATATGTTCAATCAGGGCGACTACGCAAAGGCTCTCAGCCAGAACACCGTTGCTCAGGCTATCTCCAAGGTACTCTACCCCAACGATAATCATCTGGAGGGCAAGAGCCTCAGATACCGTCAGCAGTATTTTATGTGCGCTGCTTCCGTAGGCGATATCGTTAACCGTCATATGTCCGTTTACGGCACACTTGACAACCTCCACGAAAAGGTTGCTATCCACATCAACGACACTCACCCCACACTTGCAGTTCCCGAGCTTATGAGAATCCTTCTCGACGACTGCGGCTATAGCTGGGATAAGAGCTGGTACATCGTTACCAACACCTTTGCATACACCAACCACACCGTTATGGCAGAGGCTCTCGAAAAGTGGGACGTTAACCTCGTTCGTCAGATCACTCCCAGAATCTTTGACATCATCTGCGAGATCAACCGCCGTTACTGCGAGGAGCTTATGGAAAGGATCGGCGACGGAAACAAGGTTTCCAGAATGTCTATTATCCAGAACAATCAGATCCATATGGCTCTCCTCTGCGTATGCGCATCTCACAGCGTAAACGGCGTATCCAAGCTTCACTCGGAGATCATCAAGACAGATGTATTCAGCAACGAGTGCAGCTATACTCCCCACAAGTTCCAGAACGTTACCAACGGTATCGCATACAGAAGATGGCTTCTCCAGTCCAACCCCGGACTTACAAAGCTTCTCACCGACACCATCGGCGACGGCTTCAAGAAGAACGCCTCCGAGCTTTCAAGCTTCATCAAGTACGAGAACGACAAGAAGGTGCTTGACCAGCTTGCTAAGATAAAGCTTGAAAACAAGAAGCATTTTGCAGAGTATGTTAACCGCAACTTCGGCGTAGAGCTTAACACAAACGCTATCTTTGACGTTCAGGTAAAGCGTCTCCACGAATACAAGAGACAGAACCTCAACGCCCTCAATATCATTGCAGAGTACAATGCTCTCCTTGAAAATCCCGATATGGACTTCACTCCCAAGGCATACATCTATGCAGCAAAGGCAGCTCCCGGCTACTACCTTGCAAAGCAGATAATCAAGATGATCTGGGCTCTTGGCGAGGAGATCAGAAAGAATCCCGTTATCAGCAAGAAGCTTCAGGTATTCTTCCTGGAGGATTACCGTGTAACAATGTCCGAGCTTCTTATGCCCGCAGCTGAGGTTTCCGAGCAGATCTCTCTTGCAGGTACAGAGGCTTCGGGTACAGGAAATATGAAGCTTATGCTCAACGGTGCTCTTACTCTCGGTACTCTCGACGGCGCAAACGTAGAGATCAAGGAGCAGGTAGGCAAGGACAACATCTTCATCTTCGGTATGACCACCGAGGAGGTTCTTGCAAAGAAGGCGCAGGGCTACCGTCCCGAGGACTATGTAAACAACAACGATGTTATCCGCAAGGCTCTTGGCAGAATGTACAACGGTATCAACGGCTGCACATTCGAGGAGGTTGCAAATACCCTCAAGTTCAAGGATCCTTATATGGTGCTTGCTGACTTTGACGCATATCAGTCTGCTCAGCAGTACATTTCCGAGTGCTACAAGGATAAGGCTAAGTGGAACAAGATGTCCCTTCACAACATCGCAGGCGCAGGCGTATTCTCCGCTGACCGTGCTGTTGATGAGTATGCAAAGAACATCTGGAAGCT
>JAGAJY010000171.1 GCA_017848125.1 Oscillospiraceae bacterium
TACAAAAAACGCCGCACATTTCTGTACGGCGTTTGGTAAAACTTATATAAATTACTGAGCAGCGTTGAGCTTCTTAGCAAGCTGGCTCTTCTTTCTTGCAGCCTGATTCTTGTGCATAATGCCCTTTGCGCAAGCCTGGTCAACCTTCTTGATAGCTGCCTTGATAGCCTCGGGGGACTTCTCAGCGTCAGCAGTCTTGATAGCAGTCTTGAGGCTGGACTTGATCATCTTGTTTCTGAGGGTCTTAGCTGCGATTACCTTTACTCTCTTCTTAGCGGACTTAATGTTAGGCATAGTTATTTCCTCCAAAATTTGTTCTTGATTAAATTATTTAAATCGGATTGGGCTGTGAATAAAAACCATAGACACGGTGTTGGCTTTTAGGAGCGTAATGACTCCGTTCCTGAAATCACGCTTTCTAATCCCTCGGAAAACGTCCACTTGTCGGCCCGAACATTTTCACACATACAAGTATTATACCATTAACAGCTAATTTTTTCAATATTTGATTGCATAAAATTTCTGATTAAAATAAGGATATTGTTTAGTTAAAATGCACATATTATCTGTGGTAAACTGTGAAATGAAAGGAACATAAGGTATTATGAGTAATTCGGATTACTGCCGCACCGACTTAGCGGTGGAAATGTTTGACCCTGACAGCGGAAAGCTGCCCAAGGGTATCACCAGAAAGCTGAGAAAAAGCTCGGTATGCGAAATTACGGAGATAAGTGTCAACGACGAGCTTGCAGGCATACGGATAGGCAAAAACAAGGGGAAGTACATTACTGTGGAAACAGACCGACTTTCCGCTCACCCTGAGGATATTACGGAGCAGTCCTCGAATATAGCAGATGAGCTTGACAGGCTTATTGAGGATAAAAGACATATTCTTGTGATTGGGCTTGGAAATGACGATATTACTCCCGACGCTCTGGGTCCCAAGACAGCAAAGCGTGTTATAGCCACAAGGCATATTGCAGGGGAGAACGCAGGGGCAGAGCTTTCTCAGCTTGAGCTGAATACGGTTTCCGTGCTTGTCCCCGGAGTTACGGGGCAGACGGGAATAGAGGCTTCGGAGCTTGTACGCTCGGTCTGCGACAGCATAAAGCCTACCTGCGTTATTGTTATTGACGCACTTGCCTGCAATGATATTTCACGGCTGGGTACGACAATTCAGCTTTCGGACAGCGGTATTTCCCCCGGCTCGGGCGTTCAGAACAGGCGAAAGGAGCTTTCGAGGGAAACTCTCGGTGTTCCTGTGGTAGCAATTGGTATTCCCATGGTCGTGGATATGCACAGCATTGTTCACAGTATAACGGGTATGCCCCCTGACAAGCATCTGCCCAATATGATGGTCACTCCCAGAGATATTGACAAAATGACAGACAGGTCGGCTCATCTGCTGGCTTTATCTATAAATAAATCCGTGCAGCCCCAGCTTTCGGATAATGATATTCTTTCTATGATGTGATTGTTCCACGTGGAACAAAGGAAAAGCCGTAAAGCGCAGTTTGCTTTACGGCTTTCGTACTAATAGTGATAATGGCAAATATCATTCCATTGTTGTAACAGGTACGGTGGTAACTGTTGTTTCCTGTGATGATACAGCTGTATCGGAAGCAGCTTCGGTCATTGCTGTGTGCACAGGAGATGTTTCGGAAATAACTTCAGTTTGGACGGTTGTGCATGCCGCTGTGGTTTCTGAGGAAGTTATATGCGTTTCCTCGGGAGCTGTTTCGGAAACGGATTCGGAAGATGAAACGCACTCTGTCTGTTCATAGGCTGAAAATTCCGCTCTGACAGATGGGATTGCAGTTTCAAGGGAGATCATATATCCCTCGCTGTCAAATACGGCAGATATATCTTCGGAGGTGTAAAGCCAGCCGCCGTCCTCGCCCGAAACAAGCTCACCGCCGTTTTCAAATGCGGAGCAAAGGGTGTCGATAGAGGTGAAAACCGCTGTAACAGGGGATCTGTCGGGCATATCCTCTGAGGAAATATCCATTGACAGCTCGCCGAGAGAGGAGGAAATATCTCCGTCCCTTGCGGATATTTTCATTCCCGAAAGAGTTTCGGGAGATGTGAGGGAAAGTTCGTAAAAGCCTGTTCCCAGACGTTTAAGACTGCCGGAAAATACAAATTCGGTCAGGCATTCGGTAGTTTCTCCCGGTGGGATTATATCCGCTGTTACGGTACATTCGCAGGTAAACCCTCCTGACAGCTTCGGCTGGGGAGGAGGGGTCAGGTCAGTTACAGAGCAGGCTGTGATTCCTGCTGTCAGAAGAATGGGTGCAATTACTTTAAAAATTGAGTTTTTCATATATCGTGTCCTTTCCCGAAAGGGTATTGGAACACATTATCTGCCAAGCTGTCTGTATGCTTCGGGAAGACTGTTTGCGGCGTCTGTGGGCAGCATACCTGTCATAGACAGCTTTTTTGCCGCAATATCGGCTGACAGTCCGAATACATATACGCCTGCCGCTGCCGATTCGGTCAGGAGACTGGGGTTATCGGTCAAGCTCCGTGAATCAGACGTTACTATGCCCGAAATAATGCCTGTCAGCACATCTCCGCTGCCGCCTCTGGAAAGTCCGCCGTTTCCTGTGTATGAGGCATAACAGTCGTCGGGAGATACTATATAGGTAGGCATTCCCTTTGCGCATATAACTGCATTTGTAAGCCGTGCAAGCTTTTGGGCGGCGGCAAGCCTGTCCGAAAGTACCTCGCTGACATCAGTTCCAAGCAGACGTCCCAGTTCACGGGGGTGGGGAGTCAGAACAGCGGGACAGTTTGAGTTCCTGATAATATCTATGCGGTCTGCTATGCTGTTTAGACCATCTGCGTCAATAATGAGGGGAATATTTTTTTCGCCGCAAAGCTGTATCATTCTCTCGGTTATCGCCGCTGTGTTGTCATTATTGCCCATACCGCTTCCTACAGAAATGCAGTCAAAATTTTCTGCAATAGCTTCAAGGACAGGAATATTCTCTTTTGAAATAAACCCGTCTGGCGTAGAAACTGCTGTATGGAAGGTACATTCGTAAATTGACGAGCCGACTCTGTTTATAACGGAGGGAACGGAGAAAAGCTTCACAAGACCTGCACCGCTTCTGAGCGCACCCATTGTATTCATCGCCGCCGCACCGCTCATAGAGTCGCTTCCTGCAATTATGAGAAGCTTACCGAAGCAGCCCTTGTGGCTGTTATCATTTCTGACGGGAATTGCGTCTGCGGCAAGACTGTTATTCATCAGAACGGGGATATTTCCGATTTTTTTGAAGCAATGGTCGTCAATACCTATGTCGGCGGTAACTATTTTTCCGCAGAAGCTTTTTGCAGGGGAGAGGAGCATTCCTGTTTTTATGGCGGCAAATGTAACGGTAATGTCGCATTTCAGGGCTGATTCAGAGCAAGCGCCGCTTATGCTGTCAGCTCCTGATGGAATATCCACAGCGATTTTCAAGGCTCTTGAATGTGATAGTTTTCCGAAGATCTCCGAAAGTTTTTCGGGAAGTGTTCCATGAAAGCCCGTGCCGAATACTGCGTCGATGATAATGTCGTAATTGTCGGTGATATCGGCTTGTGAAATGGGAATAACCGAAATGTTATCCCTATCTGTGATATTATCATACTGCTGACGGGCGATTCCGTCAGAGGGAATGTCCGAAGCAAGGACGACTGTTACAAAAGCGTTATTCTTCGCAAGATGCCTTGCTATAACAAAGCCGTCTCCGCCGTTATTGCCTTTTCCGCAGAAAACAAGCGCCTTTACACCATTGACTGAGGGTATGATTTTCAGTATTTCATCATAGACAGCTTTGCCTGCATTTTCCATTAACTGCAAATATGAAACTCCTTTTTTGTCGGCGGCGGCTTCTGCTGCTTTCATCTGATCTGGTGTTACGATATACATAGAAATTCTCCTTAAGATTTATTTAAGACTTGCTGATTATAATATAGAAAAATCCGAAAGAAAGGTGATATTATGAAAAAAATTATTCCGGCAATGATTTGTGTAAGTCTGCTCACAGCCTGCGGAGGTGCGGCTGACAATGCTGATATGGCAAGTGTTTCCGAAACCTCGTTAATGCAGGAAAGTATGACTGAGGAAAGTGTGACCGAGGAAAGCACTGCTTCGGAAAGTGAAGCTGCTCCCGAAAAGGGTGAAAAGCCAAAGCCGCCGCAGGAGAGAAAAACACCCGATAATATGTACCGTGTGACTGCTGTTGACGGCAATACCATTACCTGCGAAAAGGTAATGGGCGGACGTGGATTCGGCGGCGGTTTCAGAGGACGTATGCCCGAAAAGGGTGAACTGCCTGAGGGAGAAAAAACCAATATGCCTGAGAACAGCGAATTGCCTGAGGGCGGCAGACCCGATATGCCCGACAATGGGAGATTACCCGAGGGGGAAAGACCTCAGCCCGAAACGGTGACAATTACCATAACCGACAGCACAGAACTTGACGGCGAGATAAAGGCAGGGGATATGATAACCGCAGAGCTTAATGAGGATAATTCGGCAGTTTCCGTAAAAATTGCGGATATGCCTGCCGCACCTGAAAAGTCCGAAGAAGCGGAATCGGAAACATCGTCAGCTGAATAGGCTATATAAAAAAGGTCTGCAAATGATATGCAGACCTTTTGAATTTACATTATTAAACTCAGTTAATAACAGTCTTTTCTGTTTCCTTATCAAAGATGTGGATCTTGTTGGGATCGATAGCAACCTTGATAGTATCCTGAGGACGAGCTGTGGATCTGGGATCAACACGAGCTGTAAGGGAAATACCCTCGCAGTTGAGGTAGAGGTATGTCTCAGCACCCATCATTTCGGTGATCTCAACCTCTGCGTCGATAACACCTGTCTTAGCTGCGGAAAGGAACATTTCCTCATCGTGGATATTCTCGGGACGGATACCCATAATGATCTCCTTGTCAACGAGCTCGGAGAGAGCAAGGTCATCAACCTTGGACTCGGGTACTTCAACGTAGTACTTCTTTCCTCTTGTAGTCTTGGTATCCTCAGAGCCGAACTCAACTGTATATTTGCCGTCCATCTTTCTGAGAACAGCGTCAACAAAGTTCATCTGGGGAGAGCCCATGAAGCCTGCAACGAACTGGTTAACAGGGTTGGTGTAAAGGTTCTGGGGAGAATCTACCTGCTGTACAAAACCGTCCTTCATAACTACGATACGGTCACCCATTGTCATAGCCTCTGTCTGGTCATGTGTTACGTAGATAAATGTAGTACCGAGCTTCTGGTGGAGCTTGGAGATCTCGGTTCTCATCTGAGCACGGAGCTTAGCGTCCAGGTTGGAAAGAGGCTCGTCAAGAAGGAATACCTGAGGCTCACGAACGATAGCACGGCCGAGAGCAACACGCTGTCTCTGACCACCGGAAAGAGCCTTGGGCTTTCTGCTGAGAAGGTGGGAAATGTCAAGGATTCTTGCAGCTTCCTCTACCTTACGAGCGATCTCGTCCTTGGGAACCTTTCTGAGCTTAAGACCGAAAGCCATATTCTCAAATACTGTCATATGGGGATAAAGAGCGTAGTTCTGGAAAACCATCGCAATATCTCTGTCCTTGGGAGCAACGTCGTTAACGAGACGATCGCCGATGTAGAGCTCACCCTCGGAAATTTCTTCAAGACCTGCGATCATACGGAGAGTTGTGGACTTACCGCAGCCTGAAGGGCCTACGAGAATGATAAACTCCTTGTCCTTGATCTCGAGGTTAACGTCTGATACGGCAACAACGCCACCGGGATACTTCTTATAAATTGATCTGAGTGATAAACTTGCCATTTAATGTGGACCTCCCTATTCAATATGCTGCCGACCTATAGTTGCATTACATATCGGCTATAAGTATATAATACCAAATTATATACACAAATTTCAAGTCTATTATTACCCAAACTTCTAAAAAGTTATTTATTTAGTTTGACGAAAATAAGACAGGATAAATTTTTGTGTCGTTATTTTAACCCCTTTTTGTATAAAGATTTAGTATTTCTTTGTGCATTATTTCCCGACACTCTCCGAGAGGCAGATTCGGGTCAAGGCTGATTCCGCCGATACGCACTCTTTTCAGAAAAGTGACCTTATTTCCTGCGGCTTCTGCCATTCTTTTTACCTGATGATATTTTCCCTCACAGATAATGAGCCTTATAATATGGCTGTCCTCGGTGAATATCATTTCGGCAGGCATACATTTTTCGCCGCCGTCAATGGTTATGCCCGAGGCGAAAAGCTCCTTCATAGTTTCTGTTGCCGGCTTTTCAAGAGTTACCTCGTATTCCTTTTCAACGTGGCTTCGGGGTGAAAGCATTTTGTGAGCCAGAGCGCCGTCGTCGGTGATGAAAACAAAGCCCTCGGTATCCTTATCCAGCCTGCCTGCGGGGAAAAGACCCTTTCTGCGCAGCTCCTCTGGGATAAGCTGCAGCACTGTTGGGCTAAGCTCGTCCTTTACGGCGCAGACCGTTCCCGCAGGCTTATTAAGCATAATATACAAATGCTCACGGTAATTTATATGCTTTCCGCTGATTATTATCTCGTCATTATCGGGGTCGATATGAACATCGCCCGATGTGACGGGAGAGCCGTTGACAATGACCTGTCTGCGTTTTATAAGAGCCTTGGCGTCCGCACGGGAAATGCCTGTCTGCTCTGCTGTGAATTTGTCGATACGCATCTGAAAATCCTTTCGATTTATTATGTGCTGCTTTTTCGTAATAATTACATCGGATATGTAGAAATGCGGCATATATTTTTGTGCATTATACTATTATAAAATCTTTCATTTCACTTTCATCGGGCTTTTCAAAAATTTCTGCGAATTTTTTTGAAAGACCCTCATCTACATAATACGCCTGCAATTTGCCTGACGTAATATCGGCGTTGCGTTTGTCTATGCGTTTCTGCCATTCGTCTGGGGTTATGTCGATATAATGAAATTCAAAGGGGATATTCCGTGAGCCGTAAAATTCACGGGCATAGTCACGTTCTTCTTTTGTCCAGAACCCCCAGTCGAGGATCACGTCAATGCCGTTTTCGGCTATTTCAAGGGATTTGCGGTAGAGATATTCCTCGGCGGCGGCAACATAATCATCATGTTTTTCACCTGCGTCCTGTCCGAAAAGGGCAAGGGTTATTTCGTCAACGGACAGCACGACTGCTTTCTTTTCTTTCCGCAGGCTTTGCGAATGGGTACTTTTTCCGCTGCATATTCTTCCGCACATAAGATATATCATTGCTTTTCTGCTCCTTGTTTTTTATTATATAGTATAAGATTTTTTCGGGGGATTGTCAAGGGTAGGGAGCTTATACGAATTAAACAGATTAGTAATTGACATAAAAAGTCTGACAGATTACAGCTTACGGGAAAATATCTTTGCTGGGACTGAAAAATACTCTTGATTTTTTTCCCTGTTATGGTATAATAATATAGGCTCACTATATTTATGTGAATAATTCAAACAAAGGAATGAAATGAAATGCTGGATATCAGATTTGTCAGGGAGAATCCCGACGCAGTAAAGGAAAATATAAAGAAGAAGTTTCAGGACTCAAAGCTTCCTCTGGTTGACGAGGTAATCGAGCTTGACGCAAAATCAAGAGCGGCTCAGCAGGAGGCTGACAGTCTCAGAGCTGACAGAAACCGTATCTCCAAGGAGATAGGTATGCTTATGGGTCAGGGCAAGAAGGAGGAGGCTGAGGCTGCCAAGGCTAAGGTCAAGGAATTCGGCGACCGTCTTGCAGCGCTTGAAGCTCAGGAAACCGAGCTTGCAGAGAAGGTAAAGACCATAATGATGACCATTCCCAACATCATTGACCCCTCTGTACCTGTTGGAAAGGATGACAGCGAGAATGTTGAGCTGGAGCGTTTCGGCGAGGCTGTTACTCCCGATTTCGAGATCCCCTATCACACGGATATTATGGAAAAGCTTGACGGCATCGACCTTGAAGCAGCAAGAAAGGTTGCAGGAAACGGCTTCTATTATCTTATGGGCGATATTGCAAGGCTTCATTCGGCAGTTACATCTTACGCAAGGGATTTTATGATAGAAAAGGGCTTTACCTACTGCATTCCTCCCTTTATGATTAGAAGCGGCGTTGTTACAGGTGTAATGAGCTTTGCGGAAATGGACGCTATGATGTACAAGATAGAGGGCGAGGACCTTTATCTTATCGGCACAAGCGAACATTCTATGATAGGCAAGTATATTGACACTATGGTTGATGAAAAGACACTTCCTCACACTCTCACAAGCTATTCTCCCTGCTTCAGAAAGGAAAAGGGCGCTCACGGAATCGAGGAGAGAGGCGTTTACAGAATCCATCAGTTTGAAAAGCAGGAAATGATAGTAATTTCCAAGCCTGAGGACAGTATGGAGTGGTTCCACAAGATGTGGAGATACACTGTTGACCTGTTCCGTTCTATGGACGTTCCCGTCAGAACTATTGAGTGCTGCTCGGGCGACCTTGCTGACCTTAAGGTGAAATCCTATGATGTTGAGGCGTGGAGCCCCCGTCAGCAGAAATATTTTGAGGTGGGAAGCTGCTCCAATCTTGGCGACGCTCAGGCAAGACGACTTGGTATCAGAGTAAAGGGCGAGGGCGGAAAGAAATATTTTGCCCACACTCTCAACAACACAGTTGCCGCTCCTCCCAGAATGCTTATTGCACTTCTTGAAAACAATCTCAACGAGGACGGCTCTATCAGGATTCCTGAGGCTCTCAGACCCTATATGGGCGGCAAGGCTGTTATTGAGGTTAAAAAGTAATAAGATTATAAAAAATCAGCCTTCGGAATTGATTGTTCCGAAGGCTGATTTTATTCACCTAAATAAATATAGCGTTCAATTGCGTAGAATTCCTCATATGTGGTGTCCCAGATTACATCTGACATACAATAAACTACATTGTCTATTTTAGTATAATAATAGGTTTCACCTTCTGACAAACTGCTATCAGTTGAGTTATCCAATAATACTTCTTTGTTTTTATGTGTTTTCAATCTTGCTCTTCTCCAAGAATCTACTTTTGCTTCTGCTGTTGAACTATCAATATAATTTCGAGACCTTGTGTAGTAACCATATTTTGCTCCATATATGCGAGCTACACAATTAACTACTCCATCATCAACATATACATACATATCATCAACTTTGTATGCTTCAACGTCATAATCCCATTTGAATGACTTAAAACGCTTTAAAGATTTGAATTCTTCTTCGCTCATTCCACAATAAACACCAAAAGTAACAAGTCCGGGAAACGTGTTTTGATTTTTTACTGCACCAGTTGATTCGTCGTTTTCCGAAGTCTTCTTTTTAGATGTTTTGGATGATTTAGAAGTTTTATCAGTTTTTTTAGTGGTTTCAGGTTTGTTAATAGCTTTTCCGTTCTCGTCAAAGCTGTACTTTACTCCATTTATTTTTACCGAGCAGTCACGAGCCATTTTACCACTTTTTAAGCAGTAATAGTAATCACCACTTGATGTCTTTATCCAACCTGTTCTATACGAACCATCACTATTCTCATAATAGTAATCTTTGCCGTCTTTAATCCAGCCTGCACTTACAGGAGTACTCATAACAGATAAAGACATACCGACAGCTACGATTGTTGCTACAAAAGATTTGATTTTTGATTTCATAATATACCCTTCTTTCAAAATTAGACAAAAATAAAGGTGTCTTGGGAATATTATACATCATTACAATATATATATATATATATATTGTAATGATGTATAATATTCCCAAGACACCTTTATTTTTGTCTAATTTTGAAAGAAGGGTATATTATGAAATCAAAAATCAAATCTTTTGTAGCAACAATCGTAGCTGTCGGTATGTCTTTATCTGTTATGAGTACTCCTGTAAGTGCAGGCTGGATTAAAGACGGCAAAGATTACTATTATGAGAATAGTGATGGTTCGTATAGAACAGGTTGGATAAAGACATCAAGTGGTGATTACTATTACTGCTTAAAAAGTGGTAAAATGGCTCGTGACTGCTCGGTAAAAATAAATGGAGTAAAGTACAGCTTTGACGAGAACGGAAAAGCTATTAACAAACCTGAAACCACTAAAAAAACTGATAAAACTTCTAAATCATCCAAAACATCTAAAAAGAAGACTTCGGAAAACGACGAATCAACTGGTGCAGTAAAAAATCAAAACACGTTTCCCGGACTTGTTACTTTTGGTGTTTATTGTGGAATGAGCGAAGAAGAATTCAAATCTTTAAAGCGTTTTAAGTCATTCAAATGGGATTATGACGTTGAAGCATACAAAGTTGATGATATGTATGTATATGTTGATGATGGAGTAGTTAATTGTGTAGCTCGCATATATGGAGCAAAATATGGTTACTACACAAGGTCTCGAAATTATATTGATAGTTCAACAGCAGAAGCAAAAGTAGATTCTTGGAGAAGAGCAAGATTGAAAACACATAAAAACAAAGAAGTATTATTGGATAACTCAACTGATAGCAGTTTGTCAGAAGGTGAAACCTATTATTATACTAAAATAGACAATGTAGTTTATTGTATGTCAGATGTAATCTGGGACACCACATATGAGGAATTCTACGCAATTGAACGCTATATTTATTTAGGTGAATAAAATCAGCCTTCGGAACAATCAATTCCGAAGGCTGATTTTTTATAATCTTATTACTTTTTAACCTCAATAACAGCCTTGCCGCCCATATAGGGTCTGAGAGCCTCAGGAATCCTGATAGAGCCGTCCTCGTTGAGATTGTTTTCAAGAAGTGCAATAAGCATTCTGGGAGGAGCGGCAACTGTGTTGTTGAGAGTGTGGGCAAAATATTTCTTTCCGCCCTCGCCCTTTACTCTGATACCAAGTCGTCTTGCCTGAGCGTCGCCAAGATTGGAGCAGCTTCCCACCTCAAAATATTTCTGCTGACGGGGGCTCCACGCCTCAACATCATAGGATTTCACCTTAAGGTCAGCAAGGTCGCCCGAGCAGCACTCAATAGTTCTGACGGGAACGTCCATAGAACGGAACAGGTCAACAGTGTATCTCCACATCTTGTGGAACCACTCCATACTGTCCTCAGGCTTGGAAATTACTATCATTTCCTGCTTTTCAAACTGATGGATTCTGTAAACGCCTCTCTCCTCGATTCCGTGAGCGCCCTTTTCCTTTCTGAAGCAGGGAGAATAGCTTGTGAGAGTGTGAGGAAGTGTCTTTTCATCAACCATAGTGTCAATATACTTGCCTATCATAGAATGTTCGCTTGTGCCGATAAGATAAAGGTCCTCGCCCTCTATCTTGTACATCATAGCGTCCATTTCCGCAAAGCTCATTACACCTGTAACAACGCCGCTTCTAATCATAAAGGGAGGAATGCAGTAGGTAAAGCCCTTTTCTATCATAAAATCCCTTGCGTAAGATGTAACTGCCGAATGAAGCCTTGCAATATCGCCCATAAGATAATAGAAGCCGTTTCCTGCAACCTTTCTTGCTGCTTCAAGGTCGATGCCGTCAAGCTTTTCCATAATATCCGTGTGATAGGGGATCTCGAAATCGGGAGTAACAGCCTCGCCGAAACGCTCCAGCTCAACATTCTCGCTGTCATCCTTTCCAACAGGTACAGAGGGGTCAATGATGTTGGGAATGGTCATCATTATGGTCTTTACCTTCTCTGCAAGCTCGGTTTCCTGAGCTTCAAGCGCTGCAAGACGGTCGCCGAATTCCTTGACCTTAGCCTTGGCAGCCTCAGCCTCCTCCTTCTTGCCCTGACCCATAAGCATACCTATCTCCTTGGAGATACGGTTTCTGTCAGCTCTGAGACTGTCAGCCTCCTGCTGAGCCGCTCTTGATTTTGCGTCAAGCTCGATTACCTCGTCAACCAGAGGAAGCTTTGAGTCCTGAAACTTCTTCTTTATATTTTCCTTTACTGCGTCGGGATTCTCCCTGACAAATCTGATATCCAGCATTTCATTTCATTCCTTTGTTTGAATTATTCACATAAATATAGTGAGCCTATATTATTATACCATAACAGGGAAAAAAATCAAGAGTATTTTTCAGTCCCAGCAAAGATATTTTCCCGTAAGCTGTAATCTGTCAGACTTTTTATGTCAATTACTAATCTGTTTAATTCGTATAAGCTCCCTACCCTTGACAATCCCCCGAAAAAATCTTATACTATATAATAAAAAACAAGGAGCAGAAAAGCAATGATATATCTTATGTGCGGAAGAATATGCAGCGGAAAAAGTACCCATTCGCAAAGCCTGCGGAAAGAAAAGAAAGCAGTCGTGCTGTCCGTTGACGAAATAACCCTTGCCCTTTTCGGACAGGACGCAGGTGAAAAACATGATGATTATGTTGCCGCCGCCGAGGAATATCTCTACCGCAAATCCCTTGAAATAGCCGAAAACGGCATTGACGTGATCCTCGACTGGGGGTTCTGGACAAAAGAAGAACGTGACTATGCCCGTGAATTTTACGGCTCACGGAATATCCCCTTTGAATTTCATTATATCGACATAACCCCAGACGAATGGCAGAAACGCATAGACAAACGCAACGCCGATATTACGTCAGGCAAATTGCAGGCGTATTATGTAGATGAGGGTCTTTCAAAAAAATTCGCAGAAATTTTTGAAAAGCCCGATGAAAGTGAAATGAAAGATTTTATAATAGTATAATGCACAAAAATATATGCCGCATTTCTACATATCCGATGTAATTATTACGAAAAAGCAGCACATAATAAATCGAAAGGATTTTCAGATGCGTATCGACAAATTCACAGCAGAGCAGACAGGCATTTCCCGTGCGGACGCCAAGGCTCTTATAAAACGCAGACAGGTCATTGTCAACGGCTCTCCCGTCACATCGGGCGATGTTCATATCGACCCCGATAATGACGAGATAATAATCAGCGGAAAGCATATAAATTACCGTGAGCATTTGTATATTATGCTTAATAAGCCTGCGGGAACGGTCTGCGCCGTAAAGGACGAGCTTAGCCCAACAGTGCTGCAGCTTATCCCAGAGGAGCTGCGCAGAAAGGGTCTTTTCCCCGCAGGCAGGCTGGATAAGGATACCGAGGGCTTTGTTTTCATCACCGACGACGGCGCTCTGGCTCACAAAATGCTTTCACCCCGAAGCCACGTTGAAAAGGAATACGAGGTAACTCTTGAAAAGCCGGCAACAGAAACTATGAAGGAGCTTTTCGCCTCGGGCATAACCATTGACGGCGGCGAAAAATGTATGCCTGCCGAAATGATATTCACCGAGGACAGCCATATTATAAGGCTCATTATCTGTGAGGGAAAATATCATCAGGTAAAAAGAATGGCAGAAGCCGCAGGAAATAAGGTCACTTTTCTGAAAAGAGTGCGTATCGGCGGAATCAGCCTTGACCCGAATCTGCCTCTCGGAGAGTGTCGGGAAATAATGCACAAAGAAATACTAAATCTTTATACAAAAAGGGGTTAAAATAACGACACAAAAATTTATCCTGTCTTATTTTCGTCAAACTAAATAAATAACTTTTTAGAAGTTTGGGTAATAATAGACTTGAAATTTGTGTATATAATTTGGTATTATATACTTATAGCCGATATGTAATGCAACTATAGGTCGGCAGCATATTGAATAGGGAGGTCCACATTAAATGGCAAGTTTATCACTCAGATCAATTTATAAGAAGTATCCCGGTGGCGTTGTTGCCGTATCAGACGTTAACCTCGAGATCAAGGACAAGGAGTTTATCATTCTCGTAGGCCCTTCAGGCTGCGGTAAGTCCACAACTCTCCGTATGATCGCAGGTCTTGAAGAAATTTCCGAGGGTGAGCTCTACATCGGCGATCGTCTCGTTAACGACGTTGCTCCCAAGGACAGAGATATTGCGATGGTTTTCCAGAACTACGCTCTTTATCCCCATATGACAGTATTTGAGAATATGGCTTTCGGTCTTAAGCTCAGAAAGGTTCCCAAGGACGAGATCGCTCGTAAGGTAGAGGAAGCTGCAAGAATCCTTGACATTTCCCACCTTCTCAGCAGAAAGCCCAAGGCTCTTTCCGGTGGTCAGAGACAGCGTGTTGCTCTCGGCCGTGCTATCGTTCGTGAGCCTCAGGTATTCCTTCTTGACGAGCCTCTTTCCAACCTGGACGCTAAGCTCCGTGCTCAGATGAGAACCGAGATCTCCAAGCTCCACCAGAAGCTCGGTACTACATTTATCTACGTAACACATGACCAGACAGAGGCTATGACAATGGGTGACCGTATCGTAGTTATGAAGGACGGTTTTGTACAGCAGGTAGATTCTCCCCAGAACCTTTACACCAACCCTGTTAACCAGTTCGTTGCAGGCTTCATGGGCTCTCCCCAGATGAACTTTGTTGACGCTGTTCTCAGAAAGATGGACGGCAAATATACAGTTGAGTTCGGCTCTGAGGATACCAAGACTACAAGAGGAAAGAAGTACTACGTTGAAGTACCCGAGTCCAAGGTTGATGACCTTGCTCTCTCCGAGCTCGTTGACAAGGAGATCATTATGGGTATCCGTCCCGAGAATATCCACGATGAGGAAATGTTCCTTTCCGCAGCTAAGACAGGTGTTATCGACGCAGAGGTTGAGATCACCGAAATGATGGGTGCTGAGACATACCTCTACCTCAACTGCGAGGGTATTTCCCTTACAGCTCGTGTTGATCCCAGATCCACAGCTCGTCCTCAGGATACTATCAAGGTTGCTATCGATCCCAACAAGATCCACATCTTTGATAAGGAAACAGAAAAGACTGTTATTAACTGAGTTTAATAATGTAAATTCAAAAGGTCTGCATATCATTTGCAGACCTTTTTTATATAGCCTATTCAGCTGACGATGTTTCCGATTCCGCTTCTTCGGACTTTTCAGGTGCGGCAGGCATATCCGCAATTTTTACGGAAACTGCCGAATTATCCTCATTAAGCTCTGCGGTTATCATATCCCCTGCCTTTATCTCGCCGTCAAGTTCTGTGCTGTCGGTTATGGTAATTGTCACCGTTTCGGGCTGAGGTCTTTCCCCCTCGGGTAATCTCCCATTGTCGGGCATATCGGGTCTGCCGCCCTCAGGCAATTCGCTGTTCTCAGGCATATTGGTTTTTTCTCCCTCAGGCAGTTCACCCTTTTCGGGCATACGTCCTCTGAAACCGCCGCCGAATCCACGTCCGCCCATTACCTTTTCGCAGGTAATGGTATTGCCGTCAACAGCAGTCACACGGTACATATTATCGGGTGTTTTTCTCTCCTGCGGCGGCTTTGGCTTTTCACCCTTTTCGGGAGCAGCTTCACTTTCCGAAGCAGTGCTTTCCTCGGTCACACTTTCCTCAGTCATACTTTCCTGCATTAACGAGGTTTCGGAAACACTTGCCATATCAGCATTGTCAGCCGCACCTCCGCAGGCTGTGAGCAGACTTACACAAATCATTGCCGGAATAATTTTTTTCATAATATCACCTTTCTTTCGGATTTTTCTATATTATAATCAGCAAGTCTTAAATAAATCTTAAGGAGAATTTCTATGTATATCGTAACACCAGATCAGATGAAAGCAGCAGAAGCCGCCGCCGACAAAAAAGGAGTTTCATATTTGCAGTTAATGGAAAATGCAGGCAAAGCTGTCTATGATGAAATACTGAAAATCATACCCTCAGTCAATGGTGTAAAGGCGCTTGTTTTCTGCGGAAAAGGCAATAACGGCGGAGACGGCTTTGTTATAGCAAGGCATCTTGCGAAGAATAACGCTTTTGTAACAGTCGTCCTTGCTTCGGACATTCCCTCTGACGGAATCGCCCGTCAGCAGTATGATAATATCACAGATAGGGATAACATTTCGGTTATTCCCATTTCACAAGCCGATATCACCGACAATTACGACATTATCATCGACGCAGTATTCGGCACGGGCTTTCATGGAACACTTCCCGAAAAACTTTCGGAGATCTTCGGAAAACTATCACATTCAAGAGCCTTGAAAATCGCTGTGGATATTCCATCAGGAGCTGACAGCATAAGCGGCGCTTGCTCTGAATCAGCCCTGAAATGCGACATTACCGTTACATTTGCCGCCATAAAAACAGGAATGCTCCTCTCCCCTGCAAAAAGCTTCTGCGGAAAAATAGTTACCGCCGACATAGGTATTGACGACCATTGCTTCAAAAAAATCGGAAATATCCCCGTTCTGATGAATAACAGTCTTGCCGCAGACGCAATTCCCGTCAGAAATGATAACAGCCACAAGGGCTGCTTCGGTAAGCTTCTCATAATTGCAGGAAGCGACTCTATGAGCGGTGCGGCGGCGATGAATACAATGGGTGCGCTCAGAAGCGGTGCAGGTCTTGTGAAGCTTTTCTCCGTTCCCTCCGTTATAAACAGAGTCGGCTCGTCAATTTACGAATGTACCTTCCATACAGCAGTTTCTACGCCAGACGGGTTTATTTCAAAAGAGAATATTCCTGTCCTTGAAGCTATTGCAGAAAATTTTGACTGCATTTCTGTAGGAAGCGGTATGGGCAATAATGACAACACAGCGGCGATAACCGAGAGAATGATACAGCTTTGCGGCGAAAAAAATATTCCCCTCATTATTGACGCAGATGGTCTAAACAGCATAGCAGACCGCATAGATATTATCAGGAACTCAAACTGTCCCGCTGTTCTGACTCCCCACCCCCGTGAACTGGGACGTCTGCTTGGAACTGATGTCAGCGAGGTACTTTCGGACAGGCTTGCCGCCGCCCAAAAGCTTGCACGGCTTACAAATGCAGTTATATGCGCAAAGGGAATGCCTACCTATATAGTATCTCCCGACGACTGTTATGCCTCATACACAGGAAACGGCGGACTTTCCAGAGGCGGCAGCGGAGATGTGCTGACAGGCATTATTTCGGGCATAGTAACGTCTGATTCACGGAGCTTGACCGATAACCCCAGTCTCCTGACCGAATCGGCAGCGGCAGGCGTATATGTATTCGGACTGTCAGCCGATATTGCGGCAAAAAAGCTGTCTATGACAGGTATGCTGCCCACAGACGCCGCAAACAGTCTTCCCGAAGCATACAGACAGCTTGGCAGATAATGTGTTCCAATACCCTTTCGGGAAAGGACACGATATATGAAAAACTCAATTTTTAAAGTAATTGCACCCATTCTTCTGACAGCAGGAATCACAGCCTGCTCTGTAACTGACCTGACCCCTCCTCCCCAGCCGAAGCTGTCAGGAGGGTTTACCTGCGAATGTACCGTAACAGCGGATATAATCCCACCGGGAGAAACTACCGAATGCCTGACCGAATTTGTATTTTCCGGCAGTCTTAAACGTCTGGGAACAGGCTTTTACGAACTTTCCCTCACATCTCCCGAAACTCTTTCGGGAATGAAAATATCCGCAAGGGACGGAGATATTTCCTCCTCTCTCGGCGAGCTGTCAATGGATATTTCCTCAGAGGATATGCCCGACAGATCCCCTGTTACAGCGGTTTTCACCTCTATCGACACCCTTTGCTCCGCATTTGAAAACGGCGGTGAGCTTGTTTCGGGCGAGGACGGCGGCTGGCTTTACACCTCCGAAGATATATCTGCCGTATTTGACAGCGAGGGATATATGATCTCCCTTGAAACTGCAATCCCATCTGTCAGAGCGGAATTTTCAGCCTATGAACAGACAGAGTGCGTTTCATCTTCCGAATCCGTTTCCGAAACAGCTCCCGAGGAAACGCATATAACTTCCTCAGAAACCACAGCGGCATGCACAACCGTCCAAACTGAAGTTATTTCCGAAACATCTCCTGTGCACACAGCAATGACCGAAGCTGCTTCCGATACAGCTGTATCATCACAGGAAACAACAGTTACCACCGTACCTGTTACAACAATGGAATGATATTTGCCATTATCACTATTAGTACGAAAGCCGTAAAGCAAACTGCGCTTTACGGCTTTTCCTTTGTTCCACGTGGAACAATCACATCATAGAAAGAATATCATTATCCGAAAGCTGGGGCTGCACGGATTTATTTATAGATAAAGCCAGCAGATGAGCCGACCTGTCTGTCATTTTGTCAATATCTCTGGGAGTGACCATCATATTGGGCAGATGCTTGTCAGGGGGCATACCCGTTATACTGTGAACAATGCTGTGCATATCCACGACCATGGGAATACCAATTGCTACCACAGGAACACCGAGAGTTTCCCTCGAAAGCTCCTTTCGCCTGTTCTGAACGCCCGAGCCGGGGGAAATACCGCTGTCCGAAAGCTGAATTGTCGTACCCAGCCGTGAAATATCATTGCAGGCAAGTGCGTCAATAACAATAACGCAGGTAGGCTTTATGCTGTCGCAGACCGAGCGTACAAGCTCCGAAGCCTCTATTCCCGTCTGCCCCGTAACTCCGGGGACAAGCACGGAAACCGTATTCAGCTCAAGCTGAGAAAGCTCTGCCCCTGCGTTCTCCCCTGCAATATGCCTTGTGGCTATAACACGCTTTGCTGTCTTGGGACCCAGAGCGTCGGGAGTAATATCGTCATTTCCAAGCCCAATCACAAGAATATGTCTTTTATCCTCAATAAGCCTGTCAAGCTCATCTGCTATATTCGAGGACTGCTCCGTAATATCCTCAGGGTGAGCGGAAAGTCGGTCTGTTTCCACAGTAATGTACTTCCCCTTGTTTTTGCCTATCCGTATGCCTGCAAGCTCGTCGTTGACACTTATCTCCGTAATTTCGCATACCGAGCTTTTTCTCAGCTTTCTGGTGATACCCTTGGGCAGCTTTCCGCTGTCAGGGTCAAACATTTCCACCGCTAAGTCGGTGCGGCAGTAATCCGAATTACTCATAATACCTTATGTTCCTTTCATTTCACAGTTTACCACAGATAATATGTGCATTTTAACTAAACAATATCCTTATTTTAATCAGAAATTTTATGCAATCAAATATTGAAAAAATTAGCTGTTAATGGTATAATACTTGTATGTGTGAAAATGTTCGGGCCGACAAGTGGACGTTTTCCGAGGGATTAGAAAGCGTGATTTCAGGAACGGAGTCATTACGCTCCTAAAAGCCAACACCGTGTCTATGGTTTTTATTCACAGCCCAATCCGATTTAAATAATTTAATCAAGAACAAATTTTGGAGGAAATAACTATGCCTAACATTAAGTCCGCTAAGAAGAGAGTAAAGGTAATCGCAGCTAAGACCCTCAGAAACAAGATGATCAAGTCCAGCCTCAAGACTGCTATCAAGACTGCTGACGCTGAGAAGTCCCCCGAGGCTATCAAGGCAGCTATCAAGAAGGTTGACCAGGCTTGCGCAAAGGGCATTATGCACAAGAATCAGGCTGCAAGAAAGAAGAGCCAGCTTGCTAAGAAGCTCAACGCTGCTCAGTAATTTATATAAGTTTTACCAAACGCCGTACAGAAATGTGCGGCGTTTTTTGTA
>JAGAJY010000009.1 GCA_017848125.1 Oscillospiraceae bacterium
AAAATTTTTTTGCGTAAAAAACTTCCTCCTTCTGTATGTGGTGGTTACCTTTGTATTATTGATGAATTTCACAAAATCATAAATCTGCTTGGGTTTGTGCACAATGAGAATTAATCATAATATAAGTAACATTATGCGGCTGTGAGCATATTATAGCTGTGCTCATTATAAATAAAGTTATTTTTTGGAAAGGACTGAACGCTATGTTTGATCTTGAAATCGGTATAAGCCTGAGACTTCAGTTTGCGTCGCTGTGCTTTCTGATACTTGTGGTTCTGGATTATATAAAATCAAAGAGACTTAAGCTTCTTACCACACAGATATACAGCGTGATGCTTTCGGTGTCGCTGCTGAATCTTGTTTTTGACGTTCTCACGGTAATTATGATATGCAATTTCCCTGATTCGCCACTGAACGGATTTTTCCACAGGATATTCTTTTTCCTGACCCTTTCCGTTCCCTTCCTGATGTCCGCATATCTGGAATTTACGGGAAATGCACGGAACAAGAATGTAAGCAGGACTCTGACTGTTCTCTGGCTGATACCTTATGCAGTATGCACGCTGGGGATAATATTCGGCGAGGTTTATTATATCAACGACAAGAACGGAGTTTATTCCTACGGAAGTGCTGTTGATTTTCTATATGTGGGAATTATGTTCTATATTTTCGTTTCCTTCGCCGAAACATTCCGCTACAAGGCTATGCTGACAGGCAAGAAAAGATTTGCCCTCAGATGCTATCTGCTCATATGGCTCTGTGCGGCTGTGGTGCAGTTTGCAAATCCCTATATGCTGGTTTCCTGCCTTGCAATATCCCTGAGCGTTACCGCACTTTACTTCTCCTTTGAAAATTCCGATATTTATATTGACGAAAGCACGGGAGCATTCAATCTTAAAGCCTTTTCCCAGATGTTCTTTGAAAGCACCAACTGTATCGGCGGCAGACCCATAAATCTTGCTGCGCTGGTGGTTGACGATGAGGATATTCTGATAGGAAGTATAGGCTATTACCGCTTTGAGAAGCTTATGGCTATGGTAGCCGAGGATATGGGCTTTATGTTTTCGGCTCAGGTTTACAGGCTTTCAAGCAATACCCTTGCGGTAATGATACCTCAGAGCGATGACAGCTTCAGAGATAAGATAGTTAAGATCGAAAAGAAGCTTTCCTATTCCTACAAGGTTGAGGGTGCTTCAATTAAGGTAAATGCCCACGTTGTTACAGTAAAATGCCCCGATGTCACATCTGAGCCTGCGGATATCCGTGAGCTTATCGTATGCGGCTCTGAGTACGGCGGTACGGGCTTTGTGAGAGTGGTTGACAGCGATATTGCCGAAAAGAAGAAAAGAAGCGATATTCTCAGCAGAATGCTTCTTGACGCTATCGAAAACGACGGCTTTGAGGTGGTTTATCAGCCTATCTGGTCAACGGTGAAAAAGCGCTTTGTTTCCGCAGAGGCTCTGGTAAGGCTCAAGGACAGGGAAACCATAGGCTTTGTTTCTCCCGAGGAATTTATCCCCCTTGCAGAGAAAAACGGACTTATTATCAGGATAGGCGAGATAATTTTTGAAAAGGTATGCTCCACCATAAAGACTATGCGTGACAGCGGTCTGCCTGTGGAATATATCGAGGTCAATCTTTCCGCTTTGCAGAGCATTGACGAGGCTGTTCCCACCGCATTTTCCGAGATAATGAAGAAATACGGCATAAAGCCTTCCTCCATAAATCTTGAAATAACAGAAACTACCGCTGTTGAATCCGCTTCTCTCCTTGAAAAGAATATGAAGCGTTTCAGGGACATGGGCTGTTCATTCTCTATGGACGATTTCGGCACGGGCTATTCAAATCTGTCCAAAATGGCAGAAGTAAACTACGACCTTGTCAAGTTTGACAAGAGCCTTATATGGCCCAGCTTCGGTGAGGATAAAAAGGAAAAATCCGAGATTATCCTCAATAATACCGTTAAAATGGTAAGCGACCTTGGTGTTCACATCGTTGCCGAGGGCGTTGAAACAAAGGAAATGGCTGACGGTCTTGCAAAGATGGGAGTTCACTATCTTCAGGGCTACTACTATTCAAGACCCGTTTCCGAGGAGATGTTTATGGAATTTATGAGAGAAAAGCAGGTCGTATCGTGAAAATAAAAGAGAGGTTAAGGGAAAGAATAATCATTGCCGACGGAGCTTTCGGGACATATTATTCTGAAAAATACGGTACGGAGGAGCTGCCTGAGCTTGCCAATCTTCTGCACCGTGAAAGAGTTGAGGAAATACACCGTGAATATATAGCTTCGGGAGCGGAGCTTATCAGAACAAATTCCTTTGCCTCCCATCTGACGGGGGAGAGCTTGGAAAAATGGTCGGAGAATCTTTCTGCGGCGGCTGATATTGCGGCAGACTGCGCAGGGGACAAGGCTTTTGCGGCAGGCGACATAGGCGAGGCTTCGGAGCTTTCCTTTGACGAACAGACAAAATGGTATCTGACTGCGGCGGATATATTTGCCGCAAAGGGAATTGATATAATCAATTTCGAATCCTTTACGGACACGTCTGTGCTTGTTCCCGTGATGAAGAAAATCAGAGAAAAGCACGCAGACAGGCTGTTTATCATAGCTTCATTCTGTGCAGACAGATACGGCTACAGCTCATCGGGACGCAGTGCCGCAAGGCTTCTTTCCGAGGCGGCGGAATATGCGGACTGCGTTGGGCTTAACTGCGGCGTTGGACCTGTGCATTTATGCGGAGTTCTGGAAAAGATAAGTCTGCCCGAAAATGTGTTCATATCCGCTCTGCCAAATTCAGGCTATCCCGTTATGGCGAGAAATCAGCTTTCCTTTGGGAGCGGAGCGGAGTATTTCGGAGAAAAAGCGGAGGATATAGCCGCTCTGGGTGTGAATATCTGCGGAGGCTGCTGCGGCACATCCCCCGAATATATACGCTTTGTTGCTGAGCATATCGGAAAAATGCCCCCTGTGAAAAGGGTGGGAAAGAACGCTTCCTGTCAGGGAAAAATCCCCGTAAAGCGTGGCTTTATGTACGAAAGCGACGGCAGTATCAGAAAAAAGCGGCTTATTGCTGTGGAGCTTGTTCCTCCTCTTGACGGTGACGATGTAAAGCTTATGGAATCGGCTCATTTTCTCAAAAAAGCGGGAGCAGATGTGCTTACCTTTCCCGATTCCCCCTCGGGAAGAACAAGGGCGGATTCCATACTTATGGCGGCGAAGGTAAGGCGTGAAACGGGTATGGAGGTAATGCC